>PNIE01000024.1 GCA_002877875.1 Caldimicrobium thiodismutans
AATAGGTCAGATAACTAAGGCTATGAATATGGTGGCCTCAGCTAAGCTGAGGTCCCTTCAAGGGCGGCTTGAGGGCTTTAGACCATATAGAGAAAAATTTGATGAAGTTTTAGAACAACTTTTAAGTGCACCAGGTTTAAATAAAGGAAGGATTCCCTATCTTCAACAAAGGGATCCGGTAAAAAAAGTTGGTCTTATTTTAATCACTGCGGATAGAGGGCTTTGTGGTGCTTTTAATAGCAATCTTATTAGGGAGGCAGAGAAGTTAATAGGCCTCTTTAAGAGAGAGGGTAAAGAAGTTGAAATGATTCTTGTTGGAAGAAGAGGTATTTCCTATTTTCGCAGAAGGGTTTCAGTGAGAGAAGTTTTTGGTGATGTTATGGCAAGAGTTCTTATGCAGGATGCAAGAAAAATTGCTCGGTCAGCTATAAATGCTTTTCTTCAGGGAGAATGGGATGAGGTATACTTAATTTATGGGTATTTTATAAATATTGTTAGGCAAATTCCCAAGGTTGAAAAATTTTTGCCCCTTTCTTTTGAATTGGGTGAAAAGAAGGTTTCAGGTTCTTTTATTTATGAGCCTGAAGAGGAAGAACTACTTCCCCAGATACTACCTTTATATCTCAATACAAAGGTTTTTTCAGCTATGTTAGAGACTGCGGTGAGTGAACAGGCAGCGAGGATGACAGCTATGGATAATGCTAATAGAGCTTGTTCGGATATGGTTAAACAGTTAACTCTTTATTACAACAAAGTAAGACAGGCCAGCATCACCAAGGAACTTATGGATATTGTTGGTGGTGCTGAGGCCATCAAAGGATAAAAGGGAAAGGAGGGAGAGTTCTATGGCTGAAGAAAAGGTTTTTGGAAGAATAGTTCAGATTATGGGAACGGTGGTTGACGTGGAGTTTCCGCCAGGAAAGGTTCCTAAGGTTCTTGATGCTTTAAGAGTTACTAATCCTATGATTGACAATAGAGAGTGGAATTTAGTTTTAGAGGTGGCTCAGCAATTAGGAGATAACATCGTAAGATGCGTGGCTATGGATTATACTGATGGCTTACGAAGGGGCCAAGAGGTTCTTTGGACTGGTGGTCCACTTCTGGTACCTGTAGGAAAGGGAACTCTTGGAAGGATAATCAATGCGGTGGGTGATCCTGTTGATGAAGTTGGGCCTATTCAGACAAATAAGTATTATCCTATTTTCAGGCCAGCTCCTCCTCTTACAGAGCTTGATGTCCAAATTAAGGTGTTAGAGACAGGAATTAAAGTTTTTGATTTGTTAATTCCTTTCCCTCGTGGTGGAAAAATGGGAACTTTTGGAGGTGCAGGAGTTGGGAAAACGGTGGTTATGATGGAAATGATTCACAATATTGCTATGGAGCATGGTGGAATTTCCGTTTTCTGCGGGGCAGGTGAGAGAACTCGTGAAGGGAATGAGCTTTACTTAGAAATGAAAAAATCTGGGGTTATTGATAAAGCAGCCCTTGTCTATGGTCAGATGAATGAAACTCCTGGACATAGAGCAAGAGTTGCTCATACCGCTGTTGCTCTTGCTGAATATTTTAGAGACGAAGAAGGACAGGATGTGCTTCTTTTCATAGATAACATTTATAGATTTACCCAGGCAAACCAAGAAGTTTCTGCTCTTCTTGGAAGAATGCCCTCAGCTGTTGGATATCAGCCAACCCTTGCCACTGACATTGGAGCTCTCCAGGAGAGAATCTGTTCTACAACTAAGGGGTCTATCACCTCGGTTCAGTGCGTATATGTGCCTGCCGATGACTTAACAGACCCGGCACCAGCCACTACTTTTGCCCATCTTGATGGAACAGTGGTTCTCTCTCGTCAGATTGCTGAGCTTGGTATTTATCCTGCAGTTGATCCCCTTGATTCTCAATCTCGTATTCTTGATCCTAATATAGTGGGGTGGGAACATTATACTGTTGCCCGTCAAGTTCAGCAGGTGCTTCAGAGATATAAGGATCTCCAGGATATTATTGCTATTCTTGGAGTTGAAGAGCTTTCTGAAGAAGATAAGATCATTGTTGCTCGCGCAAGAAAGATTCAGAGATTTCTCTCCCAGCCATTCCATGTGGCAGAGCAATTTACTGGGCTTGCTGGAAGATATGTTAAACTAGAAGACACTATAAGAGGTTTCAAAGAAATTCTGGAAGGTAAACATGATGATCTTCCTGAACAAGCTTTCTACATGGTAGGAACTATTGAAGAGGCTGTGGAGAAGGCTAAGAAGCTCCTTGAAGGCTAAGGAGGAAAATTATGGCAAGGATTTTTCTTGAGGTTATTACTCCCGAAAGAGTGGTAGTGAGTGAAGAGGTAGATATAGTTACTGCTCCGGGAGTGGAAGGAGAATTTGGAGTGCTTGCCAATCATGCTCCTATGGTTGCAGCTGTTAAAATTGGACCTCTAAGATATAGGGTAGGGGAGCGTGAGGAATGGTTAGCTATAAGTGGAGGTTTTTGTAAAGTATTTGGGAATAAAATAACCTTTCTGGTTGAGGCAGCAGAAAGAGCCCATGAAGTAGATGTGGAGAGAGCTTTAAGAGCTAAAGAAAGAGCAGAAAAGAGACTTCAAGAATATCAAGTAAAGGCTGAACAAATAGATTATGCAAGAGCACGGGCTGCTCTTCAGAGGGCTTTAACAAGACTTCTTGTGGCAGAAAAAGGAAGAGCTGGTCACCCAAGATAAAGAGCTTTCAATAAATTCCTTAATTTTCCTTTTTGTGGGCCGACTTTATAGTCGGCCTTTCTTTTTTACATGGATAAAAAGGAGCTAAGAAAAAAGTTTAAAGACTTAAGAGAGTCCCTTTCAGAAAAGGAATGGTTTGAGTATTCTAAGAGCATCTGTCAAAAACTCATTGACTCTTCTTTTTTTAAAAATTCTCAAAGAATTGCTTTTTATTATCCAGTAAATAAAGAGGTGAATCTTACTATCGCCATAGAGGAAGCCCTAAAGCAAGGAAAGGAAATCTTTTTACCCAAAACTCATCTAAAGGAGAAAAGACTTAGTTTTCATAAAGTAACGGATTTGGCAAGACTATCTCCTGGAGTTTTTGGAATTTTTGAGCCTCCTTCTATTGATTCTCCTATTGAAGCTTGTGAGCTTGACCTTATTCTTGTTCCAGGCTTAGCTTTTGATCTCAAAAAATATAGGCTTGGATATGGGGGAGGTTTTTATGACAGATTTCTCAAAGAGACGAAGGCTTTAAAAATAGGTATTGCCTTTTCTTTTCAGATAATTGAAAAGCTTCCCCAGGATCCTTGGGACGAGAAAATGGATTACATCCTCACAGAAGAGGGTTTTTTCTGAAAAATGGAGGAGTTAGAGTTTCTAAGAAGGCAACTTAAAGAAAATTTAGAAAGGGTTCAAGAAAGGATTGAAAAGGCTCTCTTTAGGGCTGGAAGAAAGAGTGGTTCTGTTAGGCTTCTTGGCGCCTCCAAAAAACAATCTCCTGAAAAAATAAGAATTCTCTATGAGCTCGGAGTAAGACTTTTTGGTGAAAACTATGTTCAGGAAGGAGAGAAAAAAATTGAAGTCTTAAAGGATCTTTTCATAGAATGGCACTTCATTGGAAGGCTTCAGACTAATAAAGTAAAAAAGGCTTTAAAGATATTTCAAGTGATTGAGACCCTTGACAGAATTGAGCTTGCCGAGGAAATAGAGAAAAGGGCAAAGGCCCTAAATCTCAAAATACCCGTCTTCATTGAGATAAATATTGGAAAAGAGAAAAGTAAAGCAGGAATTTTACCAGAGGAACTAAAGAGCTTTTCAGAAAAAATAGCCTCCTATTCTCATCTAGTAGTAAAAGGTCTTATGTGTTTGCCTCCTTTTGAAAAGGATCCCGAAAGAGTAAGACCCTATTTTGCTAAAATGAGAGCTCTTTTTGAAGAGGTAAAACCTCTTTTTGGGGAGTATTTTACTGAACTCTCTATGGGAACCAGTGAGGATTTTGAGGTTGCTATAGAAGAGGGAGCAACTATTGTAAGATTAGGAACTCTCCTTTTTGGTAAAAGAGAGTGAAAAATCCTCCCCTTTTTATCTTTACCATCTCTCTGTTTCTTGGGTTATTTACCGCTTATTATGACCTTCCCCTTTGGTTTAGTCTCCTTTTTCTTCCTTTAGTTTTTTTATTTTTTTCTCAAAAAGAAAGTTTTAGAATCTTCCTTTTATATTTAGTGTTTTATCTGCTTGGAACCTTATATTTTAATCAACTTGATGGCTTAAAGGATTCAATTAAAGAAAGATATGTAGTGAAGATTGAAAAGGTTGAGCCCTCTTATAATGGAACGAGGATTTTGGCAAGGCTTGATGGATCAGATCTAATTGAGTTTACTTCCCAAAATTATTCCTTTAAGCCGGGGCAACTTTGTGAGGTCTCTTTAATAGAGAAAAGATGGTATAAGAGAGCTAATCCCTTTACACCTGAGGAAAAAGAATTACTTAGAATTAAAGAGATAAAAGGATTGTTTAATTTAAATGAGAAGGAGAGAATCTATTGTCTTGAGGGGGAAGGCTATCTCTTTGAAACTTTGAGATTTAGGCTTTTTCAATTCTCAGAAAAACTCTCCCCTCTTGCCAAGGGCCTTTTTCAAGCCTTAGTTTTAGGGGTTGAAGCCCAACTTCCCCAGGAATATTTGGAAACCTTAAAAAATCAAGGACTCTATCATCAATTAGCCATTTCTGGTTTTAATTTAGCGGTACTTTTTGGACTACTTTACAAGGTTTTCCGATTTTTTTTAGGTTATACCCCTTTTTTAAAATCAGAAATTCCTATCCAGATCGGGGCTTATTTATTGGCTCTACCCGGAGCCTTGATTATTTTGGTTTTTTCAGGCTTTCAACCTCCTGCCCTAAGAGCCTTTTTCTTTCTGGTAGTTTATATTCTAAGCAAAATTTTGTTCCGGCATACCCCCTTATTATTTCTTCTCTTTTTAACAGGAGACTTACTCTTAATAGCTAATCCTAATCTTATTGGAAATCTCTCCTTTCAGCTCTCTTTTTTGGCAACCCTTGCTCTTATAATAGGTGATATGATTTATAGAGAAAAGATTTCACCTTCCCTTAAAACACCCTTTTTGAATAAACCTTTATCAGCTCTCTTCATTTCTCTTTTAGTAAGCCTTTTTACTTTTCCTCTAATCATAAAGATTTCTGGAAAAATCCCTTTAGTCACTCCTCTCAATAATCTGATAGCCACTCCTTTTTGGAGTCTCCTTTTTATTCCAATTTCTATTTTTTCTGCTCTTTTATCTTTTGTTTCAGAACCTCTGGCTATTTTTATTATGGAGAAAATAGCTAAGGTTTTCAATTTTTATATAAAAAACCCTCTGTTTTCCTGCCTTTTTAGACCACCCTTTTCTGTAAACCTTTTTATTATCTGGTATCTCTTTCTGTTTATCTCTGGAATTCTTTTATGGAAGATAGAAATCAAAAGGTTATATAAATTGGTGACCTTTGGCATAATAGCCTTTTTAAGTTATAGCCTATTGAAAAGTTTTTATGCAAGGACCTCCTTTATTTTTTGGCCTAAACTTTATACTCTTCAGGCTTTTCTTATTAAAGATTATGAAAAATTTTATTTAATAACTGATGAGGAGGAAAGGAGCGCTCTTGAGAGAAACATTCTGTTAATACCTCTTTTAAAGAAGATGGGGGTAAATGAGCTTGAGGGTGTTTTATTTCTTAAGGAGACTCCTTTAAAGGATTATTTGAGTCACTTCTCCATTAAAGAAATCTATCAAAAAAATGAGCCCTTAGAGGAGAAAAAAAGAATTTTTAAACCCCAAGTTGAATTTATATTCTTAGATGATAACACCTATCTTATAGAGTTTAGAGGGTTAACTTTGTTACTCTCATCAAGTAGAAATAAATTTTTACCAAAGGCTGAGTTTTCCTTAAAGTTCTTGGAAAAATCTTTAAAAAGAGATTCTGCTTATTTATTTTTTCCTAAAGAGAATTATATTTTGGTAATAAACGAAAGGAAAAGAAGAAGAGATATTTTAAATCTTCTTTTCTTTCCCTTTGTACCTTATTATATAGAAAGGGGCGATTTTCAAAAGATTTATTATAATTATGAGTATAACTGAAAATTTGTTAAAAGATTATGAAACTTTTGAGCATGGGGCAGATATAGGGATAAGGGGTTATGGGAAAACTCCTGAAGAGGCCCTATCCAACCTTCTTAAAGCCTTAGCTACTCTTCAAGTGGAAAATCCCCTTTTTCTACTAAAGGCACCAGAATTAAAGGATGCTATCTCTCTTTCTGCAGAATATATGGATGAACTTTTAGTGGTTTTTGTAAACAAAGTCATAAGTTTAAACTCTCTAAATGGTGCTATATATTATCAGTTCAAAGGGAAACTTGAGAAAAGAGATGGGGTATATCATCTTGTAGGAGAGATCTATGGTGTTCCTTTTGATTTTGAAAAATATGGTTTTGGAGTTGAGGTTAAAGGGGCCACTTTTACGCTGGCTAAATTTGAAAAGATGAACGAGCATTATGTGGCCCAATGTGTGGTTGATGTCTAATGGAAGCTTTAAAGGTTCTTCCTATAAAACCTGAGCCTGCAATAACTGGTTTTGCTAATTTTGAAAGTGAACGAGTTCTTTCCGCCCTTCCTGAAGAGTTAAAAAGATTCTATGTAAAAATCGAATTACCTCTTCTAAAAAGGCTTCCTTATCTTTTAAGAGAGAGGGAGCTTTTATATGCCCTTTTAATTAAGGAAGAAAAAAATTTATGCTTAATTGATTTATTTCCAGATAAACCCCAAAGAGTTCTCGGATGTGCTATAGATCTTGGAAGTACAACCATAGCCTTTTATATTTATGATTTTATTTCTCAACAGGTGGTAAAGGAATTTTCTATTGAGAATCCCCAAATAAGTATAGGCCAGGATATTCTTACAAGACTTCATTTTGCAAAAAAAGAGGAAAACCTTAAGTTTATTCAGGAGATAACTCTCTCAGCTATAAATGAGGTTTTAGAGAGGGAAGGAGGGGAGGAGATTTATTTTGTCTCCCTTTGTGGGAACACAGCTATGACTCATTTTCTTCTTGGCCTTCCTGTTAATTATCTGATAGTTGAGCCCTATGTAGCGGTGGTTAAGTGGATCCCTCTTCTTAAGGCTTGTGAGCTTGGTTTAAAGATTAACCCAAAGGGAAGGGTCTTTGTTTTTCCCCTTGCAGGGACTTATTTTGGAGGAGATCTGATAGCGGGTTTATATGAGGTTGAACTTAAAAATAAAGAGGGCTTTAGCTTCTATCTTGATGTGGGGACGAATGCCGAGGTAGTTCTTGGGGGGAGAGATTTTCTTTTGGCCTGTGCTGGAGCAGCTGGGCCTGCCTTGGAAGGAGGTATTTTTGAGTGTGGTATGCAGGCTAAAGCCGGGGCTATTGAGAAATTTATTTTCCATCCTGAAAAAAAGCGTTTTGAATATCAAACTATTGACGGAGTAAAACCTGTTGGCTTTTGTGGATCTGCAGTTATTCAACTGATAGCAGAACTTTTCTTAAGAGGTTTTCTTACCCCTGAGGGAAAGTTTGAAAGAAATAGGGCTAAAGATTTTCTCTTTGAGAAAGAGGAAGAGATAGCCTTTCTGCTTGTATCGGGAGAGGAAACCCAACATGGAGCTCCTATCTATATCAAAGAGAGTGAGATAAAAAGTTTTCTCCGTTCAAAGGGAGCTATGTATTCTATTCTTTCTCTACTCTGCGAAAAGGTGGGTATTAGCTTTAAGGAAGTTGAAAAATTCTATGTAGCTGGAACTTTTGGGAATCATATTGATATTAAATCTGCTGTAATTTTAGGAATGCTTCCTGAAGAGGCCCTTTTTCGTGCAAATCCTCTTGGGAATGCTGCCGGAAAAGGAGCTCTCAAGTTCTTAAGAAAAGCGGATTACGAAGAAGTAAAGAAAATAATCGATGAAATCACTTACATTGAATTAAATGTTGAGCCAAGGTTTATGGAACTTTTAACAGGGGCCTTAATCATTCCCCATGTCAATATGGATTTATTTCCTCAGGTAAGAAAACTTTTAGAGGAGCATATATGTTTCAAGCTGTAATAGTTGGAAGACCAAATGTAGGAAAATCTACGCTTTTTAATACTCTCATTGGTGAGAGAAAGGCTATTGTAGAAAAAACTCCTGGGATTACCCGAGATTTTATGGTGGATTATGTAGAGCTTGAAAAGGGAAAGGGAATTAAACTAATTGATACAGGGGGAATTGATCTTAGTGAAAGGGATTATTTTTCCAAAATTATTCGAGAAATTGTAGAAAAGACCCTCTATCAAGCCAACTTAATACTTTTTGTGGTTGATGCTAAAGATGGGCAGACTACTGCAGATGAGGAGATTGCTGCTTATTTGAGAAAGCTCGGGAAACCAATTTGGCTTATCGTTAATAAGGTTGAAAGTAAAGAGGACGAAAGAAAAGCTCAAGAGTTTTATTCCCTTGGATTCTCTGATATTTTTTTCATTTCAGCAAGAGAAAAGAAAAATATCCCTCTTTTGAAAGAGGCCTTATATGAAGTTGCCAAGGATTACCTTTTTAATCTTCCTGAAGGGCCTTTAATAAAGGTTGCTATTCTTGGAAGACCAAATGTGGGAAAATCAACCCTTTTGAATAAACTTGTTGGATATGAAAGAGTTATAGTTTCAGAGATTCCGGGTACAACTAGAGATTGTGTAGATGTTCTTATCGAGCGACCAAAGGGCCCTTCTTTTCTTCTAATTGACACACCAGGAATAAGGAGGAGAGCAAGGATTGAGGAAAGAGCTGAAAAATTTAGTGTGGATAAAGCTTTGGATACTCTTAAAAAAGTCGATGTGATTTTATTTTTAATAACGGCAGAGGAAGGCCTTACCCATCAGGATAAAACTCTTTTAAGACAGGTTGATAAGAATTACAAAGCTTGTCTTCTTTTAATTAACAAATGGGATCTTTTGGAGAAAAATAAAGGAAAGGCTGAGGTCTTTTTAGAGCTTGTAAAACAACACCTTAAGTTTTTACCCTGGCTACCTGTACTACCTATTTCAGCTAAGACTGGCGTCAATTTGGATAAAATTTTATCTTTAGTTGAAGAAATCTATGCAGAATATCATAAAAGAATATCTACAGCCAAGGTAAATAAGCTTCTTGAGGAATTAAAGAAACAATATACTTTCAACTTAAAAGGTAAACGTTTAAAAATTTATTATGCCACCCAAGTGGAAGTGGCTCCTCCTACTTTTGTGGTTTTTGTAAATGTAAATCCTGAAGATATTCCTAAAAATATTGAAAAATTCTTGCGAAGGAGTTTTCAGCAAAATCTCGGTTTTGAGAGGGTACCCGTAAAGGTTATTTTCAGGTTAAGGAATTAAGGCTGTAGCATTTTCAGCCTTAGCCTTAAAGCCTTCTGGTGGTCCATAATGAATGGTTAGAGTAATTCTTCTATTTCTTGGATCATAAGGATTTTCTTTGGTTAACGGGAATTTATCGGCATATCCTACTACTTCCAAGATTTTGTCTGGGTGAACGCCATTTTTTTCAAGTTCAAGCATAGCGCTTATGGCCCTTGCCGTGGATAATTCCCAGTTCCCCACCTTTCCTGCTCTTGAAGGAGAGGCATCTGTATGGCCTTCAACCGAGACAAAAACAGGGAGTTCTTTAATAGTCTCTGCAAGGACCTTTAGGATCTCCTTTCCCTCTGGTAATAATTCGGCACTTCCTGCTTTAAAAAGTGGCTTGTTTACAAGTTCCATAATTTCAATTCGAACCACCTTTTCTTTAAGAGAGGTTTCAGTAATCTCAACCAGTACATGTTCTTGAAGACTCTTAAGACGGGTTTCAATAATTTTTTTAAATTTTTCCCCTTCTCCTTTTACAGGGGGTAGTTCCTGTGTAAGAGTTTGTACTTTTGGGGCTTGTATTTTTCCAGTGCGATAAAATTCCATAAGCATACTAACTCCTGCTTTTGAGAAAATATTAAACTTTTTAAAATAGGCTGCTACCTGAGCTTTGGTTTTGGGTTCCATAAGAGTGACCAGCCAAAGAAGTAGAAAGAAGGTCATCATTCCGGCGAGAAAATCTGCATAAGCTATCTTCCAGGAACCTCCGTGATGCCCTCCAACAACCTTTTTAACCCGTTTGACGATGATAGGAGGAGTGCTCATTATTTTCTCTCTTTAAGCTTTGCCTCAAGTTCTGCAAAAGAGGGTCTCATGTGAGGAGGAATGGCTCTTCTTGCAAATTCAACAGCAATCTGAGGAGCACCTCCTCCAATAAAAGAGACAATAGCGGTTTTAATTACAGTAAGATATTCCTTTTCTTCAAGGGCAAATTTTTCCATCCTTGCCGAAAGGGGTGCCATAAAACCGTAACAGGTTAATATTCCGATAAAAGTTCCAGCAAGAGCTATGGAGAGATGATGAGCAAGGATTGCCGGAGGCTCATTAATTTTCCCCATAGTTAAAATAATTCCAAGAACTGCGGCCACAAGCCCTAAGCCTGGCATAGAATCAGCAAGATTTGAAAGTCTATGAGCAGGTTCTGCGGCTTCATGATAAATAATCTCGATCTCATTTTCTAAAAGACTATCCAGTTCAAAATGGGTTATATTAGTAGTAAGAATAGATCTAAAAGTATCTCGAATGAAATCTAGAATTACATGATTATTAAGAATCTTTGGAAAAGCAGAAAAAATTTTACTAGCCTCAGGATTTTCAATATCTTGTTCAATGGAAATTAGTCCCTCTTTTTTAATTTTTTTAAAAATATCGTTTAAAAGAAGTAGTAAATCTACATAATCATTTTTGGTGTAAACCCCAGGTTTTGTTAAAGCTTTAATAGCACCCTGTATGATTCCTTTAACAATCATCATACTATTAGCAGTAAGTAAGGACCCTCCTGCTGCTCCAAAGATAATTAACCATTCTACTGGCTGAATAATAATGGAAAAATTTCCATGCTCTAACGCATATCCCACAAAAACGCACAAAATAACCACTATATAACCAACAATAGCTGGCATCTCTTAAAAACCCTTTCTCTCCCTTATGAGTTCTCTTTCTTTTTGTAGAATATAAAAACTAAGTTTCTCCTTGATGTCAGGAGTTAAGTTTATCCATTCTAAGGCAATTTCATAGTGTTCTTCTTTTTTTTCGCATCTTAAAATTTTTCCGTAAAGATAAAGGCCTAAGGGTTCGTATAAATCAAGGACAAGTTTAATTTCCACAAAGGTATTTGGTTCTAAAGGGGTTTCAGAAGAAAAGCGAAGGCCCTTTTCACTAATATTTACTTTTTTTAAAGGCATAACATTGAAACCCTCTTTTTCTCGGGTTAACAGATTTATTAAATAATCTAATTTGGCATTAATAAGCTTTAACCAGTTATTTAGGGCCTCATCAAAGGTATCTTTTAGAGGAATGTAAGAAAAAATAGGGACATCTCCCACAATTCTTGACTTTCTGTGTTCTAATTCTTTCGCAGAAATAGGATACACTTCTATAGGAAGTATGACATCAATTCTTACAGCTTCTCTTTCCATATTTCTTCCCTAATTAAGCTTTTTAAATTATCGGATTTAATGGGAATTTCTTTAGGATTATTATAACTTTACTCATCCCCTTGACAAGAAGAATTTTATAGTTACAATCTTTTTTTAACCATTTATAAAAAATCTTAGGTAGGAGGTGGAATTATGTCTCAAGAAGTTCTTTATGTGGTAGGGCATAAAAATCCTGATACAGATTCTATCTGTTCAGCTATAGCTTTCGCTTATCTTTGGAATGAATGGAAAAAGAAAGGTATTCTTTCTCAGATGAAAATGCCTGAGCTTGAAGCAGTGGCTGTAAGACAAGGAGAACCCAATGCAGAGACTAAGTTTGTCCTCGAAAAATTTGGTTTCTCAACCCCTGAGTTAATGACAGACGGAGCTGGAAAAAAGGTGGCCCTTGTTGATCATTCTGATGTTGTCCAGAGTGTAGATAACTTTTCTCAAACAGAAGTAGTAGCAGTAGTTGATCATCACAAGATTGGAGATGTGGCCACTCCTAATCCCATTCTTTTTGTTAATTTTCCCGTAGGCTGTTCTGCAACTACGATTAAATTTCTCTTTGATAAGACTGGAATTGAAATTCCCAAAAATATTGCAGGTTTGATGCTTTCAGCCATCTTAAGTGATACTGTGATCTTTAAATCAGCTACAACTACTCCTATGGACAAAGCTGCAGGTGAGGAACTTGCAAAGATAGCAGGCATTGAGGATATAACTAAATTTGGCATTGAAGTTAAGTCAAAGCTCTCTGATGTGAGCGGAATGGCAGTTAGAGATATCATTATGAGAGACTATAAGGATTACAATATGAGTGGAAAAAAGGTTGGAGCAGGCCAGATTGAGGTAATAGATCTTTCCCTTATTGAGGGAAGAAAAGATGAGATCTACAACGAGCTCGTAAAAATGAAAAATGAGGGAGGATATCATACTATAGTTTTTATGCTTACAGATATTATGAAAGAGGGAACCGAGCTCTTTGTAGTTACTGATGATCCCTCTGTAATTGAAAAGGCTTTTGGAAAGAAAGTGGAAGGCCGTTCTATCTGGTTAGATGGGGTTATGAGTAGAAAGAAGCAGGTTATTCCACCTTTAGAAAAGGCCTTTGCAGGTTAATTTTCTGAGGGGGCTAGCCCCCCTATTATTCTTCCCAGATTTCCTCTATTTTAAAACTTATATCTGAAGCTTTAACAGAGTGGGTTAAGGCCCCAGATGATATAAAATCAACATCAAATTGGATATAATCTTTAAGATTTTCTTCGGTTATTCCACCTGAAATTTCAATTTTTAAATTAGGTTTTTGTGATCTTATTAAAGAAATGGCCTTTTTTAGATCCTCAAGTGAGAAATTATCAAGCATTACAATATCTACCTGAGCTTCACTCTTAAGAATAATTTCAAGTTCTGAGAGATTTTTTACCTCAATTTCAACCTTAAGATAATGGGGCAGATTCTTCAATTTATCTAAAACTTTTTCTAAGCCTCCAAGGGCCTTGAGGTGATTGTCTTTGATAAGGATTCCATCTGAAAGAGAAAAACGATGGTTCTTAGCTCCTCCAATTCTTACCGCATACTTTTGAAGGATTTTAAGCCCTGGAAGAGTTTTTCTGGTATCAAGTAAAAGAGGTTTCTCGGGAAGGAATTTTATTAATCTTCTAACTGTGGTTGCAATTCCAGAAAGATGTTGAAGAAAATTTAAGGCTACCCTTTCTGCCTTTAATAAACTTGAGACCCTTCCTTCAGCAAAGCCTATTTTACTTTTCTTTGGGACTTCAGCTCCTTCAGAATAGAGCCAGGTTATTTTTACAGAGGGATCAATTTCATGAAAAACAAGTTCCACTATGGGCTCACCGCAGATAACAAGATCGCTTTTAGCAAGAAAATAGGCTCTGCCAAAGAGATTTTGTGGGATGAGAAATTCTGTTGTTTTATCTCCAAAAGGTAGATCTTCCTGAAGAGCTTTTAAGACTATTTCTCTTAATTGCCAAAGTTCCATTTTAAAAGGGAGTTCTTAAAAACAAATTATAAAAAACCCCTGGAAAATTATAAGATAGATCTTAATTTTTATGTTAACCAAAAGTTAGTTTTTGTAAAGAGAATAGGAGGAAATTTATGGAAGAGCTTAGAGCTAAAGAGGAGATCTCTGAAACTGAAGCTGCTCACTCTCAAGAGGAGATAAAAGATCTTCAGAAACTTACAGAGGAATTAAAAGAATGGAAGGAAAGGGCTCTTCGTTATGCTGCAGAGGTAGAAAATTTAAAAAAGGCTTTTAAAAGGGAAAAGGAAGAATATTATAAATTTGCTTTAGAGTCAGTTTTTAAAGAGCTTTTACCATCGGTAGATAATCTTGAGATGGCTTTAAAGGCTTTTGAGACTTCATCTAATATTGAGGCTTTAAAACAAGGGGTTGAATTAACTTTGAAAGTGTTGGTTCAGACCTTGGAGAAGTTTGGTTTGAAACAGTTTGAGCCTGCTATTGGAGATCCCTTTCACCCTCACTTTCATGAGGCTCTTCAGGCAGAGCCTCATCCTGAAATCCCGGAGGGTGGGATTGTGAAGGTATACCAAAAGGGGTATACCCTTCATGACAGAGTTATAAGACCTGCCCTGGTATGCGTTTGCCAGGGAGGTCCCAAAAAAGAATTAGTTTCCAAGGGATCAACTGATGAAAATACCGAAACCAATGGTGAATAAAACTTTAGAAAGCTAAGGAGGTAATAGCTATGGAGAAGAAAGGACCAATTGTAGGAATTGATCTTGGGACCACTAACTCTTGTGTAGCCATCTTTGAAGGTGGCGAACCTAAGGTTATTCCTAACAGAGAGGGAACTCGAACTACACCTTCAGTGGTTGCTTTTCAAGAAAGTGGTGAAATTTTAGTGGGGCTTCCTGCTAAAAGGCAGGCAATTATAAATGCTGAAAATACTATTTTTGGTATTAAGAGATTGATGGGAAGAAAGTTTAATGATCCGGTAGTTCAGGAATGGAGGAAGAGAGTTCCTTATAAGATGGTTGAGGCTCCTAATGGAGATGCTCATGTAGAAGTAAGAGGGAAACGCTACAGTCCTCCAGAAATATCAGCTATGATTTTAAGAAAAATAAAGCAGGATCTTGAGGAGTATCTTGGTCAAGAAGTTAAGGATGTGGTAATTACAGTTCCAGCTTATTTTGATGATACCCAAAGACAGGCTACTAAGGATGCTGGTCGGATTGCAGGCCTCAATGTCATAAGAATTATTAATGAACCTACAGCTGCCTGTTTAGCCTATGGTTTAGAGAAGAAAAAAGAGGGGATCATTGCAGTTTTTGATCTTGGGGGTGGCACTTTTGATATTTCTATCCTTGAGATAGGAGATGGTGTTTTTGAGGTTAAGGCCACTTCTGGAGATACCTTTCTTGGTGGAGAAGATTTTGATATGAGAATTGTTGACTGGCTCTGTGAGGAATTCAAAAAGGAACACGGAATTGATTTGAAACAGGATAAGATGGCTTTACAAAGACTCAAAGAAGCTGCTGAAAAGGCTAAAATTGAGCTTTCCTCAACTCTTGAAACAGAAATTAATTTACCCTTTATAACTGCTGATGCAACAGGGCCTAAACATCTGGTCATGAAGCTTACGAGAGCAAAACTTGAGAGCCTTGTGGAGGATTTGATTGAAAAACTTGAGGAACCCTGTAGGATTGCTATGAAAGATGCTGGAATTACTCCACAGGACATAGATGAGGTAATTCTGGTTGGTGGAATGACCCGTATGCCTAGGGTTCAACAAAAAGTAAAGGAGATTTTTGGTAAAGAACCTGTAAAAGGTGTTAATCCCGATGAAGTGGTAGCTATGGGAGCTGCTATTCAGGCAGGTGTTCTTAAGGGAGAAGTTAAGGATGTCTTACTTCTGGATGTGGTTCCTCTCTCTCTTGGAATTGAAACCTTGGGAGGTGTTTTTACTGTTATTATCCCCAGAGGAACAACCATACCTACGAGAAGAAGTCAAATCTTTACTACTGCTGCAGATAATCAGACAGCAGTTACCATTCATGTGCTACAGGGTGAAAGACCCCTTGCTAAAGATAATAAAAGTATTGCCAAATTTGATTTAGTGGGAATTCCCCCTGCCCCAAGAGGTGTACCTCAGATAGAGGTGACTTTTGATATTGATGCTGATGGTATTCTTCATGTCACAGCTAAAGACCTTGGAACAGGAAAGGAACAATCTATTGTGGTAAGACCAAGTTCTGGACTCTCTGAAGAGGAGATTCAGAGAATTCTTAAAGAGGCAGAACAATTTGCTGAGGAAGACAGGCGTAAAAAGGAACTTGCAGAGGCAAGAAATCAGGCTGACTCTCTGATTTACTCTGTTGAAAAGACTTTAAGAGAACTGGGAGATAAGGTGCCTGAAGATTTAAGAAAAGAGGTTGAAGAAAAGATTAGACATCTTAGAGACACTATGGAAAAGGACGATATCAATGCTATAAGAAGAGCAAGTGATGAGCTTACTCAAGCCTCTTATAGGCTTGCTGAAATGCTTTATAGAAGTAAAACCCAGAAAGGAGAAGCAGGGGCAGGATCTTCTTCTGAAGGGGCATCAAAGAAAGGTGGAGATGAGGTAATTGATGCTGATTTTGAAGAAATGAAATAATGGTATCTCTTGGTATAACTCTGGGCGACCCCTGTGGGGTTGGCCCAGAAATTCTCATAAAAAGTCTTGTCTATCTATCTAAATTAAAGGCTAAATTTTTTGTTTTTGGAGATAAGAATTACTTAGAGGATCTTTCAAAAAAGTTCTTTGTAGAGATTCCCAAGAATGTGGAAATTATTTCCCTTTCACAACTTAAAATAAATCCGGGTTTTCCTACAAGAGAAACCCACCTGGCAAGTATTAAATATCTTAAAGAAGCTATTCTTTGGGCAAAAGCTGGGAAAATATCAGGGCTTATTACCCTTTCTCTTAATAAAGAAGCCTTTGAAGTTGCCGGTTTGCCTTATAGAGGACATACTGAAATGCTTGCTAAAGAATTTTCGGCTAAAAGCTATGCCATGAGTTTTTACGGAAAAAGATTAAAGGTCTCCTTGGTAACTACTCACCTTCCTTTAAATAAAGTCTCCGAAAATTTAAAATTAGAGAAAATAATAGAGGTTGCCAGATTAAGCTATTGGTTTATGAAAAGACTTTTTCCAAAAAAGAAGATAAAGATGGCCCTTTGTGGGCTAAATCCCCATGCAGGAGAAGGAGGTCTTTTAGGTGAAGAAGAAGAAAAAATTTTGAAACCAGCCCTTGAGATGGCTAAAGAAGAAGGGATCCCTATTGATGGACCTTATCCTGCAGATAGCCTTTTTTACTGGGCTTTAAAGGGTAAATTTGACTTGGTTATCGCTTTATATCATGATCAAGGTCTTATTCCTTTTAAAATGGTTCATTTTAGAGATGGGGTCAATGTTACTCTTGGCCTTCCAATTATTAGGACCTCCCCTGTTCACGGCACAGCTTACGATATTGCAGGAAAGGGTTTAGCAGATATAGGAAGTTTCCTCTCTTCAGTAACTCTCACTTTTAACCTTTCAAAAAAATGTTAAACTTTTCATGATGAAAAGGTTTTTCTTATTTTTATTAGCCTTCTTTCTCCTTTTCTTAATTTTTATTGGAATTATAAGTTTTAATCTGGAATTTTTTCTAAACAAAGACTTTTTTAAAAGAAAGCTCACGGATTATATAGCCGCCGTAGCAGGGATTAGAGTAGATTACAATAGAATTCATATAAATCTTTATCAACTTAAAGTGGATTTTGAAGGCTTTAGAGCTAATAGTGAGGATTTTGAGATTTTTTTCCCTAAGGGAAGGATTAGATTTTCAAAATTTAAGCTTCTAAAAAAAAATTTTTATCCTCAAGAGCTCTATTTAAAAAATCCTTACATAGTTCTTAAGGCGCCAAAAAAGAAGGAGGAAAAACCCTTTGAAATTCAGGAGATTTATCAAATTCTCTTAAAATCTTCTCCTATTAGTTTATCCATTAACAATGGAACCTTTGCCTATTATTTTGAAGAGGGAAAAGGTTTTTCCATAACAAATATTAATCTTTTCGCAAGGGATAAGTTTCCTCAGGTTTTTTTTAATTTAAATGCTACCTCAAGTGTCTTTTCTTTTCTTGATTTTAAAGGGAGGTTAAATTACCAAAGCCAATTCTTTGAAGGAAGCCTAAGAGTTAGAAAATTAGATCTAAGTAAAGTTAATTATCCAGACTTTAATCTCCTAAAAAAAACTGAATTGGATCTTTCTACAACTATCTCTCTTGAAAAGGATGTTCTTAATATAGGTTTTACTGGTTCTGCACCTTGTTTAGCCTTTGCTATGCACAGTTCTCCTTTTATTTGTGGATTTTTCCAAGGCTATTTCGTAGGAGGTAAGGATTCTTTCGAACTTAAGCTCTCTCCTGTGAATATGAAATATCCAGAAGTAATAGGAGAGATTTCCTTCCAAAAAGATAAATCTGATTATCTTTTAAAGGCTAAGCTTGAAGCCTTAAGAATTGATCAAATAAAAGAGATAATCTCCCCATATCTTAGTAAAGAACTTTATAATCAAATTTTTGACATAGTTAAGGCAGGGCTTTTAGAAAATTTATCTCTTTCAACTTCAGGTAAAACTTTAAAAGAACTTTTTCATCCAAATAACTTAAAAATTTCTGCTGAAGTTAAAGGAGGAGAAATTTTTTTGGCTATGTTACCTCTTTATGTAAGTAACCTTGAGGGAAAACTTTTCTTTGAAAAAGGAAAACTTGATTATCAAGGAAAGGCCCTTTTTGAAGATAAAATCTTTGCTGAGGTCAAAAAACTTGATCTTAATTTATTCGATAAAAAGGAAACTATAGGCCTTGATCTTGATTTTGAAGGTGAGAGTAAAGCTGTGGTTAATCTTATTAAAAGATTGGCAAAAAAGGAAGAGGTCTTTGATAAAATTGAGGTTTCAGGCTTAATAAAGGGATCTCTTCAGGTATCAAGAGATCTTAACAATCCAGAAATTGCCTTGAGCTTAAGACCTATTAATACCTCTCTAAAAACTGCCTATTTTAAAGATGAGTTAATCTTTAAAAAGGGAGAAATATTTTACAAAAACGATAAAATAAATTTTCAAGACCTTGGGATAGATTACAGGAAAAGCTCTGCCAGGGGTATTATAGGAGAAATAGACCTTAACCATAAAAATTTTTATCTTAAGGCCAAATTTTTGGATATTAAAGAGGATTTAATGGTTGAGTTTTTAGAAAATAATCAAACCTTAAAGGATCTTTTAGAGAGATACAAAGTAACATTTGATACTCTTAGGCTAAAGGAGGTCTTCTATCAGGGGAATTTAGAAAAATTTAGAGATTCAAAACTTGTAGACCTTTTGACTCCTCTCTTTCTTGAAGGTGAGGTTGACTCCCTCTCTCTTGAAATCCCCATTAATAATGAAACTTTTAGCCTGAAGAGCCAAGTTTTAAGTTTCTCTTTAAAGAGTAATATTCTCAATCTTCTTGAAAGTCAGGTTTTTTTGGAAAATTCTCCCTTGACCCTTACTGGGAATTACTATCTTACTGAGGGGCTTTTGACTATAATAGGAAGAGGAATAGTAAGCGAAGAGCTTTTAGAAAGATTAAACTCTAAATATTTAAAAAACAGCCAGTTTTCTTTGAAACAAGCCCCTCTTTATCTTGAGTCCTTTAATTTAAACTATTCTAAAAATGAGGGATTGAGCTATAGAGGTGAACATCTCTTTGAAAATCTAAGGATTGAGGCCTCCCTTAAAAAAGGGGAAAATCTTATCTTAAATGGTAAGGTCTTCTCTGAGAAGAACCAATTTTCCCTTGGGATATCTCAAATAGGGGAAAAACTTACGATTTCTTACCAAGGAACTTCAGATTTTGAAGAATTGAGCAAGCTTTTTGAAAAATCACCCTTTGAAAAAGGCAAAATAGAAGGAGATTGTAAGGCAGATATACTAATTTCCAAACTTTTCTTTGAGGAGTCTTCTTTATCTTTAGAAAAGATTTCCACTCAGTTGAGGCGGTTTCTTGCTGAAAGGCCCTTGGAGGTAAGGGGCAACTTGATACTTAAGGATTTAAAAATAAAAAATAGAATTCTCCTTTCAGGGAACTTTTTATTTACTCCCTCAACAGTGGAGGGGAATAATCTAAGAATAAATTTTGATAATTCTTCCCTTTGGGGCAATTTAGTACTTTCTATGGGTGAAAAGGCCTTTGATGTAGAGGGAGACCTTCATTTTGAAAATCTTAATTTAAAAGAAAAACTTGAGAAAGAAGAATCTAAAGGAGAGGGAATCTCCTATCAGAAATTACTCACTGATTTACCTCTAAATGGAAAGATTAACCTTGGAATTGAAAAGGTTGTTTTACCTACTTCTCATAAGTTAGAGAAATTTAAGGCAGATATTGTTAAAAAGGAGAATCTTTTACATATTCAGATCCCAGAGATTAAGTTTTGCGGGCTTAATTTCTATGCAGAATATGAAAGCAATCCAGAGTTTCAGTATTTATTCGCGGATTTAAAACCAACACGAGGGGATTTTCTCGATCTCTTTTCTTGCCTTTATCCTGAAGAAATGCCAAAGATCATTTTTGAAGGTCCCTTTAAAATGGAAGGCTTTTTCTATACTGATGGAAAAGAGGCATTACTTGAAAATAGTTATGGGAAAATGGAGGTTTCTTCTGATAAAGGATACATTTACAGAGCACCTCTTATTGCCAAAGTTCTTGGTTTCTTAAGTCCTATCGACTTATTTAAGGGAAAAATTCCCAATTTAGAGAATGATCTTCTACCCTATGAAGAATTAAATTTGATAGGAGAATTTAGAAATTCTTCTATTTATGTAGATACCTTCTTTCTCTCTGCACCTGGATTTAGAATGTTTGGAAATGGACCCATTTCAATAAAAGACAAAAATTTGGACTTTACTTTTTTAGTTTCTCCCTTTAAGACAGTAGATGTTTTTCTTGAGCATATTCCTTTTGTAAATGAGTGGGCCCTTGGAAAGGAGAGAATGTTAATCTATCTTCCTCTTGAGGTAATTGGAACCTATGATAAGCCAACCATTGTTCCCCTCCATCCTGCAAGCATAGGGAAAGGTCTTTTTAGATTTATATTTAAGTTCTTTGGAATACAGGAAGAATTCTTTAAAAAACCAGAGACGTTTGAGGGCTTTAAGAAGCCAGAATTATTGAAGAACAGGAATGGAAATACTCTACGAAGATAAGTATCTTGTTTTGGTTAATAAACCTGCAGGACTGATAGTTCAAGGAACTAGAGAAAAAGAAAAGTCCCTTCTACATAAGTTAAAATCCTATCTAAAAAATCGGGATAAAAAGGAGGGAGCGGTCTTTCTTGCAGTAGTTCATCGTCTGGATAAACCTGTTTCAGGGGCTTTGGTTTTGGCTAAAAGAAGTAAAACCGCTTCTAAGATGTTTAAAATTATTCAGGAAAGACAATTTGATAAAATTTATCTGGCAAAAGTTGAGGGAAAAATGAGAGAACCCTACGGAATATGGGAAGACATTACCGAAGATGAGAAATGGGCAATTACTTTCTTTTATTTACTCAGAGCCTCTTCAGAGTTCTCTTGGTGTTTATTTTATCCTCTAACAGGAAGGAAGCATCAATTAAGAAAGGCTCTCTCAAAGCGGGGTCATCCTATCATTGGAGATCTTCGTTATGGATCAAAAATAAAAATTGAGGGAGGAAAGGCCATTTTGCTTCATTCACTCTTCCTTAGTTTTCCTCATCCTCATAGGGAGGAAAGGCTTGAGATAATTGCCCCTATACCTTATTATTTTAATAGGTTTTTACTTGACAAAAAGGAAATTTTGGAGTTTCTTAATAGAGTTAAAACCGAAAAGGAGAGGTTTTCTTATGTGTCAGGCCAAAATTTGGGTCAGGGTTAAAGGGGAAGAAAGAGAAGTGGCAAGAGATATAACCCAACTTGAAGTTAAAGGGGATTCACTTCTTCTTAAAACCTTTTTTGAAGCTCCAAAGGAGATTAAAGGGCGTATTAAGGAAATAGATTTTCTTAAGGGAAAGGTTATCATAGAGGCGGATGAATTCCCTCAATAATTCTCAGGACGAAATTATTCTTTGTGCAAGATGTGCTTGGAGGGAATTTTGTGTAAAGAAATTCTCTTTTGATAATACTAAACCTATTAAATGTCCTGATTTTTCCCCTGATCTTGAACTTGTAAAGATGGAGAAAAAAAGTGATAAAAAGAAGGATAAAGAGTCTTCTTAAAAGTATATTAAAATCTAAGTATCCTCAGTATTCAGATCTTAACTTTGAAATAGAAAAACCAAGAAGGGCTGATCTTGGAGATTTTTCAACTAATTTAGCCCTTATTCTTCAAGGAAAAATTGGGATAAAACCAAGAGAGCTTGCTGAGAATTTAGTTGAAGAGCTTAAGATAGAGCCTCTTTTTAAAAAAATTGAGATTGCAGGGCCTGGTTTTATCAATTTTTGGATTAATCCAGAAGTCTATAGAGAAAACCTAAAAGAGATTTTAAAGAAAGGAGAAAGATATGGAGCCATAGATCTTGGTCAAGGAAAAAGAGTTCACATAGAATTTGTTTCAGCCAACCCTACAGGTCCTCTTCATATAGGACATGGAAGGGGGGCAGCCTATGGAGATGCCTTAGCAAGAATTCTTAAGTTTTCTGGCTTTGAAGTTTTTAAAGAATATTATATTAATGACCGGGGAACTCAGATGAATATTCTTGGGGCCTCGGTTTATCTCCGAGCTAAAGAACTTTCCGGTGAAAAAATTGACTTTCCTAAGGATTATTATCAAGGAGATTATATAAAGGATATAGCTAAAGAGGCTTTAAGATTATATACTGATCTTTTAGAGCGGAAGGAAGCGGAAGCTATCGCCCTTTGCAGGGAGCTTGCTATAAAGATAATCCTTGAAGATATAAGAAGTGATCTTGAAAATTTTAGAGTTTTTTACGATAACTGGTATTCTGAACGGGCTCTTTATGAGAAGGGGCTTCTCAACGAGGTTTTAGAGGTTTTAAGAGAAAAGGGAGATCTTTATGAGATGGATGGAGCTCTTTGGTTTAGATCAAGTCTCTATGGGGATGAAAAGGATAGAGTGATTCGTAAGGCCTCAGGGGAGTGGACCTATTTTGCAAGTGATATAGCTTATCATTATGAAAAGTTTGTAAAAAGGGGGTTTGATCTTGCTATAAATCTTTGGGGTGCAGACCATCATGGATATGTGGCCAGATTAAAAGGGGCCTTAAAGGCCTTTGGAATTGAAGAAAATAAATTGCAGGTTTTACTTATTCAAATGGTTAATCTTATCGAAGATGGAAAGCTAAAGAGTATGTCCACAAGAAAGGGAGAATATGTGGAGTTAAAGGAATTGGTTAGAGAGGTAGGAGTTGACGCTGTAAGATTCATTTTTTTATCAAGAAGCCACGATTCTCCTCTTGAGTTTGATGTAGAATTAGCTAAAAAACAGTCTATGGAGAATCCTGTTTACTATGTACAATATGCCCATGCAAGGATATGTTCTTTAAAAGAGAAGGCCAAAGAGAGGGGTCTAAAGATAGAGGAAATTTTGGAAGCAGATTTATCAAAGCTTGGTGAGGATGAAGAAATTGAAATTTTGAAGAAACTTTCAGAATTTTCTGATGTAGTTGAAATGTCAGCCCTTGGGCTTTCTCCCTACAAGATAGTTTATTATTTACTTGATCTTGCAGCTTCTTTTCATGAATATTATAATAAATATAAAATAATTAGTGAAGATAAAGAATTAAGTCTTGCAAGACTTGCTTTATCAGAGGGATGCAGAATAGTTATAAAAAATGGGCTTGATTTATTAGGAGTAAATAGTCCAGAAAAAATGTAGAGGAGGAAGTAGATATGGAAGAAAAGAAGATTAAGTTTGAATTAAGCAGATTAGGGCTTGTTTTTGTAGTCTTATTTGCCCTTTGTTTGCTTATTTGGACCTTTATTTTAGGGGTTTGGATTGGGACAAAGATAGGGGGTAAACGCGAAGGAGAAGAAATTGCCCTAAAGTCAGAAGGAATATCTCCCTCCACAGTTATTAATCAGACTGGAAATGTTACTTCCCCTGCCAAAGAGATCCATAATGAGACAGTTTTAACTCCAGCTAATCAAACAGAAGCAAAACCTCCAGAAAAGCCTAAAGAGGAGGTTAAAACTCAGGCACCAGCAACTCAGGTTGAAAAACCAGTAAAAGAAGAGTCTAAAGAACCTAAGACTCCCAAAAAGGCAGAAGTGGCAAAGAATAAAGAGGAAAAACAAGTGCCTAGCAAGGAGGTAAAACCTTCCTATACTAAAAAAGAGGTTGCTCAGCTTGCCTCACATATCAAAGAACATGGTTATTTTATTCAAATAGGGGCTTTTTCTCAGAAGGATA
>PNIE01000006.1 GCA_002877875.1 Caldimicrobium thiodismutans
CCTTATGTTCATCCTGAAGTAGCCTTTATGTTACATGGTTTTGGCGACCCTGTTCCTGTTAGAACTCGTTCCTTTGGTAAGGGTGCAAGTGATGTGCGGCTAATGAAAGGAAAATTGAAAGTTACTGTGGGTGGTAATTGTCCTCTTTTTGAAACCTTTATTAAAATTAACAAAGTTTAAGGGGGAGGAATAAGATGAGTAAATATGTGATAACACAGGATCAGAGGAGATGTATCGGATGTCTTGCCTGTGTAGTTCACTGTAAGGTGGAAAATAACTTACCCATTGGTCCGAGATTTTGTGATATTATACCTGTTGGTCCAAAGGAGATAAATGGAGTTCCAAGAATTTTTTTTGTATATATGAATTGTTTTCATTGTGAAGATGCCTTTTGTATAAAAGCTTGTCCAACAGGGGCTATGACGAGAAGAGAAAAAGATGGAATTGTTTATGTCAAAGAGGAGCTTTGTATAGGATGTAAATCCTGCATGAAAGCTTGTCCTTGGGGGATTCCTCAGTGGAATCCTGAAACCGGAAAGGTTTTTAAGTGTCACCTTTGTATGCATCGCCTTGATAGAGGTGAAAAACCTGCCTGTGTGGAAGGATGTACCACTTCATGTCTCTCTTTTACTATCCCTGAAGAAGCCACAAGGAAGACAAGGGAAGAATATGCACAAAAGATCGCTGAAAATCTGAAAGCCCTTCTCTGGTAAAACTTCCAAGGAGTGAATTATGGAGCTTTTTCTTGGAAAACTCGATGATCTTATAAACTGGGCGCGAGCAGGATCTCTTTGGCCTGTAACTTTTGGTCTTGCCTGTTGTGCTATTGAGATGATGGCAGCCGGTGCTTCCAGAAGTGACCTCGATCGTTTTGGAATCATCTTTAGGGCATCTCCAAGGCAGGCAGATTGCATGATTGTAGCTGGCACTTTAACCTATAAAATGGCTCCTATTTTGAGAAGGGTCTATGACCAGATGAGTCATCCAAGATGGGTTGTGGCTATGGGAAGTTGTGCCTGTTCAGGAGGAATTTTTAGAACTTATGCCACAGTTCAGGGTGGGGATGAAATTTTCCCGGTAGATATCTATGTTCCCGGGTGTCCACCTAGACCTTAGGCTCTAATTGAAGGCCTTCTTCAGCTGAGAAAAAAATCCGTGAAGAAAAAAGGGTGTGGGGAGCTAATGCTAGAAAAGAAATCAATCTCTAAAGAATTTACCTATTCTTTTGAAGATCCCTTTTTTTCTCCCTTTGAAATCCAGATGGGGCCACAGCATCCCTCAACTCACGGAGTGCTGAAGCTTAATTAAGTGCTAGAAGGGGAGAAAATTGTAGATCTTGAACCTGTGGTTGGTTTTCTTCATAGGGGTGTGGAGAAACTAGCAGAAAACTTAAATTATGCCCAGGTTTTACCCCTTACAGATAGGTTGGATTATATCTCTGCTATGAATAACAATACGGGTTATGCTCTATGTGTGGAGAGACTTCTTGGTATAGAGCCACCTCCACGTGGGAAATATCTCCGTACTATGGTTTGTGAACTGGCAAGAATAGCAAGTCACTTACTTTGGCTTGCCACCCATGCCCTTGATATCGGTGCTATGACCGTATTTCTTTACTGTTTTCGTGAAAGAGAGATCATTCTTAATTTCTTTGAAAAGATCTGTGGCTCACGCTTAACAGTTAGCTATCCTCGAATTGGAGGAGTTAGGTTAGATGTGGAAGAAGAAGTTCTTGAGGAGATTTACAATTTTATTCCTTATATGTATGCAAAGATAGAGGAATATGAGGGGCTTCTTTCGGAAAACCGAATTTGGCTTGATAGAACCATAGGAATAGGAGTTATCTCAGGAGAGGAGGCTCTAGCCTATGGATTAACAGGCCCTTCTCTTAGGGGTTCTGGAATTGCCTATGATATAAGGAAACATTTTCCTTACGATGCCTATCCCGTAGTAGAGTTTGAAGTACCTGTTGGTAAAAACGGAGATACCTATGATAGATATTGGGTTAGGCTGCAAGAAATGAGACAGTCTTTGAAGATTGTTAAACAATGTATAGAAAAATTGCCAGAAGGTCCTGTTTGTGCTGAGCTTTCACCAGATCTTGATATGCCATTATTCAAGAGAGCTTTTAAAGCTGACGCCATTGGTCCAGTCACGCTAATAGCCTTTTTAAATGAAGGAATGGAACTTGTTCCCAAAGGAGAAATTTATTCAGCCGTTGAGGGAGCTAAAGGAGAACTTGGTTTTTATCTTGTCAGTGATGGGACAGGAAGACCCTACAGACTTCATATTAGAGCTCCTTCTTTTATTCATATTTCCGCTCTTAAAAGGCTTGCTTGTGGACATTTTATAGCTGATTTAATAGCTATAATTGGAACCTTAGACATTGTTATGGGAGAATGTGATAGATGAGAAGAGATCCCAAGTATCTGATTTTTAAAGATCTCTTAGGAGGACTTTTAATTACCCTAAAGACCTTTTTTAGAAAGCCTGTTACAGTTCAATACCCCAAGGAAAGGGTAACAATTTTCCCTTCATTTAGAGGTAGACATGCCTTGGTGAGAGATCCTGAAACAGGAGAAGCTAGATGTGTAGCCTGTTTAAAGTGTGTGCAAGTATGTCCTTCAAGGTGTATTGAGGTTAAATTTGAGGTTAATCCTGAAACAGGCGCAAGAAAAATGCTTGAATATAAGCTTGAGGCTTTGAGGTGTATTTATTGTGGATATTGTGAAGAAGTTTGCCCTGTAGGAGCCATAGTTTTAACTGAATGGTTTGAATATTCATCAAGAGACAGAGCTGGCCTTATTTTTGATAAAGAAAAACTTTTAAAAAACTGGGATGAATTTATAGCTAAATATCCGGATAAGGTTTATACCAATAAGTTTTGGAATCTTAAGGGAATACCTGAGATTTTAAAACCTGCTCCTAAGAGAGAGGGAATTTGGGTTAAAGTGAAGGAGTGAGGATGGAAAGGCCAGATCTCTTTGTCCCTTCAAGTTATCTTCCTATTTTGATAATGCTTGTGGTAGCCTTAGTTTTTGGATTAGGCGGCCTGATTTTTGGAGCACTGGTAAGACCCAAGTATTATTACTCGGTGAAACTTATTCCCTATGAATGCGGAAATGAACCAAGTGGTCTTCCCTGGCAAAAGATAACTATTAGGTATTTTCCGATAGCTATACTTTTTGCTGTCTTTGATGTAGAGGTTGGGCTCTTATATGCATGGTGTTATGGTTTTTCTGGGCTTAAGACCACTGGATTTTTAAGTATGCTTTATTTTCTTCTCATAATCTTGGTAGGCCTTTTTTATGATTTGAAAAAAGGACTACTTGATTGGCAGAGGAATCTATGAGAAATAAGCTTTTAGAGATTATTAACGAGATTAAAAGTACTTTCGGTGAGGCCATTTTAGAGGTTGGAGAATTTAGAGGTCAAACTTTTATCGTCATTAAACTTAAAGAAGTTAATAAGGAGCTTGTTAAGTTTCTGAAAGAGAAAGGATTTAATCATTTACAAACTTTGACAGCTGTTGATTATCTTAATCTTGGTAAAACTCCTCGTTTTGAAGTGGTTTATCAATTTTATAATCTTTCTGATAGGATAGGTTTGAGATTGAGGGTGCAAGTTCCCGAAGAGGATCCATCTATTGAGAGTATTACAGATCTATTCCCAGGGGCAAATTTCTTGGAGAGAGGTTTTTGACCTCTTTGGGATTGCCTTTAAGGGGCATCCTAATCTTAAAAGAATTCTTCTTCCTGAAGATTGGAAAGGACATCCTTTGAGAAAAGACTATCCGTTAGAACCCAAAGAAAAACCTGAAGAATTTATAAAGCTTAAGGAATGGAGAATGAGGTTAGAGGAATATGGCATCAAATAGTCATCTTCTTTGGGATATTTTAATTATTTTATTGAAGATTGCTGTTGTTCTTGGAGTGGTTTTGTTTCATGCAGCTTATACAGTTTATGCAGAGAGAAAAATTATAGGACGAATGCAAGCTCGACTTGGTCCAACAGAGGTTGGTCCTTATGGACTATTACAACCCCTAGCAGACCTGGTTAAACTTCTCTTTAAAGAGGATATTATTCCCATAGAAACTCATAAATTTATTTTTCAAGTAGCTCCTCTTCTTGTGCTAGTTTTTGCTATCACTAATTTAAGTGTGATTCCTTTTCATCCCTCCTTTTCTATTGCTGATGTCAATCTTGGAGTTCTTGTAATTCTTGCTTTTGCAGGACTTGGGACTTATGGAATTATTCTTGCCGGATATTCTTCAGGTTCAAAGTATTCTTTACTTGGAGGCTTAAGATCGGCAGCTCAAATTTTAAGCTATGAGATACCCCTTGGATTAAGTCTTGCCGGGGTCATTCTTTATGCCGAATCCTTCCGAATTCAAGATATTGTTGAGGCTCAAGCTAAATCTTTTTTTGGAATGAATGCCCTTCCTCAGATTCTTGGTTTTATTGTTTTTCTTATTTGTGCTTTTGCAGAGACCAATAGAGCCCCCTTTGATCTTCCAGAGGCAGAAAGTGAGCTTGTGGCTGGATATATAACGGAATACTCAGGTTTTCGGATGGGAATCTTCTTCCTTGGAGAATATATTTCTATGTATGTGATGTCACTTCTCATAAGTCTTTGTTATTTAGGAGGGTGGACACTTCCTATCTGGCTAACAGGTTTTCTTCCTTTTCTCAAAGCTCTTCCCTCCACTCTTATTTTAATTATAAAGGTTTATTTCTTCATTTTTCTCTTTATATGGGTCAGGGCTACCTTTCCCAGATATCGTTTTGATCAGCTTATGAGTATGAGTTGGAAAGTTCTGATACCTGCAGCCTTACTTAATTTCCTTTGGATTGCCTTTCTTAAATGGAGGTTACTAACATGATAGAAAGAGCTATTGCCTTATTAATATTTACAACTTTTTTCTTTATTTTTACACTTTTTACTTTTTTCTTTAGACATCTTGTCTATCAATTTTTGTGTATACTTGTTCTGATGGTACTTCAGGGAATTCTCTATCTTTATTTAAATGCCGAATTTTTAGCAGCTATCCAGGTAATAGTCTATGCAGGCGCTATACTTGTTATGTTTCTTTTTACTCTTTTTCTTTTTCCTGAAGAAGATTTAAAGGATGTCAGAGGAGATTCTAGAAGTCTTAGGTATACCTCCTTTATACCAGTTGCTCTTTTTATCTTTTTATTTCTCTGGGAACTTATTAGAGGTATTCCTGAGAGCTACCTACCCCAAAAGATTTATTTCGATCTCAAAGAGATGTCAAGTCTTCTTTTTAATGAATACTGGATAGTTCTTTTTATTTTGGCTTTTATCTTAAGTTTTCCAATGGTTGCCCTTTACGTTTTTTTTAAAGAGGAGA
>PNIE01000013.1 GCA_002877875.1 Caldimicrobium thiodismutans
ATCTCTTTTAAAATTTTATAAATTATAGAAAAATCTGAAGTCCCTAAACCCTTTTTCTTAATTAAACCGTAAAGTTCCTTTATTATTGAGGCTGTAAAAGAGATTTCTCCTTTCTCTTTAAGAAGGTCCATTAAATAACACAAATCCTTGTACATAAGATCTGCACTAAAATGAGTAGAAAAATCCTCTTCAAGAAGCTTTTGTTTTTTAACCTCAAGAAGCATGGACTTACCTGCACCATTACCAAGCACTTCTAAGAGAAGTTCCTTGGAAAAGCCAAGTTTCTCCCCTAAGGAAAGGGCCTCTCCAATAGCCTCCATAAAGGTTGCCAAAATAAAATTATTAATAAGTTTAAGTTCACTTGCCTTTCCAGCTTCACCTACATAATAAATGTTTTTGGCAAAGCTTTGATAAATATCTTGGTAAGCCTCAGCTTTCTCTTTTTCCCCAGCAAGTAAAAGAGTTAATTCTCCCTTTCTTGCTGGAATAACACTCCCAAGAATAGGAGCATCAATATAAAAGGCTCCTACCTCTTTTAGTCTCTTTTGTGTCTCTCGAACATATCCTGGAAAATTGGTGGTCATATCAATAATAGTCTTTTTTGAAAGATTTCCCTTTATAAGACCCTTTTCTCCAAAAATGGTCTCCTTAGAAGCAGCGCTATCAAAAACAATTATAAAAATAGGATCACAAGTATTGGCTATATCTAAAGGGCTTTCAGCTATCTCAACTCCAAGGTCTTTAGCTTTATTTATAGTTCTGTTCCAAACCTTAAGGGAGAAACCTGCCTGGATAATTCTTTTGGCAATTTCCTTTCCCAGAGTTCCAAGCCCAATAAACCCTATTTTCATATAAATTGTCTCTTATTTATTTTTACAATTAGGACAAAAACCTGAAAATACTACTTGAAAATCAACAATATCACAATCTTTTAGTTCAGGTGGAATAGTGATTTCAAAATTTCTTTCCACATCTAAGATTCTTCCACATTTCTTGCAAATAAAATGATGATGGGTATGTACTACAGGGTCAAATCTTTTTTTAGAACTATCAATACCTAATTCCTTTACAAGCCCCTTTTCCATAAGGACTTCTAAGGTATTATAAACCGTTGCAAAGGACATGCTGGGAAAGCGATCCTTAAGGGCATTATAAATATCCTCTGCTGAAGGATGGTCACGATTATTTTCAAGATACTCTAATATTGCAAGCCTTTGAGGAGTAATTTTTAATCCAAGTTTTTTGTAAAATTCAATCGTATGTCTTTTTTCCATCTCTTTTCCTCCTGCCATCTTTTGCGCACTTTTCAATTTATAACTTTTTTTGATTTTTGTCAACTTTAAAATTAGTTATATCCTCAAAAGTAAATTCTTTTAATCCCAAACAAGAACTTTTTATAATCAAAAAATTTTCTTCATCCTGAAATATGGCAGGAGTAAAAGGCCATTCTTTGCATTTTTCAGGTTTTACCGGGTGAATCTTACACCTTTTTCTCTTTTTGTCATAAAAAATACAATATCCATCTTTTATCTTCATTTCCACTCGGTTTGTCCCTTTCCTTAGGGTATATTCTCTCAAGAACTCCTCTTTTGAGAGGGAAAGAAAATCGGCAATTCTTTGAATTTCTTCCTCAGAAAGCCCAACAGTACTATTTCCCTTACAGCAAAAGCCACATCTTTTACAGTGAAATTCTTTCATTTCCGTTGATAGGGTATAGGGTCTTCCACTCCAGCCTCTCTAAAGGCCTTAAGTCTTAATTTACAGGAGGCACACCTTCCACAGGCCACCTCCGTGTCTTTATAACAGGACCAAGTAAGTTCAAAGGGAGTTCCAAGTTTCACACCAAGAAGAACTATTTCCTTTTTGCTAAGGTTTAGGAGAGGAGCCTCAATCTCTATCTGGGTCTCTGGTTTAGTTCCTTCTTTTATAGCCTGATTAAAGGCCTCAATAAAGGAGGCTCTACAATCGGGATATCCAGAAAAATCCACTTGATTAACACCAATAAAGATCTTTTTGGCTGAAATTACCTCTGCCCACGAGGCTGCAATACTTAAAAAGATACCATTTCTAAAGGGAACATAAGTTGAAGGTATCCCTCCTTCCTCATCTTCTGGAATAGGAAGATCCTCAACGGTTAAACTTGATCCCCCAATCTTTTTCAAAAAGGGGGCCTCGGCAATTAAAATCTTTTCTGGTCTGAAAAATTCGCAGAGTTTTTGAAAATGTTTAAGCTCCTTAGCTGCACTTTTTTGGCCATACTGCACATGAAGAAAGGCAAGACGATATTGTTCTTTCGCTACACTCGCACAAACAGCACTATCCATACCACTACTTAATAAAACCACTGCAAGCTCTTTTTTCATTTTAAAACTTTATACTACTGCAGAAGTTGAAGATTTCAATTTCTTTCTCGTGGATTGATTTATTAGAAAAAACTTTTATAATTTCACAGCTATGTTAAAGAGGCTTTATCTTTCGGGAAATGAAGCTATAGCTTATGGGCTTATTGAGGGTGGAGTGAGATTTCTCACTGGATATCCTGGGACTCCTTCAAGTGAGATCCTTCCTACAGCTCAAAAACTAAAGCTCCGCTACAAATTTAAAGGCTTTATAGACTGGGCAGTAAATGAAAAGGTAGCCTTAGAGATGGCTTTTTCAGCAAGCCTTTGCGGAGTTAAGAGTGCTGTAACCATGAAGCAGGTTGGACTCAATGTAGCCATGGATCCCTTTCTTAACGCAGCCTATGTTGGTCCAAAGGCTAGTTTTGTTGTGGTTGTGGCTGATGATCCTGGCCCTCATTCTTCTCAGACGGAACAAGATTCCCGCCTTGCTGCCTATTTGGCTAAAGTCCCAGTTCTAGATCCCTCCACAGTGGAAGAGGCCTATTTGTTTGCCAAAAAGGCCCTTGAATTAAGTTCTGAATTTGAAATCCCTTTAATGCTAAGAACTACCACAAGAATCTCTCACGGAAAGTCTGATATAGTGGTCTCTGAAGAATTTCCCCAAGAGGAATTCAATCCTTCTTTCAAAGAAAACCTTAAAAACTGGAATATAGAACTTCAAAGACTTGCTGCCACTCCTAAGTTAAGACACCTCCTTCACAAAAGATTGAATGAAAAACTGGATGCCCTTGCTGAAAGAAATAAACCCAGGTTTTTTTATCAGGGAGATATTTTAATTCTGACCAGTGGAATTGTTTTTTCCTATCTTGTAGAACTTATTGAAGAGCATCAGCTTGAAAATAAGATTACCTTGGCAAAGTTTGACATGCCCTTTCCTGTAAAATATCAGAAATTCTCTGAATTTAAAAGGGTAATAACTCTTGAAGAAACCTCCCCTCTTCTTGAACTCTTTTTTGATACTGAGGGGCGAAGAAATGGTCTTGTCCCTAAGGAAGGAGAATTAACTCCCGAAGTTTGTGAGAAAATATTCTCAAGGCTTGGCCTAATCCCTGAGAAAAAAAGTATAGCTATCCCACCTTTAAAAAGGCCTTCCCTTTGCCCAGGCTGTGGGCATCGTATTGGTCTTTTTGCCTTAAAAAAGGTCTTTGGAAAAAAGGCTATCTTCTGCGGGGACATAGGCTGTTATACCCTAGCCCTTAACTTTGGAGTAACAGATACAGTCTTCTGTATGGGAGCTTCCCTTTCATTTGCCACAGCTATTAAAAAACTCTTTGATGAAAAGGAAAAACAAAGAGAGGTTGTAGGAATTATTGGAGATTCTACCTTTTTACATTCTGGAATACCTCCTCTTATCGACGCTTATCACTACAGAGTGCCTTTTTTACTCATTATTTTAGATAATGAAACTGTTGGTATGACTGGAAATCAAAAAACACCTGCTCATAGAGTCTCATATGAAGGGAAACCTCTTAATCCTGTAAAGATAGAAAAGATTCTTGAGGGCCTTGGGCTTGATTTTGTAAAAGTGGTTGATCCCTATGATTATAAAGAGACTCTTCAGGTTTTAAAGGAAGCCAAGGAATATCTAAAAATTTCTGATAAACCCTGTGCGGTGATTATGAGGCATCCCTGCGTCTACACTCGAGAGGGGCTTTTAAATAATCCTAAAAGACCTGTACAAATTCTTGAAGAGAAATGTACTGGCTGTAAATTTTGCTTAAGCGAATTTGAGTGTCCAGCCCTTTATTTTGATGAATCTTCTGAAAAGGTATGCATAGATAAAACCCTTTGCATTGATTGTGGATGTTGTCAATTTGTATGTCCCAAAAAGGCAATCTTGGAGGTTAAGGCTTGAAGCTTGTAATTCTTGGAAAGGGAGGACAGGGAGTTTTATTTTTCTCAAAAATTCTTGCTCAAATGGCCCTAAATGAAGGAAGATCTGTTAAAGCCACAGAGATTAAGGGAATGGCTAAAAAGGGAGGAGTAGTTGAGGTTCAGATGAAGATTGATGAAGGGCTTTCCCCTCTTATTAAAAGGGGAGAGGCTGACTTAGTTATTCTCCTCAGTCCCGATCTTGAGGAATATGGAAAGACCTTTGGTCAAAAAATCCTAAAGTTTACTGAAGAGGAGATCAAAAAGGCTTTTGAGAAAGTACCTCAGAGATTAGTTAATACCTATTTATTAGGAGTTCTCCTTGCAAGACATAAAATTTTTGATAAAAAAACCGCACTTAAAGTCCTTGATGAGGAAAACAAAAAATCCTTTCTTAAGGGGTATGAAGATGCAGAAAAAAATGTTCAATCCCAAGATGGAGACTTTACCTAGAGAAGAGATTGAAAAACTTCAACTTGAAAGGCTTCGTAAAACTCTTAGGTTCTTAAAGAACTCCAGGTCCAAATTAAAAGAAAAATATAAAGAAATTGAACCTGAAGATATTAAGAGCCTTGATGATTTAAAAAATCTTCCTTTTACTACCAAGGATGAGCTTAGGGATTGTTATCCCTTTGAACACATTGCTGTTCCTATAGAAGAGTGTGCAAGAATGCATATGAGTTCTGGGACAACTGGAACTCCTGTCATTAATGCCATGACCAAAGGAGATATCGAACAGTGGGGTGAGATTATGGCAAGGTGCTTGGTTTGTGCCACTCTCACCCCTAAAGATAGACTTCAAATCATGCCCTCCTTCGGTTTATTCAATGGTGGATTTGGTTTTCATTATGGTGCGGAAAAATTAGGGTGTTTTATAGTACCAGCAGGAGCAGGAAGATCTCTTTTGCAATTGAAACTAATAAAAGAGCTTGGAGTTACCGCTATTGGAGCTATAGCTAGCTATCCTGCAAGGCTCCTTGAGGTAGCTAAAGAAAATGGCTTTGATTTTCGGGAGACGAAACTTAGAAC
>PNIE01000065.1 GCA_002877875.1 Caldimicrobium thiodismutans
AAAGTTTCTAAAGAACACCAAATAAATATTTCAGCTAACGAAATTATTATGACTTGTGGGGCAGCAGGAGCTTTAAATATTATTTTTAAAGCGCTTCTTGATCCAGGAGATGAAGTGATTTTTCCTTCACCCTATTTTGTGGAGTATTTTTTTTATGTAGAAAATCACCAGGGAAAGCCCATCCCCTGCCCTGCTAATGAGGATTTTTCTTTAAATCTTGAAGCTTTTGAGAGGGCCATAACTCCAAAAACCAAGGCTGTTTTAATTAATTCACCAAATAATCCTACAGGGCAGCTTTATAGTGAAAGAGAAATAAGTGAACTTGCAAACCTTTTACAAGAAAAGAGTAAGGCCTATGGAAAAGTTATATATCTTGTTTCAGATGAACCATATAGAAATCTAGTCTTCGATGGAACTGAGGTCCCCTCTATTTTTCATTACTATAACAACAGTTTTGTGGCTTATAGTTTTTCAAAGGAACTTTCTCTTGCAGGGGAAAGAATTGGTTTTGTAGCACTTCATCCAGAGATGGAGAATAAGGAAAAGATTATTGATGCCCTAATTCTTGCCAATCGTATACTTGGTTTTGTTAATGCTCCAGCTCTTGCACAAAGATTAGTGGCTGAATGTGCCTTTGAAAAGGTTGCGGTAGAAATCTATAAAAGAAGAAGGGATATTCTCTGCGAGATTCTTAAAGAAGGGGGATTAGAATTTATTAAACCTAAGGGAAGTTTCTTTATGTTCCCTAAAACCCCTATTGATGATCTCAAATTTTGTGAGCTCCTTAAAGAGGAATTAATACTTGCTGTACCAGGAAGGGGGTTTGGGCTTCCTAATCATATAAGACTTGCCTTTTGTGTTCCTGAAGAAACGCTCCAAAGGATGAAGCCAAACTTTCTTAGGGCTTGTGAGAAGGCAAGCAAACTTATCTAATTTTTATCTCAATGTTTAAATTTGAAGTTCTTTTTTCTGATAAAAAAACGGGGGCTCGAATTGGTAAGATTATAACCCCAAGAGGGGTAGTTGAGACCCCTGTTTTTATGCCTGTTGGAACAGCGGGCTCTGTCAAAGCTCTTTTACCTGAATTTGTGGCCTCCCTTGGATATCGTATAATTCTTGCTAACACTTATCATCTACTTTTAAGGCCTGGCCCTGAGATTATTAAAAAGGCTGGAGGCCTACATCCTTTTATGAATTGGAGAGGGCTAATTCTTACCGATAGTGGGGGGTTTCAAGTTTACAGCCTCTCTTTTCTAAGAAAAATTAAAACTGAAGGCATCCTTTTTAAATCCCATCTTGATGGCCAAGAAATTTTTTTAACTCCTGAATTTTCTCTTGAGATACAATTAAAACTCAACTCCGATATTCTTATGGTCCTTGATACTTGTATTCCCTATCCTGCCAATCGAGAAGAGACAGAGGAATTAACCCATCTCACTCATACTTGGGCCTTAAAATCCCTTGAATTTTGGGAAAAAAACAAAAAAGAAGGAAAGGCTCTTTTTGGGATCGTTCAGGGTGGCATGTTTGAGGATTTAAGAAAACAAAGTGCTCGTTTTATTGCCAATTTACCTTTTGATGGATATGCCATTGGAGGGCTATCTGTCGGAGAGCCCTTAGAGTTAAGAAATAAAATGCTTGAAATAGCAGTCCCTGAATTACCAGAAAGTTCTCCTCGATATTTAATGGGAGTTGGCACCCCTCTTGACCTAATAGAATCGGTAATAAGAGGCATTGATATGTTTGATTGTGTATTGCCTACTCGCAACGCAAGAAGAGGGACCTTATTTACTTCCCAAGGCATAATTTCTATCAAAAACTCAAGATATAAAGAAGACTTTACTCCCCTTGATCCAGAATGTAATTGTTATACCTGCAGAAATTACACTAAAGCCTATTTAAGACATCTTTTTTACGCTAAAGAATTACTTATTTATTCTCTTTTAACTCTTCACAATTTAACTTACTATGCTAAAATTATGAGAGAGATAAAGGAGGCTATTAAAACTTCTTCTCTTGAAAAATTAAGAGAAGAACTTTTTATCAAATTTTATAAATCTCAAAAGGAGGAATATGATGAATCATTGGGAAATTGTTACTGAGGCTTTTGCTATGGCTCCCCCACCTCAAGGGCAAGGTGGACAAGGCGGTATTGTAGGTATAATTTTAACCCTCTTACCTCTCATTCTTATCTTTGTGATCTTTTATTTTCTCTTAATTAGACCTCAGCAAAAAAGACTTAAAGAACATCAGAAGTTTCTCTCCGAATTAAGGCCTGGACAAAAGGTTTTTACCTCAGGAGGCCTGATTGGAAGAGTTACTAAAATTGAGGGAGATCTTGTCTGGTTAGAGGTTGAAAAGGATGTTCAGATTCCTGTAATAAAAGGATATATAGCTGGCCCCTTTCAACAGTAATTTTTATCTATTTTAGTCTATTTCTTTAAGCCACTCATTAAGCTTTTTAAGGGCTCTCTGAAAAAGGAGGTAATATTTGTCCTTTTTAGGAACTTTCTTTTCAAGAGGAGGAATAAGCCCCCAGTTTACATTCATAGGCTGAAAGTGTTTGGGATTTGCTGTCTGGAGGTAATAAATAAGTGAGCCAATAGCTGTCTCAGGAGGTGGAGTTATAAGGGGTTTCCCCTGAACAAGCCTAAGAGCATTAATTCCAGCAAGCCACCCCATAGCAGTGGATTCTACATAGCCTTCAACCCCAGTAATTTGCCCAGCAAGGAAAATATGGGGATGATTTTTTAATTGAAGATAGGAGTTCAAAACCAAAGGAGCATTTACAAAAGTATTTCGATGAATAGAGCCATATCTTGCAAATTCAGCCTTTTCTAAGCCTGGTATCATACGAAAAACCCTTTCCTGTTCGTGATATTTAAGCTTGGTTTGGAACCCTACCATATTATAGAGGGTTTTTTGTCGGTTTTCTGGTCTTAATTGAACCACAGCGTAGGGCTCCTTTCCTGTTCTCGGATCTATAAGACCCACTGGTTTCATAGGTCCATAAAGAAGGGTTTCTTTTCCTCTTTCAGCCATAACTTCTATAGGAAGACAGCCTTCAAAATATTTTGGCTCTTCAAAGGGATGAAGAGGAACTTTTTCAGCCTTTAAAAGTTCATCTACAAAACTTTCATATTCTTCCTTAGTCATAGGACAATTTACATAAACTCCTTCTCCTTCACTCCCTCTATCAGCAACAAAAACTTTATCCCAATTGATACTTTCTGCATAAATAATGGGGGAAAGGGCATCATAAAAGTGCAAAAATGGAACATCAATTATAGCAGAGAGACTTTTAGCAAGAGCATCGCTAGTCAAAGGGCCAGTTGCAATAATTACGATTTTATCTTTTGGGATATCAGTGACTTCCTCTATTATGACCTCTACTTTAGGATGTTCCAAAAGTTTTTGAGTTATATATTTAGAAAAACATTCTCTATCCACTACCCAGGCCTTTCCACCTGGAATCTCACAATTTATAGCAGCCTCCATAATTAGAGATCCAAGTCTTATCAGTTCTTCCTTTAGCAACCCAACAGCTTTCGTTAGTTCTTTAGACCGAAGGGAATTAGAACAAACGAGTTCTCCAAAGAGATCTGTTTTATGAGCCGGGGTAAATTTAACTGGCCTCATCTCATAAAGTTTTACTTTAAACCCCTGCTTGGCAATTTGATAAGCTGCTTCAGATCCTGCAAGCCCGGCTCCAATAACTATAATTTCTTCCATAAACTTCATAAACTTTTCATTTAATAAAAACTTATTTTTTTTGAAGATTAAAATAAACATCATTCATCAAAGTTTCAATCCGTTGAGACCAAACATGGGGTCTAACAAAGTAAAATTGTTATCCCTTGAGAGGATAATAAGTGAAATTTAAAGAATTTTAAAAATTTTTTCTTTGGATATGTTAGACTTAAGCGGGCGACGGGATTCGAACCCGCGACCTGAAGCTTGGGAAGCTTCCGCTCTACCCCTGAGCTACGCCCGCACTAAATCTCTTCTCGTTAAATATTATAAACCACTTTTTCTCTTTGACAAGGCTTAACTTTGTGAAGACTTTTCGGAAGTTGATGAGCCTTCTTCCTTTTGAGAGGTTTCCTTCTTCTCCTTACGTGCATAATCTGTGACATACCATCCTGATCCCTTTAAAATAAATCCCGTATTTCCTATCAATCTAACAAGTTCTCCTCCACATTTATCACAGAATTTGAGAGGTTCTTCCGTAATTTTTTGCCAAACCTCAAAGCGATATCTACAATTTAGACATTCATATTCATATATCGCCATTTTCTCACCTCCCTATAGAGAATTTTTTTGGATATAAAATATAAAACAGGCTTTATAAGATTTGAAGGGGTTTAGACCTGTTTGCCTTTAGGATAAGAGCCAAGCCAAACAACTTGAATACAGTATTTTTGCATCTCCTCAAGACAATCTGCCACAACTGGATCTTTGATATGGCCTTCGCAATCTAAGAAAAAAATGTATTTCCAGGGCTCATTTTTCGAAGGCCTGCTTTCAATCTTAGTAAGGTTTATTTTTCTTTCGGCAAAGCATTTTAGAATCTCATAGAGAGCTCCTGGCTTATCAGCCACACTGAAGATAAGAGATGTTTTGTCTTCCCCTGTAGGCGGTACTTCAATTTTCCCTATGATCCAAAATCTTGTTGAATTTCCCTTAATGTCTTCAATGTTTTTAGCAACAATCTGGAGGTGATAAAGTTTTGCTGCCATAAGGCTTGCAATAGCAGCTACACTTTCATCAACTGCAGCCCACTTGGCAGCAAGAGCAGTGGAAGATACTGCCTCAACAGGGACTGAAGGCAACCTTTTTCTTAGCCATTTTCTACATTGGGCAATAGCTTGGGGGTGAGATAGAATTTTTTTTATATCTTCAAGCTTTCCCGTAAGATTCATCAAATGGTGACTTATGGCTTCATAAATTTCTCCACAAACTTTAAGACCATATTCATAAATAGCATCCAAAGTTGTTGCCACTACTCCTTCAATGGAATTTTCTATGGGAACTACCCCAAAATGGGCTCTTTCTGAACTTACTTCTTCAAAGACATCAAGAATAGTTTCTACAGGAATAAATTGAGCAGATGTTCCAAAATAGTGTTGAGCAGCAATATGACTAAAGGTTGCCTCAGGACCAAGAAAGGCCACTCTAGGTTTTTCCTGTGAAGATCTACAGGCCCTTATGATTTCTGAATAAATTAACTTTAAAGTTTCCTCAGGAAAGACCCCTTGATT
>PNIE01000025.1 GCA_002877875.1 Caldimicrobium thiodismutans
GAATTTATAGGACAGAGACATCTTTTTAAAAAGGGGGCTATTCTTGATCTTATTTTAAAGAGGGGAAAACCCTTTTCCCTTATCTTTTGGGGACCTCCTGGGTGTGGAAAAACTACCCTTGCTCATCTCCTTGGCCAATATTTTAGAGCCAATTTTATAGCTGTCAGTGCGGTTGATACCAGTATAAAAGATTTAAAAGAGATTTTAAAAAAGGCAGAGCAACTAAAGCGACTCGGAACACCAACTATTCTCTTTATTGACGAAATTCATCGCTTTAATAAGGCTCAACAATCCTTTCTCCTTCCTTATGTAGAAAGGGAAGATATTTTACTCTTTGGTGCAACCACGGAAAATCCCTCTTTTGAAATAATAGCTCCGCTTCTTTCAAGATTAAAGGTTGTAAAGCTTGAACCTCTTAAAAAAGAAGAAATTTTTGAGCTCTTAAGGAGGGCCCTTTCTGACAAAGAGAGGGGGCTTGGAAATATGGAAATTGAAGTAACAGAGGAGGTTCTTTTTGCCCTTGCTGAGGCTGCCTCTGGTGATGCTCGAGTTGCTTTAAATACCCTTGAGCTTCTGGTGCAAGGAGTAGCCTCTGAGCAGAAAAACTATCTTACCCTGAAAGATCTCTCAGAGTCCCTTTTAGCTAGCCCTCTTCTTTATGATAAAGGTGGAGAGGAACATTATAATCTGATTTCGGCCTTTCATAAAAGTATGCGAGGCAGTGACCCTGATGCTACCCTCTATTGGATGGTTAGAATGCTAAGAGCTGGAGAGGACCCCCTTTACATTACAAGAAGAATCATTATTTGTGCAGCTGAGGATGTGGGACTAGCTGACCCTTTAGCCTTAATTCTTGCAGTAAATGCTTACAAAGCTTATGAAATACTTGGCTCTCCAGAGGGGGAACTTGCTTTGGCTGAAGCTGCCCTTTATGTAGCTCTCTCCCCTAAAAGTAATTCGGTTTACAAAGCCCTTAGTACTGCTGAGTCCTCAGTGGAAAAATATGGAGCCCTTCCTGTCCCCCTTCACTTAAGAAATCCTGAGACTTATCTTATGGAAAAACTGGGCTATGGAAGGGGCTATAAATACCCCCATAATTATGAAGGTGGTTTTGTCTATCAGGAGTATCTTCCCTCTGAGATTAAAAATCTTCGCTTTTATTACCCCTCTTCTCAGGGTAAAGAAAAAATCTTTAGAGAGTACCTTTTAAAATGTTGGAAGGAAATTAAAAACCTTGAATAAAAAAATAGGCAAGCTTTTTAGAGAACCTCTTGGCCTACTTACCCTAATTTTTAATCTCCTATTTATTCTATTTTGCCTCTTTCAAGTTCTTTATTTCAAACATTATCTTAAACAAAGTCTTACCAGCAAAGTAGAAAGTACCCTTGATCAGGTTGAAGGGAAACTTTCTGACTATGTTAGATTTTTGGAAAACTTTTATAAAATTCCCTTTATACCAGAATTTGCCGAACTTCCAGAGAGCAAGGGTTGGCTCCTGGAATTGGTTGACTTTTTGGAAGATCTTTTTAAAAGAGAACACTTTTTAAGCCTTGCCATCTTTTATCAAAAAAACCATCTTCTCTCTTGGAATTACAGGGAAAAAAACATTCCCTTTAAAGAGTGCCAAAATCAGATTGTTGAAGAGGGAAATCTCCTTAAAGCCTTAAGAAAAGCCACCATAGAAAATAAAGAATATTGCATATATTTAACCCTTGATATTTCCTATTATAAAGGAACCCTAAAAAAGTATCTTTTCATTAATCTTTTTTTCTGTCTCCTAACCCTTGCAGTAGTTTTTTATTTATTTCTTCGCTTTACAGAGGCTGAGGAGAGGAAAAGAGAGGCTGAAATGAAGCTTCAAGCAGAAAGGGAGCTTGCCTTTCTTGGGAGAATGGCAGCAACTCTTGCTCATGAATTAAGAAATAGTCTCAATAATCTTTTCTTGCTTCTTCAAGCCAGTACAAGTTCTTCAGAAAATCCACTCCAGAGACAAATTCTTAATGAAGTTAAGAGTTTGCTTAACTGGACTCAAGAAATCCTCCTTTTTCACAAGGAAATCAAAATTTCTCCGGAATATTTTAATCCTGAGGATCTTCTTTTGGAGCTCAAATTACTCGCTGCTCAATCTGGAAAGAAGGTGGAATTTAAGATAGTAAATAAAGTGGACCGGATCTTTGGAGATCCCTTTTGGTTAAAAAAGGCCTTTGAAAATCTGGTTAAAAATGCTTTGCAAGCAGTTCCAGAAGGTGGGAAAATCTCCCTAACCCTCAAAAAAGAACACCAAACTTATATCTTTGAGGTCTATGATAGTGGTGAACCTATTTTAGACGAACTAAAGAAAAAGATTTTTGAACCCTTCTACAGTACCAAAAAGGAGGGCTTTGGGCTTGGTCTTTATTTAGTAAAAAAAATTATAGAGGCTCATCAGGGAGGAATTGAAATAGAAAATCTAAAAGAAAATGGTAAAATTTTTAGAATCTTCTGGAAAGAGCCATGAAAAAGGAAAGCCTTTTAATAGTTGAAGATGAAAAACTTCAAAGGGAGATTTTAGAGGACTTTCTTAAAAACAAAGGCTTTCAGGTAATTTCTGCCTCAACAGTAAAAGAGGCCAAAGATTTTCTTCAGACAAAGGAGATAAATCTTGTTTTGCTTGACTGGAGGCTTCCTGATGGAGATGGCCTTGAACTTCTCTCTTATATAAAAGAAAATTTTCCTCTTATTCCTGTAATTATGATTACTGCCTTTGCAAGTATTGAACATGCTGTAATTTCTATGAAAAAGGGAGCCTATCATTATCTTTCAAAACCTATTAATCTTGAGGAAATGCTACTTATAATAGAAAGGGCTTTAAAGGAGCACAAACTTACAAAAGAGGTCTTTCTCCTCAAAGAGAGGCTAAAATATCTCTCCAAAGAGGAATGGGAACCCCCTGAAGGTATAATTGCTGAAAGCTCTGCTATGAAGAAAATCTTGGCCCTGGTGAATAAAATTGCTGGAACTCAAGCTCCTGTTTTAATCACAGGTGAGTCAGGGACTGGTAAAGAAGTGATTGCCAAATTAATTCACCAAATTAGCCCCCGAAAAGAAGGACCTTTTATTAAGATAAATTGCGCTGCCATTCCTGAGACCCTTCTTGAAGCAGAACTTTTTGGTTATGAGAAAGGAGCCTTTACAGGAGCAGTTCATCCTAAACCAGGTCTTTTTGAACTTGCCGAAGGGGGAACTCTCTTTCTCGATGAAATAGGTGAGATGCCTCTTAGTCTTCAAGCCAAACTTTTAAGGGTCCTTCAGGATCAGACTTTTAGAAGATTAGGTAGTGTTAAAGAACTTAAAGTAAATTTTAGATTAATCACTGCCACAAACCGCAAGCTTGAAGAAATGATCAGAGAGGGGCTTTTCAGAGAGGACCTATACTGGAGGTTAAATGTTATCCATATCCATATACCACCCTTAAGGGAAAGAAAAGAAGATATCCTTCCCTTAACAAAATTTTTTATAGAGAAATTTAATCGCAAGTATGGAAAGAACCAAAAGGAAGTCTCCCAAGAGGCTCTATCTGCTCTTTATCATCATTCCTTTCCTGGGAATGTAAGAGAACTGGAAAACCGTATAGAAAGAGGTATAATCCTTTCTGAGGGTGAGGTCCTTACTAAGGAAGACCTTGGCTTTGGGGAGGAACCTTCTAAGAAAGAAGGGCTTCTCGAAAAGCTTATGACCCTTCCTCTTGAAGAGGCTGTTGAAACCTTAGAGAAGATAAGGATTAAAGAGGCCTTAGAAAAGGCTCAAGGAGTTAAGGTTAAAGCAGCTCAACTTCTTGGAATTACTGAAAGAATGCTTCGTTACAAACTTGAAAAATATCAGCTGGGAGGCTAAAAAATGTCCTTTTTAAAAGAAATCGACCCTGAAATTTATGAACTTATTGAAGGAGAGACTGAGAGGCAGGAATACCAGCTTGAAATGATAGCTTCAGAAAATCTTGCCTCAAGAGCTGTTATGGAGGCAGAGGGGTCTCCTCTTATGAATAAGTATGCTGAGGGATATCCTAAAGCCAGATATTATGGAGGATGTGAGTTTGTGGATGAAGTAGAGAGAATTGCCATTGAAAGATTAAAACTCCTCTTTGGGGCTGAATATGCCAATGTTCAACCCCATTCAGGAACCCAGGCGAATATGGCAGTCTTTTTTGCTATATTAAATCCGGGTGACACCATTTTGTCTATGAATCTATCCCACGGAGGGCATCTTTCTCATGGAGCCCCTGTTAATTTTTCAGGCAAATTTTATAAAATTGTGCATTATGGCGTTTCGCGAGAAACGGAAAGACTTGATTATGAAGAGATAAGAAAAATTGCCCTTTCTGAAAGACCTAAGCTTATTATTGCTGGAGCAAGTGCCTATCCCAGAACTATTGACTTTGAAGCCTTTTATCAAATTGCCCAAGAGGTGAGGGCCTTTTTAATGGTTGATATGGCTCATATAGCAGGGCTTGTGGCTGCAGGCATTCATCCTTCTCCTATTCCCTATGCCGATTTTGTAACCTCAACCACTCATAAAACTTTAAGAGGTCCAAGGGGTGGCTTTATTCTCTGTAAAGAAAAATGGGGAAAACTCATTGATAAAGTTGTTTTTCCAGGTATGCAAGGTGGCCCTCATATGAACATCATTGCTGCCAAGGCTGTTTGTTTTCAAGAGGCCCTTTTGCCAGAATTTAAGAGCTATCAACAGCAAATAGTAAAAAACGCCCAAGTTATAGCTAAGGTCTTTAAAGAAGAGGGGTTTAGAGTGGTCTCCGGAGGAACAGATAACCACCTTGTTCTTATTGATGTTTCAAGCAAGGGCCTTACTGGGGCTCAGGCAGAAATTCTCCTTGAAGAAGCAGGAATTACTGTCAACAAAAATGCTATCCCCTTTGATCCTCTCCCCCCCAAGATTACAAGTGGAATTAGAATTGGAACTCCGGCCATAACTACCCGAGGTTTAAAAGAAAAGGAAGTTGAGGAAGTAGCTCATTGGATGTGTGAGATTTTAAAGAATCCCGAAAATGAGGCTCTAAGAAAGGATGTAAGAAAAAAAGTAAGGGAGCTTTGTGAGAGATTCCCCTTTTACAAGAGATAGCCTATGGCTCGACCCAGCTGGCATGAATATTTTATGGTGATTGCCAAACTGGTAGCGGTGCGCTCAGGGTGTAATTCGCGGCCCACAGGGGCTGTGATCGTAAAAGATAAACGAATCTTGGCAACTGGCTATAATGGACCTATGCCTGGGGCCTGGCATTGCACAGATAAGGGCCCAGGTTATTGCTTTAGAAGGGAAAAAGGGATTCCTGACATCGATAAATATAATTATTGCAGAGCAAGCCATGCTGAGGCCAATGCCATTGCCCAGGCTGCAAGATTCGGAATCTCCCTTGAGGGAGCAAGTCTTTACTGCACCCTGGCCCCTTGTTATGTCTGCCTAAAATTGATAGCCAGCGCAGGAATTAAAGAAGTGTATTATGAATATGATTATGAAAGTCGAGATTTTGAAAGGGATACCTTTTGGAAAGAGGCCATAAAAGAGGCAGGCCTAAAAGTTTTTAAACAAATAACAGTTAGTCCGGAGACTATGAAGGCTGTTTTTGAAATTCTTGAATATCCAACTTCAAGGAGAAGGCTCCCCCCTACAGATTGATTTTCAATCAGGAAGTTTTATCTGGGGATTTAGAATTCCCTTAGGATCAAAAAGGCTCTTAAGCTTTTTCATAATTTCAATTTGAAGAGGATCAAGTTCCCAAATCACAAAAGGTCTTTTAAGATACCCTACTCCATGTTCCCCTGAAATAGTTCCGCATAGTTCTAAAACCTTCTTAAAAATTTGCTCTCTTAGAGACCTTACAATATCTTTTTTCTCTTCTTCAAAAAGTAGATTTACATGGAGATTTCCATCTCCTGCATGGCCAAAGGCAGAAATAGATATTCCTGAAGCCTTTTCAAGATCTCTTAAAAATTTTAAAAACTCAGAAAGGGCTCTTCTTGGAAGAGTAATGTCATCTGCTATTTTCTTTGCCCCAAGCTTTTTTAAAAGGGGGGAAATAGCTCTTCTTATTTCCCAGAGTCTTTCAATTTCCTCTTCTTCATCAGCTAAAATAAACGGATATTTTCTCTCTTTAAGAATTCTCTCAAATCTTTGACTATCCTTTAAAACCTCTTCAAAGCTTCCATCCAATTCAATAAAAAGAAGAGAAGAGAAAGGTGCTTTATCCTTGTAAGGCTCAAGTTTTTCTCTAAGGGCTTGCAAGGTGGTTTTATCCACAAATTCGGCAGAAGCAGGGGTTAGCCCCATCTTTAAAATTTCAGTAAGGAAGTGGAAGGCAAGCACCTCTTCAGGGAAAAAGATAAGATATAACCTTCTTTTCTCAGGAAGAGGAATAACCTTTAAAAGGATTTCGAGAAAAAGCCCAAGGGTTCCTTCTGAGCCCACAAAAAGAGGAGTAAGATTGTAAGGAACAACCCCTTTTAGAGTTTGGGGCCCAGTTTTTAGAACTTTTCCACCTGGAAGAGCTACCTCTAAGGAGAGCACATAATCTTTGGTAGTTCCATATTTCAAGCCCCTTGGCCCACCTGCGCCAGTTGCCACGTTTCCACCAATGGAAGAAAAGGCATAACTTGCAGGGTCTGGGGGATAAAAAAGTCCATATCTTTTGAGATAGGCCTTTAACTCTCCATTGATAACCCCTGGTTCTACTCTAACCGTTCTTTCCTCCAAATTGAGTTCTAAAATTTTATTCATCCGAGTAAAGGAAACTACAAGACCCCCTGTAATAGGAAGAGGACTTCCAGTGGTTGCTGTTCCACAGCCTCTGGCAACAATGGGGAATTCATAATAATCAGCTATTCTTAAAATCTCAATTACTTCTTCCTTTCGCTCAGGCAGTGCAACTCCATCTGGGAAAAAAAACAAGGAAGAGGCATCAAAGGAATAAGGAAAGAGATCTTCTTTGCGAGTAAGGAGTCTATCTCCAAGAAGCAGCTTTAACTCTCTAAAAGCCTCTTTATTTAACCTCAAGATCAGCCTCTAAGAATTCTTCCTCTGAATTTTCCGAAAAAGATTTCAAGGGAAGTTCTTGAGAAAGATCCTTTATCAAAAGGTCAATTTGCATTTTAAAGGCCCTATTTTCTTCAAGCTTTCTTTCAAAGGTCTTTAAATGATAGATAACGGTTGAATGTTCTTTTTTAAGGATTTCGGAAATTTCCTTTAAGGTTTTTTGGGAAAGTTTTCTCATCAAATAGACTAAGGTTTGTCTTGCAAGGACAATTTTTTTCTTTCTTGACCTTGATAAGATCTCCTCTTTTGAGAGGCCATAGAATTTACAGACCCCTTCCAGAATTAGCTCTACCTCTGAATTCTCATTTCTTTCAAAGGTAATCTCAGCGAGAAGCTCTTTTGCCAGTTGAAGAGTAACGGGTTCTTTGAGAAGACTTGCCCTTGCAATTAAACCAATAACTGCACTCTCAATTTGTCTAATGTCTCCTCTCAGATTTCTTGCAAGATAATCAACCACTTCAGGGGGGAAGCGGTATCCTGCCTTTTTGGCCTTAAATCTAATAATACGTTTTCTCGTTTCAAAATCAGGCTGATTAATCCTTACAATAAGGCTAGCATTTAGCCTTGATCTCAAGGAACTATCAATATCCTTTAATTCTTGAGGAAGACTAAGGGAGGTAAAGATTACCGTTTTCCCTTGATCAAGAAGATAATCAAGGAGAAAAGAGAGTTCTGTCTGAGTAAACTCCTTACCTGAGAGAAAATGTAGTCCATCAAGAAGCAAAAGGTCACAAGACTCCCTTATCCTCTCTTTGAAACTCTCAATCTGCCCTGCCCTTAAATACTTAAGAAGATAACTCATAAAATCTTGGGCAGTGAAATAATAAACTCTTTCAAATCCCGCCTTTAAAAGACCATTTCCTACAGCCTGGGTCAGATGAGTTTTACCAAGACCGTAATTTCCATAGAGATAAATAAAGTAGCCTTTAGGCCTCTCCTCAAAAATGCGATAGCACACTTTGTAGGCAAGTTCATTGCATTTTCCCACCACAAAATCTTCAAAGGTATATTTAGGAGAAATCTTTCTCCCAAAAAGCTCTGCTGGGTTGTAAGGAAGGATCAGTTGCTCTGCCTTTGGATGGTCTGAGACTATAAAGTCAAAACTCTCCCAACTAAATTCTTGAACAAGTTTCTGTAATAAAGCTCCGTAATTTTCTTTAAGCCAGGTCTTAGCAAATTCATTAGGAACGATAAGATAAAGGGTCTTTCCCTGGACAAAACCCTTTAACTCTGAAAACCAAACCTTATAAATATTTTGAGGTAAACGCTCTTTCAGCTTCGCCTTAAAATACTCAAAGCCTTCACTTTTCTTCATAAAGGATTTTCTCCAAAAGAAAGAACTTTTTTCTCTTATATTTTATATCAATCTTTCGAACTTTCTAAAAAAAGCAAAAAGACCCTAAGAAAGTTATTCTCTCTGAATCTCATCTCAAAGATTTACGAAATATCAATAAGATAAAATCAAGGAGTTGTCAAAATATAGATAATTTCAAAGCTCTATAAGTCTATTCTACTAGAACCTGAGGCTTTTTTTAATAAAAGCTTTGATTTTTTGATTCTTTTTTTAATTTTTTCCAATTTTCTGTTAAACGAATCTTTAACTTTAGATGAAACACTTAGTTAAAATGGCGTTTAAAGCAAGAAACCTGATACTCATTATTTCCCCTAAGGGTAGGCCTTTCTTTTGAGCATAAAGAATCTGCTTCAGGGCAGCGAGGGTAAAATTCACAGCCTTCTTTTCTTTGAAGGAGACTTGCAGGCTCTCCCTTAATAGTTGAGACCTCAGGAGGATTCTCTGAAAAGGGATCTGGAAAAGCCCTCAAAAGCATTTTGGTATAGGGATGATGATCTATTCTCCTGAATACTTCCTTTTTAAAAGACTCAAGAATCCTTCCAAGATACATAACTACAATTCTATCAGCCATTTCAAGAGCGGTGGGTAAAGAGTGAGTTATTAGTAAATAACTTAAGCCTTTTATCTCTTTCAGTCTTTTTAATAGGGTAAGAATCTGGCTCTGAATAGTCATATCAAGAGCAGAGGTTGGTTCATCAAGGACTATCAATTGGGGCTGAGTAATAAGAGCCCTTGCCAGGGCAACTCTTTGCCTTTGACCACCGCTTAATTGATGAGGATATCTTTCTAAGATCTCCTCTGAAAGACCAACCTGACATAAAACCTCTAAAGCCTTTTCTAAAGCCTCTTTTTTTGAACCCCTAAAATTCATTATATAGGGCTCACTTAGGATTTCTTTTACTTTAAATCGAGGATTTAGGGAGGCAAAACTGTCTTGAAAAAGGGCCTGAATTTTGGGCCGTATTTCTTTATAAAGCCTCTTATCAAGAGATTTTAAGTTGTAGCTAAACCAAAAGACATCACCCTTATCTGGTTTTTCAAGATCTAAAAAAATTTTACCAAGGGTGGTTTTTCCACAACCACTCTCTCCTAACAAAACTACAACCTCTCCTTTTCTAACTTTTAGAGATACATCAAGAAGGGCATAGAAAGAAATTTTTTTGAAGAAATGAGTTCTAACCTTATAGGCTTTGTAAACTCCTTTAACCTCAGCAAGAATTTCTTCATTCATAAAGAAAGCACCTTACAAAATGAAAAGGCTCTACTTCTCTAAGCTTTGGTTCTCTCTCAAGGGATTCTTTACAGGCCATAGCACATTTAGTATAAAATGGGCAAAGAGATTGATCTAATCTCTCTTGAGTCCAAAGATTTAAATCTTCAAGTTCCTCTCTTCCGGGATAGGAATTAAAGAGAAGTTTAGTGTAGGGATGAAGGGGATTTTTAAAAAGTTTTTCTGTTGGAGCGATCTCAAGAATCTGACCTTTATAAAAGACAAGAATGCGATGGGCAAACCATCTTAAAATACCAAGGTCATGAGTTATAAAAATAATGGAGAGTCCCTTTTCTTGATTTAAGCTCTTTAAAAGTTCAAGGACCTGCATCTGAATGGTTAAATCAAGGGCTGTTGTGGGTTCATCAGCAATGAGAATCTTAGGGGAACAGGCAATAGCCATGGCTATCATCACCCTTTGCCTCAAACCACCTGAAAGCTCATGGGGGTAATTTCTAAGTCTAAACTCTGGATCAGGAATTCCAACCTCTTTTAAGGTTCGAATCATTAAATCCTTAGCTTTTTTACCTTTTATTCCAAGGTGGTATTGGAAAATCTCTTCCATCTGTTCTTCAATAGTTAAAACAGGATTCAAGCTACTTAAAGGATCTTGGAAGATAATGGATATTTTTTTACCCCTAATTTTATTAACCTCTCTTTCCTCCAATTCCAATAGATTTTTCTCTTCAAAAAGGACCTGTCCTTTAAAATAAGATAAGCCAGGTGGTAAAAGTTTAAGAATAGAAAGGGCAGTAAGAGATTTCCCCGAACCGCTTTCCCCAAGAATCCCAAGGATTTCAGAGGGGTTTAAAGAAAAAGAAATCCCTTTTAAAATTTTTTCACCAGTTTGCTTTATACCAACAGTAAGATCTTTTATCTTTAATAAAGCCATCAAAATGATTTTTATATTTAATTTAGCTTATGTCAAGAGAAGAGTTTAATTGTCCCTCCCTCCCTTGTGGGTACTAAAGAGTGATTTTTATTTACAGTCACCAATAAGATTTCCTATATACATTATTTATTATTACTACCTGGCCCTTGAAATTAATTAATTTTGGTTATATTTTAATGAATATTACGAGATTGTTTTAAAATTAAAAGTAGAAAAAACCACACAACCTCAAGAAGATAAAGAGGAAATAGACATTAACTTTTAATAAAGGAGGTGCAGTCATGGAAAGAACTATTTTCAGAGCACTTGCAGAGACAAAAAAACAAAAACTAAAAAGACCAATGGCTATGTTTAAAGTTACGACCCTAATTATGATAATCTTCTTTTCAGCCTTTATTAAAATTTCAAAAGCTGAGCTTATTAGAGTTTATGCAGCAGCAGATTTACAATATGCCCTTCCAGAGATTACCTCATTATATGAGAAAAAATATCCACAAGACAAAGTGGAAACGATTTTTGGTTCCTCTGGGAAAGGTTTTTCTCAAATTCAAGCGGGTGCACCCTTTCATCTCTTTCTTTCAGCAGATATGAGTTATGTAGAAAAACTTTATCAAATGGGGCTTATCGTGACTAAACCTAAGCCTTATGCTAAAGGGATACTTGTGATTTGGGTTCGTGCAGATTCTGGGCTTAATCCTTCAAATTTCCCCAATATTCTTCTTGACCCCAGAGTTAAGAAAATTGCTATAGCTAACTGGGAACACGCTCCCTATGGGAGAGCAGCCAAAGAGGTCCTTGAAAACTATGGTATTTTCGAAAAAGTTAAAAACAAACTTGTTTTAGGAGAAAATGTCTCTCAAACAGCAAGTTTTGTTTATTCTAAATCGGCAGAAGTAGGATTCATTCCTTTATCTTTAGCCCTAAGTGAAAATATGAAGAAAGTGGGGCTTTATTATATTGTTTCAGAAGATAAATACAAACCTATCATTCAAGGGTATGGAATTACCAAGTATGGAGAAAATTCCCCAGGAGCTAAGCGACTCTATGAGTTTCTCTCAAGTCCAGAGGCGACCCAGATCTTTAAAAAATACGGATTTGAGCGTCCTTAAAGGTTCCCTTAATTTTATTTAGTGAATGAAAGGTATGGATTTTTTACCCTTTTGGTTGACTTTAAAACTTGCCTTTTGGACTACCCTTATCCTGCTTATCATTGGTATCCCTATAGGTTACTATTTGGCTTATACCAAATATAAGATCAATCTCCTTTTTGAGGCTATAATCAACCTTCCTTTGGTAATTCCACCAACAGTTCTCGGATTTTATCTTTTATTGATTTTAAATCCCAAGGGAATCATTGGCTCTTTTTGGCATAAGCTTTTTGGTAAATCCTTAGTTTTTCATTTTGAGGGGATAGTAGTAGCCTCGGTAATTTATTGTTTTCCTGTAATGATTAATCCCCTTGTTTCTGGTTTCAGATCCGTTCCAAAAAATCTTATTGAAGTAAGCCTTACCTTAGGAAAGTCAAAATTGGAAACCCTAATTAGAGTTATACTTCCAAATATGAAGTTCTCAGTCCTTACAGGAATTGTACTTACCTTTGCCCATACCCTAGGCGAGTTTGGAATAGTGCTTATGATTGGTGGAAGTATTGAAGGTGAGACTAAGGTAGTCTCCATTGCCATTTATGATGCAGTTGAAAAATTAGATTATTCTACAGCTCATATATACTCTGCCATTCTTCTTATCTTTTCTCTCCTCACCATACTCTCAGTCTATATCCTAAATAGGAGACTCAGTAGTGATCAGGCTTAACTTAAGAAAAAAATTACGAGGTGCTAGAGGAGATTTTGACTTAAAGGTCTCTCTTGAAATTGAAAAGGGGGAATTTTTAGTAATCTTTGGACCTTCAGGAAGTGGGAAAACTACTTTATTAAGGATGTTAGCTGGTTTAGAAACCCCTGATGAGGGTTATCTTGAGATTGAAGGAAAGGTCTGGATTGATACCAATAGGAAGATAAATCTTCCTCCTCAAAAAAGGGAGATAGGCTTCGTTTTCCAAGACTATGCTCTTTTCCCCAATATGACGGTTTTTGAGAATATAGCTTATGGTATGAAAAAGAAAGACTCAAAAAGGATAAGAGAATTATTAAGAATTGCAGGACTTGAAAAACTTTCTGAAACAAAGCCTGCAACCCTCTCGGGAGGACAAAAGCAGCGGGTAGCTCTTCTTAGAGCCCTTGCCCGAGAACCTCGCCTTCTTCTCTTAGATGAACCCTTTTCAGCCTTGGATCCACAAACAGCAGCTCCCCTAAGAGAAGAGGTAAAAAAGCTACAAAAACAGGAGGGCATTACTACTATTATGGTCTCCCACCATGAGGAAGATGTCTTAAAATTAGCTGATAGAATTGTCCATCTAAATGAGGGAAAAGTTCTTTTTCAAGGTAAGCCAGAAGAGTTCTTTTACATGAGGAAAACTCAAAGCCCTGTTAAATCCTCTCTCCATGGGCTCCTTCTTGAAAAAATTTTTAACCATGACCATTACGAGATAACTTTAGCCTTAAAAACAGAAATCTTAACTTTAAAAATTAATCAAACCTTAGGTGAAAAACTCAAGGTTGGAGATAAGATTTATCTCTCTATAAAGGATTTTGAATTTTTGGAGAAGAATGAAAGTTAGATCTACTCGCCGAGTAGACTCCCTTATCTTCAGCCACCTCCACAAGCCCTAAGCTCTGCTGCCATAATTTCATAAGCCGTTGCAGGACGAACCTCAAGCACTTCAATTTTCATAATTACATTCTTACCAGCAGCTGGATGATTAAAATCAGCAATTACTTTATCCCCACGAACTTCAAGAACCTTGAAAAAGGTTCTTGATCCATAAGGAGATACCTCCTCATACCACTCCCCAGGGATAACCTTCTCAGGATGTTTCAAAGAATTTAAATCTACTTCTTTTACAAGATAATCAAGACGAGGCCCATAGGCCGAATGAGGAGGAATAAGAATTTCAACCTTTTCACCCTTTTCTTTTCCAAAAATGGCTCTCTCGATTATAGTAGGGATAGGCTCTCTCCCATAAATAAAAGAAACTTCGATAGACCTAGAAAACCAAGAAGGTGTTTTCTCTCCTTCAATCTCCATAGAATAAACAAGCCTTACAAAAGAGTCTTTTTCGATTTTCATAAAAGGCCCCCTCTCTAATTAATTGGCATTGTTATTTTAAGCCCCTTTAAGAATATAATCAAGAAGGGCCATATGAAACCACATTTTATTTTCTGCCTGATCCCAAACCACTGACTGGGGGCCTTCTAAAACCTCCTCAGTTATTTCCTCTCCTCTGTGAGCTGGAAGACAATGTAATACAATAGCTGAAGGTTTAGCTCTTTTTAATAAATTGTAATCTAAAGTAAATCCTCTAAAAGCCTTTATTCTTCTCTCTGATTCTTCTTCCTGTCCCATACTTATCCAAACATCAGTGTTTATGACCTCTGCATCAGTTAAAGCTTCTTCAGGAGATCTTACTATTTCAATTTTGGCTTGAAACCGCTCTCTTGCCTCTCTTAAAAGCTCCTCCTCTGGGTCAAAGCCCTCAGGACAGCAAAGAATTAAAGGAAAGCCTAAAAGGGCACTGGCTTCAATCCAGGATTGGGCCACATTATTCCCATCGCCTAACCAAATAATCTTACTTTTATATAGATCCTTCCCCTTTTCTATAACAGTCATGATGTCAGAAAGCACCTGACAGGGATGAAATCTATTAGAAAGTCCGTTTATCACTGGGATCTGGGAATATTCTGCAAACTCCTCAATAGTCTCCTGAAGATATGTTCGCAAAACTACTCCATCTACATAGCGGGATAAAACCCTTGCAGTATCTTTTATGGGTTCTCCTCTTGCCAGTTGTAAATCATTCCTTGAAAGAAAGAGAGTATGACCACCAAGCTTTATCATAGCTGATTCAAAAGAGACTCTTGTCCTCGTTGAAGCCTTCTCAAAGATTAAAGCCAGAATTTTTCCTTGAAGACTCCTCTCCCAAGTTTTTGTTTTTTTAATTTTCAAGGCCTTTTCTATTAAAGTTTCAACCTCCTCTTTAGTAAAATCCCAGATTCTTAAAAAATGTCTTACAGCCATCTCTAACCCCTTCTTAAAGATATATCCTTTAATTTTTCCTTAAATTTAAGCTTTGTAAACCCCTTTCAAAAATTTTTTAAAAATTCTCTATAGAATTTTTTAAAAATGCCGATAATATAATTAAGGAGTAGTGGGATGGAAATAAAAGGAATTTTCATACCAAAAGGAGAAGGCTTAAAGATAGAGGTTTCTGAATCCTATAAAGAAAAAAATATGCCCTCCTCTACCCCTTCAAAAGAAAGCCAAGAAACTAGCCTTAACAATTTTCAAAAAGTTATTAAAAATAATCTTACTGAAAGGCTTAACAAAATACTTAGTTCTTATAAAAAGGCTCTCCAAATAGAAATAGATAAAGATCTCAAAATTCCTGTCTATAAAATTATAGACCTTGAGACCCAAGAAGTGATTAAACAAATACCCCTTGAAGATATTCTCAAATTAAAAAAAGCTATCCTTGAACTTCTAAAAAAAGAAATTAAAAACTCTCAGTTTAAAGGAATTTTTCTTGAAAAGGAGGCTTAAAGAATGGCTGATTTTTATCTGAACAATGTTACAGGGCTTTTGGATATAGATGCCTTTGTTAAAAGTTTAACTCTATATAAACAAAAGGAGCTTAATAAAATTGCCCAAGATAAGGCACTTCTTCAAGCTAAAGCAAGTTCTCTTTCTAACCTTCTTTCCTCTATAAAGGATCTTCAGAATTTCAATGATACTATAAAAGTAGATGACCTTTTTAAAGGAAAGAAAGTTTCTCTTTCGGATTCTTCTTCTCTTTCTGCCACAGTAAGTGATACAGCCCCTAATGTTACTATAAAAGTAAAAGTTACAGCTCTTGCTCAAGGAGAGATTAGGGCAAGCACAGGAGGTGTTTTAAGTTTATCGCAGAATCTCTCTCCCTCAAGCTTTACTCTTAGATATTACACTTCAGACACAACCTTTCAAGAGACATCTATCAACTTTTCAGGTGGAACCCTTCAAGATCTTGTTAAACTGATTAACTCTTCTCAAGATAAAGTAGACGCTAGCGTTTATTTTGATGGAAGTAACTATAAACTTATGCTTGCTGAAAAAGATGTAGGCGCCTCCAAAAAAGAGACAGTGACCGGACCTGTAATTGAAATATCAAGTGAAATATCAAGTGGAGGTCTTCCTTCCGAGCTTGGGACTCTCTCTACCTTGCAGGAGGCTAAAAATGCCCGCTTAAAGATTGCCTCTGATACCGGACCAGAAATCACAAGTCCAACTAATACCTTTGAAAATATAATTACAGGTTTAACCCTTACAGCAAAAAATCTAACTTCAGACTTTGTAACCATAAGCATAAGTGATTCCTACGACAAAGTCAGTAAGACCCTTTCAGATCTTCTTGGAAAAATCAATGATACCCTCTCTCTTGTAAATGAACTTACCGGAAAGGGAGCCCTCTTTCAAGGCAATTCAACCCTAACTCAGCTAAAAACTACTTTATTTAATCTCACTCGACCCTTACAAAATCTTGGTTTAATTAATATCTCAGAAGAAGGAAAATACATATTTAATAGTGAAGCCTTCAATAATCTAGTAGCAAGGGGAAAAATTGCCAACATAAAAGAGGCTTTAAGTAAGACTAAAGAGTCTTTAAGTTCCTATCTTGAAGGACTTGTAAAAACCTTTCAGGTCTACCAAAACACCCAGGATAAAGCCATTGAAGCCCTTAATAAAAAAAGTGAAGAACTTCAATTAGCCCTTGCTGAGGAGGAAGAAAAACTAAGACTTACCTTTAGTAAGATTGAAACGCTTATGTATCAAAATGAGAAATTAAAAACAAGGCTTGAAAATTTTGTAAATTCCCTTTCGGAAGCTAACAAAAAATAATAATCTAAAGTTTTGAGAAATTTTTCCGATATTTTTAAAAAAATTAAGGAGGAAGAAGGTGATGCTAAGGCCCAATGGAAATTATCTTGAAAGGCAGGTTCTTGAAGGAAGTCCTCTTGAACACCTTATTCTTCTTTATGGAAAGGCTTTAAATTCCTTAAAACTTGCCAAAAATGCTATAGAATCAGGTCTCAACGATCCAGATACTGTAAAAACTAAGGTTGAAAATTTAAGTAAAGCTATGGATATCTTAATTTATCTTCAGGCAATCCTTGATCTTGAGAAAGGAGGCGAAATCGCTAAAAATTTAAAAGAAATTTATCAAACTCTTATTCAAGCCCTTCTAGAGGTCAATTTTTCTAATAATTTAAAACCCTTAAATGATAGTATAGAAATTTTGGAAAAATTAAGAAATGCTTGGATGGAGATTAAACCTCTTCAAAAAACTCTTTAGGATGACCCTTGACTGAAGACTTAAAAAAAATCCTTCTTGAGATAGAGCTCTCTCTTAAAAGAGATGATTTAGAAAGAGCAAGGTTCCTATATAACGAAATTGAAAAAAATTGGGAGATTTATGTGAGATCTCTTGATCTTGAGGGAGCAAGAAGTGCTCTTAACTTGATTAATTTTATTGAATCCCTACTTAAGGAAAAAATCAAAGTCCTAAAAGAAGAAAAAGATTATCTTTTGACAAGAAGGAGCTATAGCAAATTCATTTAAGACCTCCTATCAATAAGATAAACACTGCCCTCTTTGGCTTTAAGTAATTTTTTTATTTCTCCTGCCCTTTGGGCAATTTCACCAGTATGTTTAAATTTTCCCTTTTTCACAGGAACAATAGCTATAGAAACAGAAGGCAAGGGAAAGGTGCAAACTCTACCTTGCCTGTCTTTACTAATAAAGCATCCTCTTTTTAAATCTTCTTCAGATAAAAAAGTTGGAATGAGGATTTCGAATTTTTTTATTATTTCCTGGGCTATCTTTTCTGCCACCTCAAGAGGCACGATAAAAACAAAGTCATCTCCTCCCACATGGCCGATAAATCCATAGGGAGTATGACTTTCAACAGTTGAAGTCAGAATTCTTGCAAGGTTTTTTATCATCTCATCTCCTTTGGTAAACCCGTAAAGGTCATTATAAGCTTTAAAATTATCAAGATCCACGTAACCTACTGCCCAAGGAGTTTCACTTTGAATAATTTTCTTAAGCTCCTTTTCAATAGAGACATTTCCAGGAAGTCCAGTAAGAGGATTGTTATCTGAGATTCTTTCAAGCCTTTTAAGACAAAGATTTATTCTTAATTTTACCTCTTCAGGAGAATCTTCTTTGAGAAGGAGTTCATCTATAGCTAAAAGCCATTTTTCAATCTCCTGAAGGTGTTCTTGGTTAACAATTAATATAAGTGGGATTCTTACTAAATTAAATCTTATTTTGATATCTTTGATTAGGACTTGAAGTCCCTCTTTTGATTTTTCATAGTCGTAAAGAATCCCATCGGGAGGTGAAAATAGAAGAGCTTCAAGAAATTTTTTTTGATCACTAAAGACCTTGATTTGAAAAAATTTAGAAAGGTATTTTTTCCACTGACTAAAGGGCTGTCCTCTCTTCCAAAAGGCAAAAAAAAGCTTCTTTTTCAAGGTTCCCTATTTTAAGAAGATAATTCTTTTTTTAATTCTTCGGTGAAGAACTTTAACTCATAAAGTCTTGGTTCTAAATTAAAGAGGATTTCTTTAATTTCTCCCCATCCTAAACCAAGATATTTTAGAGCTCTGACCTCAAAGGGGGGAAGACTTTCATATAGGGTTTTACCATAACCTCTGGCATGCACTAATAGATCTGATAGATGTAAGATGGAAGCCTCTTTTCTGTACTTTTTGGAATTTTCTAAATTATGATGAGAAGCTACAGCTTCAATAAGCCTTTCTGGTAAATTCCATTGAGCCATAAGAAAGGCCCCTATTTCAGCATGATCTATACCAAGGACTCGCTTTTCAGCAGAAAGGGGATCAACTCCTTCAGAAATAAGATCTAAAATCTTTGGTTGATCCTCTTTTAAAACAACCATTATAATCACTCTACCAAGGTCATGGAGTAGCCCTGCTGTTGCAATTTCTTGGGAATCACCTGCCCCAATTTTTTCGGCTATAATTTTAGAGCAAGCTGCCACCCCTATAGAATGTTCCCAAAGACCAATATCCTCTTTATGAATAAACTCAAAAATTGAGGAGGTCATAATAAGAATTTTCAAAACGTTGAGACCAAGAAGCATCATTGCCTGCTGAACAGTAGAAACCTTTCGCGGAAACCCATAAAAAGCAGAATTAGCAAGCCTTAAAATCTTCGTAGTAATTACTTGATCTTTTTCAATAATTTCTGCAATTTGATGGAGAGAGGTTCTTTCGTCCTCTATCATCTGATTTAAGCGCTGAATAATGGGAGGAAGAGTAGGAAGGCCTTCAAGTTTTCTTAATTTCTTTTTTACTTCCTTTCTTTTCTCTGAGGGATCAGGATTGATGGATTCTTGCTTTATATTTTTCATATAATAATTCCTTAAGAATCTCCTTTATTTGAAGCAGATTTTCATCATTAACACCTTCAAATCTCTTTTCAAGTTCGGAAAGTTCTTCTTCAAGGCTTTTCTCCCAGGGTAATTTTACAGGAGTTCCTTCCACAGTAACATAACTCACACCGAGCTCATAAAAACGCTTTATCATCTCCTCTGTTAGTTCAACACCCTTACCACAAAGAACTCTTCCTTGAGCATCATAAACTTCTTCATAGGTCTTCATACCAGGTTTAAGATAACTTAATGGCAATCTCTGCATAAAAACTCTCAAATTATCTTATTGAGACTGTATTCAATGATACCCTGAACACCATATTCCAGTAATTTTGGAACAAGATTTCTAACTTCCTTTTCAGAGACTACCACTTCAAGGGCATACCATTCGGTATTATATAGTTTGGAAATAGTTGGAGCAGTAATACTTGGAAGGATAGAAACAACCTTTTCAAGGTTTTCAGCAGGAACATTCATTTTTAAGCCCACTTTCTTATGGGAATTTAAAGCCCCTTTAAGCAAAACAGCTATCTGTTGAATCTTTTTTCTCTTCCATGGATCTTCCCAGGCTTCTTTATTGGCGATAAGTTGGGGATAAGTAATTAGCATTTCATAAATGATTTTTAGTCCATGAGCTTTAATAGTTGTTCCAGTTTCTGTTACTTCAACAATAGCATCACAAAGACCTTGCACCACCTTGGCCTCAGTTGCTCCCCAAGAATAGGTAACCTCAACAGGTATACCCCTTTCTTCAAAAAATTTTTTCGTATAATTTACAAGTTCGGTGCTTATTTTTTTACCCTTTAAATCTTCAAGGGTGTTAATCTCTGAATCAGCCCTTACTGCAATTACCCACCTTGCGGGTCTTTTGCTTACCTTAGAATAGGGAAGATCTTCTACTACGACTACCTCGGAATTATTATCAAGAATCCAATCCTTTCCCGTTATTCCTGCATCCAGAATCCCTGCCTCCACATACTTACTCATCTCCTGAGGTCTGCAAATCACCATCTCAAGCTCGGGATCATCAACTTCCGGAAAATAACTCCTGTGATGGACCTCTATAGTCCAGCCTGCTCTTTCAAAAAGTTCTATGGTCGCTTTCTCAAGGCTTCCTTTAGGGATACCAAATTTAAGAACCTTCTCCATAAACCTCCTCCGATTGGAACTTTCTCTTTTCAATTATCTCCAAATCGCCATAAGAATTAAGTTTTCTATAAAAGCAGGACTCGTATCCTTCGTGACAAACTGGCCCATAGGGCTTTACTTTAATAAGAAGAGTATCCCTATCACAATCTACAAGGATCTCTCTTACCTCAAGAAAATGCCCTGAAGTCTCTCCTTTGATCCATAGCTTATTCCGAGTCCTACTGTAAAAACAAACCTTTCCAGTTTCAAGGGTTTTTTTAAAAGCCTCTTCATTCATAAAACCAAGCATAAGAACCTTACCACTCTCAAAATCCTGAATAATAACAGGAATTAATCCCCCTAATTTTTCAAAATTAAGCTCCATTTTTTAACTCCTCAACCATTTTTTTTAAAGTTTTTTCTGGGGCACTTGACCTAACTAAAGAAGTCCCAATTAAGACTCCACTAAAGCCAGCCTTTTTCAAATCTTTAACTTCTTGAGGGGTGTTTATCCCTGATTCAGCAATCACAGGAATATTTTTAGGAATAAGCGGCAACAGCTTATAACAGTGTTGAGAATTAAGCTCGAGGGTTTGGAGATTGCGATTATTTATGCCAATCACCTCAGCTCCTGCTGATAAAGCCTTTTCAAGCTCTTCAGAAGTGTGAACTTCAACTAAGGCAGAAAGGCCTATTTTTTTAGTATATTTTAACAACTCCTCAAGGTCCTTCTTAGAGAGAATACCTGAGATAAGCAAGATAAAGTCTGCTCCATAGGCTTTGGCCTCTTCAATCTGAATAGGATCAAAAATAAAATCCTTTCTCAAAAGGGGAAGATTAGTTAAAGTTCTAATTCCAGCAAGATATTCAAGTGAGCCATAAAAATAGTTTTCTTCAGTGATTACCGATATGGCCCCTGCTCCTCCTCTCTCATAAGCTTTGGCAAGCCAAAGAGGATTAAAATTCTCTCTCAAACTTCCTTTAAGAGGAGAAGCCCTTTTTACTTCAGCAATAATTATAAATTTCTCTTTTTCTAGATAGGTCTTCAAATAAAAGGGAGGGCGATCCCAAAAAGGCTTAAAATATAAACCCCTTTGTTTGCGTTTTATAACTTCATAGGATTTGTCCAGAAGAATTCTATTAAGAACCTGGTTCATTCTTTTTTATTTTAGCATATAGAAAATTTTTGGGAAGGTGCTAAAATATGGAAAATTTAAATCTTTAAGCTGGGAGGAAGTTTCTATGCCTAAAAGGACTTACCAGCCTAGCCGTCTTAAAATGAAAAGAAAACACGGTTTTAGGGCAAGAATGAAAACAAGATCAGGAAGGAGAATCCTTAAAAACAGAAGAAGAAAAGGACGCTGGCGTCTTACTGTATAAAATTTTAAAGTGCCTGTTAGAAAAGAGAGGCTCTCAAAAAAGGAACGCCTTACCTTAAATAGAGATTTTGAGAGGGTTTTTAAAGAAGGAAAAAAGATTTGGATTGATAGGTATTTGTTAATTATATATACACCCAATAAATTCGGCTATAGAAGGCTTGGACTTGTGGTTTCTTCTAAATTAGGAAAGGCCTGCGAAAGAAACCGAGTAAAAAGATTACTCAGGGAGGTTTTTAGAAGAAATAAAGAACTCTTTCCCGAAAGCTCAGACTTAGTAATTATACCCCATCCCAGTATTAAAAATATGGATTACTGGAAAATCCTTAAAATTTTAAAAAGCTATCTTTCAAGAGAGAGAAGTGAATCCCATTTATGATAAGGAATTTTTTTATTAAAGGAATAACTATCTATCAGAGATTTGTTTCTCCTATTCTTTCCCATTACTTAGGAATACATTGCCGATTTTATCCTAGTTGCAGTGAATATGCTAAAGTGGCTATCTTAAGAAGAGGTGTGATAAAAGGGGGGCTTTTAGCCTTAAAAAGGTTTCTTAAATGCAATCCTCTATTTCCTGGTGGGATTGACTTACCTCCAGAAAAAGATTCCTCTAAGGAGAGAAAAAATGGATAATCGAGTTTTTCTAGCTATTATTCTTTCCATCGGAGTTCTTATTTTATTTCAATATCTTTATATGAAATTTTTGGTACCCC
>PNIE01000008.1 GCA_002877875.1 Caldimicrobium thiodismutans
AAAGGAGAAGGGGTTTTGAAGGCTACCCAGAGAGCACCATGGGTGGCAAAGCAAAAGACAAAAAGCAGACCTCCCAAAAGACCGTAGGGATTTAGAAGCCCAAAAAGATTGGTTTGCAGAAGTCCTTTTTCATCAATGGGAACTCCTTTAAAAATATTGGCAAAGGCTACTCCAAGTAGAAGAGCTGGAACTAAACTTCCAAGGAAAAAGAGAAAATCCCAAAAGGACCTCCAAGTTTGACTTTCATGTTTATTTCGATATTCTACAGCCACTCCCCGAATAATCAGAGAGAAGAGAAGAAGGAGGAGAGGAGTATAAAGGGCGCTAAACATTACAGCATAAGCTGTGGGAAAGGCTGCAAAGGTTGCTCCACCTGCAGTGATTAACCAGACCTCATTTCCATCCCAGAAAGGACCAATAGCTTGATAAATGATTCTTCTTTCCTTTTCGTTTTTACCAAGGAAATAGAGGAGACTTCCTGCACCAAGATCAAAACCATCAAGGGCAAAATACACAGCCCAAAGAACTCCCCACAAAACAAACCAGATGATTTGAAAAATATTCATCTCCATGGTCTCACCTCCTTTTTAGATACTTTCTCTTATAGGTTTTTCAGTAATTGTTAAAGAGGGTTCAGGGCCTTTTCTTGCATGATAAGCTATTAACCAGAAGCAAATAATTCCAAGAATTCCGTAAACGATGATAAAGGCAGGAAGACTTAAGCCTACTTGAATCGAGGAGAGAGGAGAAACTGCCTCTTTGGTTTTCATAAGGCCGTAAACAATCCAAGGCTGTCTTCCAACTTCTGCCACCATCCATCCAGCCTGAGCTGCAATATAAGGAAGAGGTATGTTCCAGATAAGTACTCTCAGGAGGCGAGGGCTGTTTTCAGGCTGATTCCTCTTAAGGTAAGCAAGGATAGAGAGAAGCCCAAAAAGCATACCAAGGCCAACCATTATACGGAAACTCCAAAAAGTAAGAGCAACAGGTGGTCTTTCTTCTTTGGGCCACTCTTTGAGTCCTTTAACCTCAGCTTCTGGATCATGAAAGGCAAGAAGACTTAATACCTTAGGAACCTTGATAAATTCTACTAAGTTTCTTTCATTTTCTTCATCAGGGATAGCAAAGAGGGTCCAACCAGCACCTTTTTCAGTAACCCAGTGAGCCTCCATAGCTGCAAGCTTAGTAGGTTGCTTTTCTGCAACTTCAGCTCCGTGGATATGTCCTTCAACAATAAGATAGAGGCTAAAAATCATCGTCCAGATAGCTGCCACCCTAAAACTTTTCTTAAAAAGGGAAAGTTCATTTTTTCTCAAAATATGCCAGGCCGAAACTCCAAGGACGAAAAATCCAGATAATACATAGGCAGAGGGAACGGTATGTAGAAATTCCCACCAGGCAAAGGAATTGGTAAGAACAGCCGTAAAGCTCTCAAGTTCTGCTCTACCATTTCTAATCACATAACCTACAGGATGTTGCATCCAACCATTAGCCAAGAGAATCCAGAGAGCTGAAATATTTGAGGCTATAGCAGTCAGCCAGATAGCAAGGGTATTTGCTTTAGGATTAACTCTCTCCCAACCAAACCACCATACAACTATAAAGGTTGATTCAAGGAAAAAGGCAAGTGTTGCCTCAATGGCAAGGAGTGACCCAAAGACATCTCCCACGTACTGGGAATAAAAGCGCCAGTTCGTCCCAAACTGAAATTCAAGGGTAATCCCTGTAACCACTCCCAGACCAAAATTGATTAAAAAGAGTTTCCCCCAGAAACGAGCTGCCCTCTTGTAGTCCTCATCTCCAGTTTTAAGCCAGAGAGTCTGAAAAATGGCAGTTAAAAAAGAAAGCCCTAAGGTCAAAGGCACAAAAAGGAAATGAAACATAGCTGCTGCTGCAAACTGCAACCTTGAGGCTAAAAGGACATCCATAACGCCACCTCCTTTTTATTTTTATAAGCTTACTTAGTTAACTTTAATTAATATACTTATTTTTCAAAAAGTGTCAAGATAAAAAATTTCTTTAGAAAAATCTATAAAATTTGGTTTGGAACCTCATATTAAAATCTATCAAAGGACACTAAAAAGGTATTCTTTTACAAGATTAAGATCTCATTAGAATAAAAAAGGGGGGTATTTAAGAGAGAGTTTTATAACTCTGGGTATTTAGAGCAGAAGATATCTTTTTTCCAGCGTTTAAAAAGGGAGGAGGTTTCTTCATGACAATTCAGGCAAAGCCCTACTCTTAAAATTCTTTTTAATTCCTCTTTGGTAAAGCCCCTCATTTCCCTTCTATTGAATTTAACTAAAGTTCTTCCTTCGAGGTCAACAATTTGAGAAAGGGATATATTTTCTTTTTGAGTTATTGGTTTTTCAAGGGCATGAAAGCTGATTTGTTTATGGTTGAGAATGATTTGGCCATAACCAAGCCCTAAGGCTTTGGGGTTTTGATGGCAGCTTTTACAGGATCTTCCCTTTTTTTGAGTAGAATGGGGTTCAATGTGAGCCCAAGTGATACTTTCGAAATATTTCTTAGGTTCCCCCTTCTTATCAAGAAGGGTCACAAAGTCTTGGCAGCCAGGGGTTACAGGAACAATTTTATTCCCCTTTACCACAAGTGGTGGATCTTCAAGCACTCGATAGGATTCGTGTTCCTCCCAGAGGCCCTTTGTCTCTTTAGCCTTAATTTTATCAAGCTGGGTATCACCTGGAGTTAAGCGGACATGACAGCCCATACATTGGGGCATATATTTGGCGTGGCAGGCAGAACAGGAAAGACGACTATGGATTTTTTCTTGACAAACTGGAGAAGGCCTTTTAACTAGTAAAAGTTTTTCATCTATTTTTCTTTTCAAAAAAACCCCTTTTTTGGTTTTTATTAATTGTGAAAGAGGTCTTCCCTTTTTGGTTTTAAGTTCCCATAAGTGACAGGTTTCACAGGTGACCTCAAGGGCCTCTTCAAGGTTTTTATAAAAATTGCCATCTCCCATAACTTCTTCACGGGTATGACAATCAATACATTGGAGGGAGCTCTTAAAGTGAACATCAGGCTCAATCTCTTTGAGTTGTCTTCCATCCACCCATAGCCTATCATAGATACCACCTTGAGAAGTTTCATACAACCCCTGATAGGTAAAACCAATTCTTCCGCTTCTATTGTGGCATTTTACACATTTATTTAGAGAAATTTTTTTAGTAAGTCCCGGATGGATTTTCTTTCTCCTTAGGTCTTCCTTTGAACCTTCAAGGTGGCAGGCTGAACATCCTCCGCCTTTCTCAGCAAGAAAGCCCTCAAATTTTTCTTTTTGAAGATATAAATGACAAGATCCGCAGAGTTTTCTAAAGTAATCGAGGGCATAGCTTTTATCCAAAAGAGAATTTTTCTCATAAAGGTCTGCTACTTTTATATTGGGAAAGGCTTGAAGAATTTCCTTTTCTTCAAAGACTTTAAGAAGCCGAGTGATAATTCCGTGATTGGTTGCCATGAGGGAATTTCTTACCTTCTTTACATCTTGGGGATGGCAATTGGCTTTTCCACAGGTCTTTTCAATAACCCTTAGATCTGAGGGATTTTTTACAAGGCCTTTATGTGCCTCGCTCATGGTAGGTGTTAGGGGATTTCCAAGATGACAGCTTGAGCAGCCAAGCACCTCTCTGGCATGAGCCTTTTCTGGAATCTTTTCTTCGTGACAAAGAAGACAAAGTTCAGGTTTCCCTGTAGTTAGAACTGGAATTTCCTCTTTTTTAGACTTAAATTTGGAGGAAGGGCTAAAAAGATAAAATAAAGAAAGAGAAAGTAATAAACCAAGAAGGAAAAAAAGAGCGCCTTTATAGGACATATCGTTAAATTATATCGCAAAAAGTTAAATCTTCGAGGTTGAGAGTTTGAAGGAAAACTATCTCAAATATGAAAAGGGCTATATAAAGAAGAGATGGACAGGGAGGCTTCCTATCGCCCTTGTTTTCCCTGAAAAGTATGAAATAGCTATGTCTAACTTAGGATTTTTAAGTCTTTATGAGAGTTTAAATGGCTTTGAGGAAATTGTTGCTGAGAGGGTTTTTTTTGAAGAGGAAATACGCTCTCTTGAGAGTAATCGCCCTTTAAAGGACTTTCCTCTTATTCTTTATTCTATACCCTTTGAGGGAAGTTATATAAGAGCTCTTCAAATTTTAATAAAAAGTGGGATCTCCCTTGATCCTCAAGAGAGGAAAGAGACAGTTCTTGGAGGCGGGGTTGCCCTTTGGGCTAATCCCGAACCTTTAGCTCCCTTTTTTGATGGTTTTATCCTCGGGGAATGGGAGGCCTTAGAGGAGAAAATTATACCTCTCTTTATAGAATACGGTTATAACAAAAAAAAACTTCTTTTTGAATTAAATAAATTTGACTTCTTTTATAGCCCTCTTCATTTTGGTAAAAAAAAGGTAAGAATTTTAAAGCTTGTACCTCCCCAAAAGCCACTTTTATCTAAGATCTTGAGTGAAAAAGCAGAATTTGGAAAATCTTATCTTTTAGAGGTCTCTAAGGGCTGTGGGAGGGCCTGTAGATTTTGTTTAGCTGGTTTTATTTATAGACCTCCAAGGGTTTATTCTCCTGAAAAGCTCTTAGAGAGAGTGGAGGAGATTCCTGAAAATTCAAAGGTTGGGTTGATTGGGCTTGAATTTGTGGACAAAGAGGAGCTCTTTCTTATTGGAAGAAAACTCCTTGAAAAGAAAGTTACCCTTACTTTTTCTTCAATTAGGCTTGATGCGTTAAGAGAGGAATTTTTTAAGCTTTTAACAACCACCAAAAGTATAGCCATAGCTCCAGAAACAGCCTCCATCAAACTCAAAAAAATAATAAATAAAGAAATTCCAGAGGAAGAGATTTTTAACACCTTAGAAAGACTAAAGAAAACTCCCATAAAAAAGGTTAAGTTTTATTTCATGCTGGGGCTTCCCTTCGAAGAGGAGAACGATATTATAGCTACTGCTCAATTTGTGGGGGAGTTACTTAAAAGAAAATATCCTTTCAATTTTACTTTTAGTTTTTCCTTTTTTGTTCCCAAGCCTCACACCCCCTTTCAATGGGCTGATTTTGAGGATTTAACCAC
>PNIE01000026.1 GCA_002877875.1 Caldimicrobium thiodismutans
TAATAAAAGAATTGATCATCTATATTTGGAAGTAAGTAATCTAAGAAGGGATCTTGAGAGGGCTCTTCACTTCAAAGCCATAGTTGAAGACCTCATTTTTAGAGTTGAGCGCCTTGAGTCTAAAATATTTACTACTTAATTTTAATCATAAATTAATTCTATGCTTGACTTAAGATTAATTCGTGAAAAGCCAGAGTGGGTTAAGGAGCGCCTAAAAACAAGAGGTGGCCAATATCCTATTGATAAAGTTCTTCAATTAGATGAAAGAAGACGCGCTCTTCTTCAAGAAGTTGAAGTCCTAAGGCACGAAAGAAAAGAAAAATCAGAAGAGATAGGAAGGCTTAAAAAAGCTGGAGAGATCTCCCTAGCTCAAACTATAGCAGAGCAAGTTAGAAATATAGGAGATAGGCTTAAAATTTTAGAAGAAGAACTTAAAGCAGTGGAAAAAGAACTCTTTGAAAACCTGGCAGCAATTCCTAATATTCCTCATGAGTCTGTCCCTTATGGAGAGTCTGACAAAGATAATGTAGTCATAAAGAAATTTGGAGATCCACCAAGTTTTTCCTTTCAGCCAAGGCCTCATTGGGAATTGGGAGAGATTCTTGGAATCTTTGATTTTGAGAGGGCAGCTAAAATCACGGGAAGTAGATTTACGATTTATTATCGTGAGGGAGCCCTTTTAGAAAGGGCTCTTATCAATTTTATGCTTGATCTTCACATTAAGAAACATCGCTATACAGAGGTACTTCCTCCCTTTATAGTGAATGAAGCCTCCATGTTTGGGACAGGCCAGCTTCCTAAATTTAAGGAAGAACTTTTTAAACTTGAGGACTGGGATTACTATCTTATTCCTACAGCTGAAGTTCCTGTAACCAATCTACATCGAGATGAAATCCTTCCTGAAGAGATTCTTCCCCTTTATTATACCGCCTATACCCCCTGTTTTAGGGCAGAAGCTGGAGCCCATGGAAAGGACATAAAGGGCATTGTTCGTCAACATCAATTCAATAAAGTGGAACTCGTTAAATTTGTAACCCCTGAAACCTCCTATGAAGAGCTTGAAAGTCTTCTTCTTGATGCTGAAGAGGTTTTACAGCTCCTTGAACTTCCTTACAGAGTAGTAGTTCTTTGTACAGGGGATCTTGGCTTTGCTGCAGCCAAGACCTATGATATTGAAGTCTGGTCTCCAGGACAAAATCGCTACATCGAAATCTCCTCTTGCTCCAACTTTGAGGATTATCAAGCAAGAAGGGCCAATATTCGCTATCGCCCAAAGGGTGGAGGAAAACCAAGGTTCGTCCATACTCTAAATGGTTCAGGCCTTGCCGTAGGAAGAACCCTTATGGCCCTCCTTGAAAATTACCAGCAAGAAGATGGCTCAGTAATTATTCCTAAGGTACTACATCCTTATACCGGAGGCCTAACTAAAATAGAACCTAAAAAATCCTAATTTTCTGATGGAAAAATAAGGTTAATACAATTTCTTGAAGGACAGTATCCTGCCTTTAAAGCCTCTTCAAGATTCCTAAAAATTATCCTTTTTTTGATCTCTTTGGATTCTAAGCAAGCAGGATGGTGAAATCTTCTTGAATTTTTGTTTCCAAGGAATTCTCTCTGAGAAGAGGGTCTATCAAGATAAGAAAAAAGCCCTACCCTTCTCTCAATAGCCCTTCTTTGGACCTCTAAGTATTTTTCAAAAAACTTGCCACTACCTTCATAATAGCACACCAAAGCCAACCCCTCAGAAACCAAAATCTCAGAGACCGTTGTGCCATTAGGAAAATAAAGCTCCCCTAATAATCTTCCATATCTATCTCTCTCTCTTAAGGCTATTTCAAGACAAAAAGATTTTCCCTCTGTTAGCTCTTTGTTCCTAAGATAGGCCTCTTTAGCAAAAGGCTCAGGCTTCCCTGACTCGGTGTGTAATTCAAGGGTATTAATTCCTGCATATCGTAATCTTTCTCCACCCTCAAGAATAACAGTATCACCATCAACTGCCTTAACTACTTTGACCTTAATACGTGGAGGTGAACAAGAAAAATCTTTATCTGATTGACCTTGAAATCCCCTTTCTCCTCTACAGGAGTTAATAAATAAAATAACTATAGCAAAACTTATGAAAAAAAGTTTTGCTAAATTTTTTGTACAACATCTATATAATAAAGGTAGCATCTCCATAGGAGTAGAACCTATAGCCCCGTTTAATAGCCTCTTCATAGGCTTTAAGTATTAAATCTCTTCCAGCAAAGGCACAAACTAATAATAATAAAGAAGACTTAGGTAAGTGAAAATTGGTAATTAAAGCTGAAACTACTTTAAACTCAAAGGGAGGATAAATATAGAGATCACATAGCCCTTTATAGGGTTTAAATTCTTTTCGTGCCAAAAATTCAAGGGTTCTTGTAACCGTAGTTCCACAGGCAATAACTCTTCTTTTCTCCTCTAAGGCTGAAACCACCTCTTTTACCGCCTCCTCAGATACCTCGACATACTCTGGTTCCACCCTATGTAGCCTTATATCCTTTACCTTTATAGGTGCAAAGGTTCCATAACCTACATGTAGAGTAATATAGATAATCCTTATACCTCTATTTTGCAATCTTTCAAGCAGAGCCTTATCAAAGTGAAAACCAGCTGTAGGAGCTGCAATAGAACCCTCTTTTTCAGCAAAAACCGTTTGATATCGTAAAAGATCAAGCTCCTCGGGTTCCCTTTTAATATATGGAGGTAAGGGAGCCTTTCCTACTTTCTCCATAATGGTCTCCAAAGGAAGATTTGAACTTTCCAGCCGAATTCTGAATTTCCCAGAAGATAAACTCTCAAGAAGAGTTATTTTAAGCTCTCTATCCTCAGAAAATAACTCCATTTTAGGTTTAAGCCTCTTTCCTTTAATTAAGGCCTCAGTCTCAAAGAAAAATCCCTGGGGCTTTTTAAAAAGGAGAAGCTCAACCTCTCCACCCGTTTTCTTCCTAACCTTTATTCTTGCAGGAAATACCTTGGTATTATTTAAAACCAAAAGATCACCCTCTTGAAAATAGTTTTCAATCTCAGAAAACTTCTCGTGAAAGTAAAATTTTTTTGTTTTTCGATCAATTACAAGGAGTTTACTCTCAGTTCTTTCCTTTGGAGGATAATAGGCTATCAGATTTTCAGGAAGAGAATAATCATAATAGTCAAGGTGAAATTCTTTTGGAATTTGGGGCATAATTTTTGAGAATATTAGATCTTATAGACTTCAGGAATTTCTTCAAGCCTTAAGAGATCCTCAATAGTTTCCCTTCTTCTTACTAAGAAGACTTGGTCATCTTCAACCAAAACTTCTGCTGCCCTTGGTCTTGTATTATAATTAGAGCTCATAACAAATCCATAGGCTCCAGCACTCATTATAGCAAGGAGATCTCCCCTCTTAACCTTAGGAATTCTTCTCTCTTTGGCAAAGAAATCTCCACTTTCGCAGATAGGCCCCACAATGTCAGCCACTATCTCCTCCTCTCCTCGGTCAAGAACAGGAACAATTTTGTGATAGGCCTGATATAAGGCTGGCCTTATAAGGTCATTCATTCCGGCATCTACAATCACAAAATTCTTTTCTTTATTGGATTTAGTATAAAGCACCTTAGTAACAAGAATTCCTGCATTTCCTACTATAATTCTTCCTGGTTCAAGAATCAAAGTTAGAGGAAGTCCTTTAAGCTCCTGAATGATAGCTGAAGAAAATTCTTCAGGAGGTGGTGGCTCTTCCTCACCATAAATTATACCAAGGCCTCCTCCTATATCTAAAAAGGAAAGCTCAAATCCAAGACCTTCAAGTTCCTTCCAAAGGGCCTTAAGCCTTCTTACTGCCTCTATAAAAGGTGAAATAGTGGTAAGTTGAGAACCTATGTGAGTATCAAGCCCAATAGGTTGTAAATAGGGATTTTCTTTAGCTTTAAGATAAAGAGAAATTACTTCCTCCTCAGGGACTCCAAATTTATTTTTTCTAAGACCTGTAGAAATATAAGGATGGGTCTTAGGATCTACATCTGGATTAGCTCGTATGGCAAAAGGAGCTTTTATTTGTAATCTTTGGGCAACCTCTCCAAGCACATATAATTCTTCAGCACTCTCTACATTAAACATAAGGATGCCTACTTTAAGAGCCCTCTCTATTTCTTCAACAGTTTTCCCTACTCCTGAAAAAACTATCTTCTTAGGAGGTATCCCTGCTCGTAAAGCTCTTTCAAGCTCTCCTCCAGAGACCACATCTGCTCCAGCACCCTCTTTTGCTAAAAGAGAAAGAACCCCCAGATTGGAATTGGCTTTTACAGAATAACAAGTAAGATGAGGAATTTCCTCAAAGGCAGAATCAAAAATCTTGAAATGTCTCCTTATAGTTTTTCCTGAATAGATATAAAGAGGGGTTCCATATTTTTCTACTATTTTTCTTACCGGAACACCCTCGCAATAAAGCTCTCCACTGTGATAAACGAAGTAATGCATAAGACTTAATATAGCCTAAAAAATTGGAAAAACAAGAAGAAATTTAATTCGTAAGAGACTCAAAAATTTTATCGGATAATCTCACCTACCAGCCTACTTCTTGTCCCTGAATTATCAAAGAAAGAGCAATAACCAAAACTACCTCTGGATGACTCTTACAAAAACAATCATAACTATGACAAGACAAAAGGAAAGATTCCTCATACCCTCTCCGTAAACAAGAGGAATAACAGCTCCCCGCTTGAAAAAAGCTTTCCTATAAGAATTACAACTTAGAAATTAAGGAAAACTGATGCACTATCTCCTTGGATTTAAGGGATAACGCTATGAAACCTATTTAGAGAACCCCCTAGAGTTGAGATACCAGAAAACCTCGCAGAAAATTCTTTAGCTACCTTTTGAGGTCCATATTTTTCAGAAGATACCTTTGAGTAAAATATCCAGCTATCATAGCAAGAAAGACTACAAAAAGGATCTGTTTGAAGATATACCAAACATCAACCTTTAAATGAGCTGACATTAA
>PNIE01000052.1 GCA_002877875.1 Caldimicrobium thiodismutans
AGCCCAAATATTCTTCCCGTGGGGTCACAAAGGCCTGCTACTGCTTCTTCAGAACCATTTGGATTATAGGGATAATCTAAGGTTGGCTCGCAAGTTTCAGGATGAACATATTGTAAAGCAATTTGGCCCTTTTCCTTGAGGTCCTTTAAAAGTTCTTTGCTTTCGGCTACAAATTTTCCCTCTCCGTGTCTTACTGGAAGGTATAAGCGATCTAACCCTTTTAAGAAGATACAAGGGCTCTTAGGATTGACCTTAAGATGAACCCAGCGATCTTCAAATTTTCCTGAATCGTTATAGGTCAAAGTTACTTTGCGTTTCCCCAAATACTCTCCCCCAGGAAGTAATCCCATTTTAACAAGAAGCTGAAAGCCATTACAGATCCCAAGAATTAATCCTCCCCTTTCCAAAAAGACCATGAGTTCATTCCAAAGGGGTATCCTTCCTTTAATTTTGAGGTATCTAAAGCGATGAGAGCAGGCCTGAGCAGATCCCAGATGATCACCATCGAGAAATCCTCCTGGAAAACAAATAATATGATAAGACGTTAAGGACTTTTCACCTGAAAAGATCTCTGAGAGGTGAACAATTTCAGGAGAGGCACCTACTTTTTTGAAAACATAATGGGTCTCAACTTCACAATTTATTCCATATCCCCATAAAATTAGGACCTTAACTTTAGGCATAGATAAACCTTGCAGGCTTTTTTAAAATAAAGTATAATGCATATAAAACTTGAAATTTTATTATAACTCTAAACCCAAAATTCAAAAGCCATGTTTTTCTTTTTTTTGATTTTTCTTTTTTTATTAAAAGTAAGTCCTTTAAAAGCAGATATACTTTCAGCAAGATTTGAACTTTTTATTTCTAAAGAGAAAGGTCTTCTTCAGGGAAAAGCCCTCTTTTTTTTTGATAAAGAGGGGATATATACCTTTTCTCAAAAAGACCTTGAGATTCTCTCGGCCAAGCAGGGAGAAGAGAGTTTAAAACTTTATTCTGCTGAGAAAGAGGGGTTTTTTAAAGTTCTTGTCAAGGATACCAAAAGTCCACTCCTTATTGCCTTTGAAAAGAAGATCTCTTTCAAAAGAACTCCCTTTTTAAAAATTTATGAAGATTATCTTCCTTTCCCTGAGACTCCCCTTTCCTTTGAAATAGTAATTAATAACTATTCTGAGGTACAGGAATCTTTAATAATCCCTTCAGAAGAGGAGGAATTTCCAAACAAGGAAACGGCTATTTTAAAAATAGAAAAACCTCTTAGAAATCCCCCTCCTATAATTATAGTTAATGCCCTAAAGAAAAAGGTTATAGATTTAAATCAGAAAACTTTGGTTTTTTACTTAAATCCCTCCTTTTCTGAGAGAGACTGGGGAGTCTTTGAAAAAAATATCAAAAAGAGACTTGAAAGATTTGAAAGAGAGGTTTTAAGCCTTCCTTTTAAAAGGCTTTTTATTTTTTCTCACTTCGAAGAAAAGGCTTTACCCCTAACTCTATTTTTAAAAAAGGAACTTAAAGGGGATCTTTTTTGGGATTCTTTTTTAACTCTTTTAACTGAAGAGATTTTTAGATATGGCCTCTTGGTAGAGGATAAAAATCTACTTAAGGCTCTAAGTCTTTATTTTGGAGCCTACAAACTCTCAGAAAACAAAATCTGGTATCGTAAGAATTTAATTTTAACTTCCTCTATGGAAGCTCAAACCTTCTTTTATTTTTACGAGATTCTTGAGAGAAATATAGGTGAAGAGAATTTTGATAAAGCCTTTAAGGTTTATTATGAAAAATTTTTGGCCAATGCCTCAAGTGTTAAGCCTGTAGAGGTTTTTCTTGGAGATCTCTTAGAGACGAAAAAGTTTGACCTAGAAAATTTTAAAAGAGTAAGTCTAAAAGTAAAGGACTTTGAGATTCTTCCTGTGGAAGAGAGGAAGGGCTATAGATTAAGATTTTTACTAGTCCAAGAAGGCACCTTTCGTCCCTTAAAAATTAAATTAAAGATCTTAGATGAAAAGTTTGGTAAAGAAGAAGTAATCTTTTTAAATAGGGAGAGCGAAAGTTATGAATTCCTTTTGAAGGATAAACCTAAAGAAATTGTGCTTGATCCAGAATATAAGATCTTTAGGACCCTATCTTATAGAGAGCTCCCTCATACATGGAAATCTTTAAGTCAGTTAAAGTTTATAGCTTATCTTCCCCAAAAGGAATACTATTCTCTTTATAGAGATCTTATTGAAAAGTTAAGACCCAATACTTTAGCTCTTCATTATTCCCAACCTGAGCTTCAAACCCTTCCAAAAGAGAATCTTCTTTTTTTACATTTGCCACCTCAAAATTACCATTTGTACTTACCAGAGGAAGGCTTTTTCTTTAAAATTCTTCCTCATCCCCTTTCGCATGAGCATATTATAGCTATTGTCAAGGCTTCCTCAACCAAGGAAATTCACAATCTATTAAAGCTTGAAGATTCCTTAAATAATTATTCAGAATTTCATTTTCAGGGAAAAAAAATAGTCTATAAAAGAATTATGGAGGATTCTGAAAAAGGAATCACTGTTAAACTCACAGAAGAAAGAAGTTATGGTCTTAAACCCAAAAACTTAGAGTCTCTTGAAACCATTCTTCCTGAACTCCTTTCTTCACAGCTTATTCTAATAGGGGAGAACCATAATGAATATTCTCATCATCTTTTCCAATTGGAGGTCATAAAAAGTATTTATCATTATTATCCACAACTTGCCATCGGGTTAGAAATGGTCCAAATACCCTTTCAGAAATATCTTGATGATTTTATAGAGGGAAAAATAGATGAAAAGGAGTTACTCGAAAAAATTGAATATTATGACCGCTGGAAATTTGATTATCCTCTGTATAGAGATATCTTTCTTTTTGCCAGAGAAAAAAAGATAAAACTTGTGGCTCTTGACTTGCCAAGTGAGATAGTAAAAAAGGTTTTTAAAGAGGGGATTAATAGTCTCTCTAAAGAGGAAAAAATGCTTCTTCCAGAGTTAGATCTTTATAGGCCAGAGTATCAAAGTTTTCTTGAAAAGATTTTTCAAAAACATGATTTTAAAGACAATGGGACCAAATTTTCCTATTTTTTCCAAGCACAAGTCCTAAGAGATGAAAATATGGCTGAGCGAGCTCTTGAATTTATAAAGAAAAACCCTTCCTATAAGATGGTAGTTCTTGTAGGAAAAGGACATCTTGAATATGGTTATGGAATACCTACCTCTTTAAAAAAGAGAAATTTTTACAACTTTAAAAGTATTCTTCTCGGAGAAGAGGAGAAAGTGGAGCCCTCTCTTGCAGATTATTGGTTTTTACCAGAACCTAAGGCTTATAAGCCCTTACCTAAGCTTGGAGTTATCCTTGAGGAGGAAAAGGAAGGATTAAAAGTCAAAGAAGTCTTAAAAGATAGCCTAGCTGAAAAGGCTGGTATTTTACCAGGAGATATTTTACTTAGAGCAGACGATAAAGAACTTAAAAAAATAAGTGATTTGAAAATAATTTTAACTTTTAAAAAAGAAAAAGATTTATTAAGATTAGAACTTTTAAGAAAAACCCAAAAAATAACTATAGAAATTCTGCTTGAATAGAACAGAATTAAAAAAAAAGGGGCCAAAAAGGCCCCTTATATTAAGACTCTTACAAGAAAATATTTTTTATTTAACAGCCTCTTCGAGTTTTTTACCAGGGGTAAATTTTACTACTTTTTTGGCAGGTATTTTTAAAGGTTGCCCTGTTCTTGGATTTCTGCCCGTTCTCTCTGATCTTTTTACCACTTGAAAAGTACCAAAACCTACGAGAACAACCTTATCCTCCTTAGAAATGGCTTCTTGTACTGCCTGCATAAAGGCATCCAGGAGTTTCTCAGCATTAGCCTTGGTAGTCCCAGCAATTTCAGCCATTCTCTTAACAAGATCGGCTTTATTCATACCTTCCCTCCTTTATTGAATTTTATTGGTGTTTTTATAATAAAGTTTAAAAATTTGTCAAGGGTTAATTTAAGAAAAATCGAGAAAAATTCAAGGAAAATTCAAAATAAAGAGGCTGACAATATTGTCAAAAAGAATCATCATTTTTGTTAATCTCTTTTGAATTACAGGAGCCTAAGTAGTTGAAAATTTTAGCTCTTAGGTTGGGCATGAAATTTGAGATTAAAATAAAAAAAAACAAAGGAGGGATGAGGTATGTTGAAGAAGTTGCTTGGTTTAATGGCTGTTTTAGGACTTATGGTTTCCCCTGTTTTTGCAGCTGAGGAACAGGGCCAAGCTCAGGCCCAGGATGGTAAGGAGGTAAAGGCAGAAAAGAAGGCTAAAAAGGCAAAGAAAGCCAAAAAAGCCAAAAAAGCTGAAAACGCCACTCAAGAGGCTCCAAAGCAGTAAGCTTTTAAAAAGGGAGGGGTATACCCTCCCTTCTATTCCAAAATCTTAGATAGGATATTACAAAAATAATCAATTTCTCTATAACTTACAATTAAGGGTGGAGTTAAACGGATAATCTTAGGTTTAGGTTGGGTTACAAGAATTTTGTGTTTTAATAACCTCTCGTATACATATTTAGCTTCTTGTTGAAATTCAATTCCTATTAATAGTCCTTCACCTCTCACTTCTTTGATAAATTTTTTATCTGGATCAAGTTTTTCTATTTTCTCTTTTAGTATTCGTCCTTTTAGACTTACCTCCTCAAGAAAGGTTTTTTCCGAGACAAGTTCAAGCACCTTTAGGGCTACAGCAGAGGCTATGGGATTTCCTCCAAAGGTTGAGGCATGGGTTCCAGGCTTTAAGACCTGCATAATTTCATTTTTAGCAATAATAGCTGAGAGAGGAAGGCCATTGGCTAGGGCCTTTGAGGTGCAAAGAATGTCAGGCTCAATTCCAAAATGTTCATAGGCAAAAAGCCTTCCTGTTCTGCCAATGCCTGTCTGAATTTCATCAAAAATAAGAAGGGCCTTAAATTTTTCACAGAGCTCTTTGGCCTTTTCCAAAAACTCCCTTTTAAGAGGATAAACTCCTCCTTCACCCTGAATAGGCTCAAGGATCAAAGCGCAAACCTCTTCATTAAAGGCTCTTTCTAAGGAGGCTTCATCATTGGGAGCTACAAAAATTACTCCCTCAAGAAGGGGTTTAAAGCCTTCCCAATAATGGGGTTGTCCTGTGACAGAGAGGGCTCCATAGGTTCTTCCATGAAAGGAATTTTCTAAGGCTATAAATTTATATTTTTTTTCACCGAAGGTTTCAAAGGCATAGCGTCTGGCAAGTTTTAAAGCTGCTTCTACAGCCTCTGCCCCTGAATTGGCAAAAAATACCCTTTCCCCAAAGGTTAATTCTACAAGTCTTTTAGCTAGGCGGGCCTGAGGCTCTGTGTAATAGAGATTAGAAGTGTGCCATAGTTTCTCAGCCTGATCCTTTAAGACTTTAATTAGGGCAGGGTGACAATGACCAAGATTACATACAGCAATCCCTGCTGTAAAGTCCAAATATTCCTCTCCATCCTCAGTAAAAAGTCTTGTCCCAAGCCCTTTAACAAAGGCAAGCCTCTCCCTCTTATAATTACTTGCAAGAAATAATTCCCCCATCTCTACTATATATCCCATAGTCAACTCCTTAGGCCCATTTTTAAAAATCTTTTCTAAAATCTTAGCATCTAAATTTTAAATGAATAGAGTTTGTCAATCTTATTTTTAAAATCAGGCTACTTTTCTCAATCTTACGGCAAAAAAGCCATCAAGGTCATGGAGATGGGGATAGGTCTTTAGGTATTTATCTTCTTCAATCACCTCTTTAATTCGCTCTCCACATTTTTTTTCAAGCACAAGGAGGGGATTTTCGATTTTGAATTCAGGATTCCTCTCAAGGAACTGGGCTATGACTTTTTCATTTTCCTCGGGTTCAAGACTGCAGGTGGCATAAACGAGGATTCCTCCTTTTTTGAGATAGGGAGAGACCCCTTCAAGAAGACGAAGCTGTCTCTCTGGGATCTCTTCAAAGTCTTTTTCTGATCTAGCCCACTTGATGTCAGGATGTTTTCTTATGACCCCTGTTCCAGTGCAAGGGGCATCAATAAGAATTCTGTCAAAGGGCTTTGGCTTCAATTCCACTAACTTTTCAACCACATCTCCTACGAAAATTTTAGGCTCCTTTAAGCCTAGTCTTTTAAAATTTTCCTTCAGTTTTTCAAGCCTCCAGTCATACAGATCAAAGGCAAAGATCTTGGCTTTGTCCTCCGTTAATTCTGCTATGTGAGTAGTTTTACCTCCCACTCCTGCACAGGCATCAAGGATTCTCTCTCCAGGCTTGGGATTTAAAAGAAGGGTAACAAGCTGGCTTGCTGAATCTTGCACACTGAACCATCCAAAATGGAAAGCCTTAAGTTCTGTAATCTTTCCCCTATAATCTTTAAGGATAATTCCATAAGGGCTGTAGGGACAAGGAAAAGCTTCTGGAACTTCCTCTTTTCTTAGAAACTCAAGAAAATTATCCCTACTCACCTTAAGGGGATTGACCCTTATTACTAAAGGAGGCCTTTCGTTACTTGCTTTAAGGAGTCTTTCGAGGTCTTCATAGCCCCATTTTTTAAACCATCTTATTACCAACCACTCTGGAAAAGAATATTTCACAGAGAGATAGAGAAGAAGATGCTCTTTAGGAGGTTCAGGAAGATTATTCTTGTGCTCAGCCAGGGCTCTTAAAACGGCATTTACAAAGCCTCTTATCCAGGTGCCTCTTCCTCTCCGTAAAAGCACTTTTAAAGTTTCTGCAATAGCTGCCCTTTCAGGAATTTTAGTAAAGAGAATTTGATAAGCCCCAAGTCTTAAGGCATTTTTAACCTCAAGATCCATTTCATCTAAAGGTACCGAGGAAAAACGCCCAATTAAAAAATCAAGATAATAAAGATGTCTAATTACTCCATTAACAAGCTCCCCTACAAGGGCTCTATCTCTTTCATCAGGAAGCACACTTCTGGTAAGGACTTGAGAGAGGATTTCATCTAGTAGGGGTTTTCCCTTTTCCCAGCGAAGAAGGATTTTTAAGGCTACGGCTCGGGGATTGGTTTTTGGGAGTTTGGTCATAAGAAGTTCTCCTTAAGTCCATTTAAGGGCAAGTTGTTTTAAGCTGAAAAGGCGATCTCTCAAAATAGCTGCCCGCTCAAACTCGTAATTTTTTGCAGCCTCCTTCATTTCCTTTTCAACTCTATCTATCTCAGCTCGTAATTCTTCGAGGCTTTTGAAGGCCTCATCTATCTCAACTATCCTTTCAAGATCCACATAATCAGCCTCAACCATCTTCATTAGAGGATCCTCAAGAGATTTTATAATGGTCTGAGGAGTAATACCATGTTTTTTATTATATTCTTCCTGAATTTTTCTTCTTCTTTCAGTTTCATAAATAGCCTTTTCCATAGCTGGAGTCATTTTTTCTGCATAGAGAATAGCTGTTCCATGGACATTTCTTGCCGCCCTTCCCATAGTCTGAATAAGACTTCTTGCAGATCTAAGAAATCCCTCTTTATCAGCATCAAGAATAGCCACTAAACTTACCTCTGGTAGGTCAAGCCCCTCTCTCAAAAGGTTTATGCCAATCAGCACATCATGGACTCCCTTTCTCAGGTCTCTTATAATTCTTGCTCTCTCTATAGTTTTAAGATCTGAATGAAGATAGCAGGCTTTAAGACCAAGTTCTTTATAGTAATCAGTGAGCTCCTCAGCCATCCTTTTAGTTAGGGTGCAGACAAGGACCCTCTCTTCTTTTTCTACTCGCTTTTTTATCTCAAAATAGAGGTCCTCCACTTGATTAGTTGAGGGCCTTACTTCTATTTTCGGGTCAAGAAGACCTGTTGGTCTTATAATCTGCTCAACAACCCTTCCTTCAGCTTTCTCTATTTCATAATCCCCAGGTGTTGCAGAGACATAAATTACCTGATTCACCCTTTCTTCAAATTCTTCAAAAGTAAGGGGACGATTATCCAAAGCAGAAGGTAGTCTAAAGCCATACTCCACCAGTTTTTCTTTGCGGGAACGGTCTCCTCTATACATCCCTCGTATTTGAGGAACAGTAATATGACTTTCATCTATAAAGAGGAGAAAATCATCAGGGAAGTAATCTAAAAGGGTATAAGGTGGCTCTCCTGGTTTTCTTCCATCAAGATATCTGCTGTAGTTTTCGATTCCCTTGCAATAGCCTGTTTCTTCAAGCATTTCAAGGTCATAGAGGGTTCGCTTTTCAAGCCTTTCAGCAAAAAGATATAGCCCCTGACTCTTGAAATATTCAACCCTCTCTTTTAATTCTTTTTTAATTTCCTGGATTATTCTTGAGAGATTACTTTCAGAGGTTATATAATGACTTGCAGGGAAGATAAGGACATCTTGAACCTTCCCCAGGACTTTTCCTCTAAAGGGATCAATAATTTTTATATCTTCAATTTCAGCCCCAAGTAGGGAGATTCTTACAGCTCGCTTTTCCTCATTGGCAGGAAAGATCTCAATGAGATCTCCTCTGACCCTAAAGGTCCCACGGGTAAAATCAGATTCCACCCTCTGATAATGCATAGTTACAAGGGACCGGAGGAGTTCATCTCTTCTTATGCGATGGCCTTTCTGAAGATAAAGGTGCTTAGAAAAATATTCATGAGGTGCACCAAGGCCATAAATACAGGAAACACTGGCTACTACAATAACATCTCTCCTAGTAAGAACAGAAGTGGTGGCCGAATGCCTTAAACGGTCAATAAAATCATTGATTGAAGCATCTTTCTCAATATAAGTATCAGTCTCAGGCACATAGGCCTCTGGCTGATAATAATCATAATAGGAAACAAAATATTCCACAGCATTCTCTGGAAAAAGTTTCTTAAACTCATTGTAGAGCTGAGCAGCAAGGGTTTTATTCGGGGCAATAATAAGGGTTGGCTTTTTGACTCTGGCAATTACGTGAGCCATAGTAAAGGTTTTTCCAGAACCAGTAACCCCCAATAAGACCTGATGCTTAAGCCCCTTCTTAATACCCTCTGAAAGCTCTGCAATAGCCTTAGGCTGATCCCCTCTTGGCTCAAAATCAGCCTTTAGTCTGAAATCGGCTTCTCTTTTTGGTATTAAAATTTCCATGGCACCTTAAAATATAAAACAGCTTTTAAAAATTTTCTCCTAGTTTTTTTCTCTAACCCATCTTAAAAAGATGACTCTGAAGTAAAGTTAAGATACTTTTTGACTTCTTCAGAGTATTCTTTGGATTTGCCTAAATAAATAAATAAAGGGGGTAAGATACGGATTTCTTCGCGGGCTCCTTTTATAGCCTTTATGAGAACAAGGCGGGCCTCATCTCCTGGATAAGAATGGATAAGCCTTAGGACCTTAGGCTCAAGATGGGCCTCTTTTAAAGCATAAATAAGCTCAGCTAAGCGAAAGGCGGTAAAAATAAGATAAAACCTTCCCCCAATTTTTAAGAGAGAACTCACTTTCTTCAAAAAAATTTTTAAATCAAATTTGGTTTCTCTTCTTGCTAAATTGTTTCTTTCAAAGGGGCTAATTCTTCCACTTTCCTTTTTGAAATAAGGGGGGTTTGAAAAAATTACATCAAAATAGCCTGGTTTAAAGGGAGGATTTAGGACATCTCCTCTAACAGGAAAAGCCCTTTCTTTAAAGGAATTCTTTTCAATTCCCTTTTTCAGAGCCTCAAGATAGAGCTCTTCAAGCTCAAGAAGATAGACTTTTACCTTAGGAAATCTTAAAAGGGTAATAAAACTTATTACCCCACTTCCAGCACAAAACTCAGCAATTTTTTCTTTTGGCTTAAGGGTAACAAAATTTGCAAGCAGCACGCTATCTATTCCAAAACGAAAACTTTTTTTGGGTTGAAAAACGGTAAGTTTCCCCTTTAAAAAGGGGGTTTCCTCAAGATCTTCCATGAAGAGATTTTCCATATCTTTCAAAGACGTAATTTAAGGCCTCTTCTTTAGATTTAAGATAGCCCTCAAGAGTTTTTACCTCAACCTCCTCAAGGATCTCCTTAAAAATAGGACCAGGCTTAAAACCAAGCTCTATAAGATCCTTTCCAGTAATCAGTCTTTCTTTTTTCTCCATCCTTTCAAGCTCTTCTTTTAGTTTTAAAAGTTCTTGGAAAAAGGCATTTAATTTTTCTTCATAATCTGGTTCTTTATCCGGTCCTTTGGCTGCCAAAGAGTCGGAAAGGGCAACTACCCAGAGTTCATAAAGATTAGGATGAGCTTTAATTAAATTGCGTTTAGCTTTAAGGGTAAGTTTCTTTTCTTCCCATTCTTTTAAAAGATGACAGGGACGCATATGATTTCTGATCAAGCTATAAACCCTTTCAAGAATTTCATTTTTAAAACGAAGAGCCTTTCCTCTTTTTTCCCAGAGCTCTGCTCCCACTTTCTCATGAGTATAAAAGGTTATTCTCTCTTCAGTCTCCTTAAAGGTATAGCCCTTACCAAGATCGTGGAAAAGAGAGGCAAGTTTAACTGAGAGAATAAAATCCTCATCTTTAAAGTCAGGAGGGATGTCTTTTAGGCCAAGATATTTTTCAGGTTGAGAGAGGATAAGTTCTGTCCACTTGAGAGATTCAAGACAATGGGAGAAGACATCCAAATGATGAAAACTTGGTTGAGGTAAACCTTTACAGGAATTGAATTCGGGAAATAAGATTTCAAAGATTCCGTCTTCCTCCATAAGAAGAAAAGCTTCATAGGTTTTAGAGGAGAGTAAAAGATGTTTTAATTCCATCTGAATTCTTTCTGGGGCCACATAAAGAAGTTTTTTTCCGTGTTTTTTAAAAAAGGCTCTTGTTTCCTTTTCAATTTTTCCATAATCCTCAACATAAAATCTATATCCTCTTAGAATCCTTAAGGGATCCTCAATGAGGTTTTCTTCAGAAATAGCTCTTATAATACCCTCTTTTAAATCCTTAAAGCCTCCTAAAGGGTCGAAAACCATAAAGGGGAGTTCAAAGAAGGAGGAGAGAGGAATAGCCATTGCATTGATGGTAAAATCTCTCCCCTTTAAATCCTCAGAAATTGTACCTCCTCGGTAGAGGGAGAGATCTATGGTATGTTTTCCCTTGGCAAGTCTATAAATCCCAAATTCTTTAGAGAGAGAAACGGGTGTATAGGAGAGAACTTGAGCAAGAAAAAGCTGAAGTTTTTCAGGTTCCTCTTTAAGGGTAAGATCAAGATCGTTAATTTTTCTCTCAAGAAAAAAATCCCTTACAGCCCCACCTACAATATAGATATCTCCTCTCCTCGCAAATTTTCTAAGGAAAGAGAAAAGACTCTCCTTTTCAGGAAGAGTAAGGAGAGATATAAATTTTTCCCTATCTTGATCTTTCAACTTAAGCCACATACCCTTTAAAAATTTAAGTTTTTTAAAATTTAAGCCTTTGTCTTAGAGATTTAAAAATTTAAATTAAAATAAGAAATTTGGAAGGGCTGAAATTTAGAGTGGGGTAAGAGTGATGAAAGAAAGGGTACTTGTAGTTGCTGGTTTTGATCCCTCTGGCGGAGCAGGGCTTTTAATGGATACTAAGGTTTTAACTCTTTTAGGCTTTCGAGTTTGTGCTATTCCTACAGCCTTAACCTTTCAAAATTCTAAGGTCTTTGAGAGTTGGGTTCCCATAGAAGAGAAGGCCTTTGAAAAAATGTTAAGGCTTACTTTAGAGGATGAAAACCCTGAAGGAGTAAAAATAGGGATGCTTGCTACCCCAAAGCTAATAAAAATTTTGGCTAAATCTTTAAGGGAGTATCGTCCTAAGCTTAAATGGGTTGTCCTTGATCCAGTTCTTAAGGCAAGCCTTAGAAAAGATCTCTTTAAGGGCAAGGATTTTGTAGATGTTCTGAAAAAGGAGCTTCTTCCTATAGTGGATGTCCTTACGCCTAATTTAGAAGAAGCCGAAGCCCTAACAGATGTAAAAATAACCTCTTTAATGGAAATAAAAGAAACCCTTGGAACTCTTAAGGCTTGGAAGATAAATTATCCACTGATAACAGGGGTTGATGAGGCAGACAAAAAAGTTACCTTTTACCTTGATGAAGATGGGAAAGTAAGAAGAGTCTCTGTAAAAAAATTGCCCTTTGAATTTCACGGGACAGGGTGTGCCTTTTCTTCAGCCCTCCTTGCCTTTTTATTAAAAGAGAAGAATTTAAACCTTGCAGTAAAAAAGGCCCTTTTCTGGGTTTATAGAAGACTCCTTAAGGTCAAAAGAGAATTCTCAGAAGAGGTCTTTACGAAAAGGTTAAAAATCTTTCTTTAAAATAAAAAAGGGGGCTTTAAAACCCCCTCTTTTACCTGCTATAAATTAGCCTTTAGAAGAAGAGTTCAAGAGATCCATAGAGATTCCACATCTTGTCTATAGGCACATACATAGTCATAGCCTTCATCATTAGATTGGGATTATTAGAACTAGCCCATTTCTTGATGTCAGAGATTTTTCTTGGAGTTTCAAGCCAGTTAGCTGAGCCGTAATAATCAAACCAGTAATACTGGAAACCAACTCTAAGAAGGGCTCTTCCGTTTTTAGTAAGTTTTTCACCTACTGGGAGGTCTTGCTGCCAGTAAATTTCAGCCACATGTCCGCGGGTGGAAAGCTTGTTTATGTAAGGATCATCTGAACCAATGTGGAAAGGCATCCACCACTTAGAGCCATAGTTATATTCTAATCCAATCTTAGCTCCACAGATTTGTGGAATAGGAGTTCTAAAACCTAAGTAGATAGCATATCCTGTGCGTGTTTTTTTCTTAACTTGTGAAGGATTAAGTGACATACCGTTAAGAAGTGTGTAATATAAAGGCATTGTTTTAGACTCGAAATCAGTCCCGTCTGATGCAAAAATAGTCATAGGTAGCTCTCCTATAGCCTTAGGTTCGGCAATGCTCATACCAAGGGAGAGGAAGTAATCAATATTTTCTAAATTAAAGATTTTTACCTTGGTATGGGTCCAGGTAAGCCCAATTTCATAAATATCACCAAGATTAGTCTTAGATTTCATAGAGGTAGGCATATACATACCAAAGGCAGGATTGAACATATAAAGATCCCCATCAGGGAAATCAAAGATATCTTGGGCCTTGAAGGCCTGGAAATTCAAAAATTTGTTATCTTGGTCATAGACATCCCAGTTAATGCCATAGAACTCTACATCGTCCTTAGCACGATCAATGGGGGTTTTAAATCCAGATTCAAAGCCTCTTCCGTAACAAAATCTAATCCTTCCCCATTCATAGTCGTATCCAATGGTTGCTCCATCAAAGGGCACATCAATGTTTATAGCTGTAGGAGTAGCATCTCTTTTCTCAAGGCCTTCTCTGAATTCCTGAGGAGTACCATGGGTAGTTGGTCTTCTACCGAAGGAGATCCAGATGGGTTTGTCAAAAAGATAGCTAATATTGAAATAGGCTCTGTCTACATAAAGGCTAGAATCATCTGGCCTAACTCCATAGGTGAAATTATTCTTCATGGGGAAAAAGAGATAAGGGGCAAAATAATCGTCTCCAGCTCCCCAGGCTTTATTATAGGCAAGCCTTACCTTGGCTACTGTATTCTCTGTGGGCTTAAAGGAAAGATCCAACCTTAAACGATTGGTCCAAAGAGAGTCATTATCATCTTTATGTGAGTGAGTTTTTTTCACAAATTGAGTCGTATCTAAGGGATTTCCAAAGGCATCAGTTAAGGAATAGCCAGAAGGTACAAAGTTGGGAAGCATTCCCAACATAAAGGCATTTCGCCTGATAGTGGCTCTTGTTGAGTCAATTCTTGTCCTAATATCTCCACTAATTTTAATTCCGGCAAGATTTTCTTTTAGAGTTTTAGTTGTTTTTTCAACTACAGAGACCTTCTCTTCCTGGGTAGCCTGTTTTTCCTGTACTTCCTTAAGCTGGGCCTTAAGGGCTTCAAGCTCCTTTGATAACTGCTCAATCTTTTGCAAAAGATCTTCTTGAGATGCTCCAAAAGAAGGACCAGCAAATAACCCTAAGATTACACTACTAATTAAAAAAATCTTCCCTTTTTTCATTCTCTTAACCTCCTAAATATTTTTTAGTTATTTTTTTAAAAAAATATCTTCAAAGATAAAAAAGGTCAACTATTATATTAGCTCAAAAAAACTTAAAAAAACTCAATATTAATAATTAAATTTCAGAAGCTTTAATTTTTAAAAATTTTTGTTAATTTTTTTCAAATTTAATTAAATTCAATTCTTCAAACGAGCATAAAAGCTTAAGATCTTTTCAAGCTGCTTTAGAAGAAGTTTTTCTTCTAAATACTGCTTTGCCTTTTTTAAGGCTCCCTTAAAGTCTAAGGACTTTCCACAGATATAAAGGGCTCCTCCTAAATTCAAAAGAAACATATCTTTTATAGGCCCCTCAAGGCGATTTTCAAAAAGTTCATAGAGAATTTTAAGACTTTCCTCTCGATCTTTAACTTTTAATTCCTTTTCGTCAAGGCATCTTTCCAAGCCAAAGTCTTCTGGGTCAAGATAATAGGTAGTTATGCGGCCTTTTTCAAGTTCTGAGACCTTGGTAGATCCAGTAATGGTAATTTCGTCGTAGCCATCTTCACCCCAGACAACCATTGCCCTTTTTACTCCGAGGTCATCGAGGACATAGGCTATTCTCTCGGTGAGGGTAAAATCATACACTCCAAGGAGCTGATGATTAGGCCTTGCTGGGTTGAGAAGGGGACCAAGAAGGTTAAAAATGGTTCTTCCAAGGCGCTTCCTAATAGGAGCAACCTTAGCAAAGGCAGGATGATAGAGAGGGGCAAAAAGGAAGACAAAGCGCACCTTCTTCAAAGCCTCTCTTAGCAACTCTTCTGGAAGGTCAAGAGGTATGCCTAAAGCCTCAATTAGATCAGCTGAGCCTGATTTACTAGAAACTGAACGATTGCCATGCTTTACGACAAAGACATCTTCCTCAACGGATAGGGCAAGGGCAACCGCTGTGGAAAAATTAAAGGTGTGCTTAGAATCACCTCCTGTCCCACAGGTATCTATAAGAATAGCTGAATCTGGAAGGCCATGTTTGAAGGGTTTCATTACCTCTCTATAGGCTGTAACAGCTCCGGCTATCTCTTCCCAAGTTTCCTTTTTGTCTCTTAAGGCCTTAAGAAACTCCTCAACTTCTCTTTCCTCAAACTCATCAAGGGCAAGCTTTTTGAAAAGAAGATAACTTTGCTCCTTGGTTAGGGACCTTCCTTTTTTAAGTGACTCTATAGCCTCTTTAAAGTTCATAGAGCCTCCTTTGAGAATAATTCCTAACCCTATCCATCTTATTCCATTTATCCAAGGTCCATAGAGGGGAAAAGAAGGCTTGGAGAACCCATATCTCCAAAGAAGGTAAGGTTGGATCCCACTTCAAGCTCTTTGAAAAGTTCAAAGATGTTTCCAGAAAGCCCCATTTCACAGAGATAGGCTACAGGCTCTCCCTCATTATAGAGAATCCCGCTTACACCAAAGGAAAAGTCCCCTGAGATAGAATTGGCAGTATGAGCCCCAAGCACCTCAAGAACTTCAAAAACAAACTTTTGAGAGATAATTAATTCTTTGGGGCTTTTTTGGCCAGCTTTTATATAAAGATTAGTAAAATCTACTTTGGGAGGGCTTGAAATATCAGGCCTTCTTGCATTACCTGTAGAGGCTGTACCCATAAGTTTTCCAAAATAGGCATCCCAGATAAAACCCTCAACAACTCCCTCTTTCACAAGTTCCTTTCTTTTTTGGGGAAGCCCTTCATCATCAAAGGGTCTTGTTTCAGAAAGCCCTGGATAAAGACCATCATCAATAATCGTGAGGTTCTTAGAAAAGACCTCTCTTCCTTGCTTATCCTTAAGATAGGATCTTCCTTTGAAGACTTCATCCCCCTTTAAGGAAAATGAGAGAATAGAGAGCAACTCAAGAGCAACCTCTGGTGGAAAAAGCACAGAGACTTTAAGAGGTTTTCCTTTTTCTGAAAGACTTAAGGCTCTTGCCTTTCTTTCAGCTTCTCTGGCAAGATCTAAAAAGTTAATCTCTCTAAAGGAGGAGCTACTTTTATAAGCATAGCCGGAGGCACTCTTTTTATCAGATTTAGCAACTACAGAAATGAAAAAACTAAAGCTTGGGTACTTCCAAGAAAGGACCTTTCCTTCCCTAATTAAAAAAATTTCTTCTTCCCCAAAGGAAAGACTCTCTCTTTCAAGGCGCTCAAGATAAGATTTTGAAAAGAGGTATTCTCTCTCCCTTTCAAGATTTTCTAAAAGCTCATCCTTTGAGGGTTCATTAAATTCAAGCCTTTTGACTTCAGGATAGGGCTCTTTTAACTCAGGATAGATAGCAGCAATCCCTTTGGAGGAGAGAAAAGAAGCCCTTTCAATGGCTGATTGAATACCAGCCTTTGAGAGATCTAAAGTATAACTAATTCCACAGAGTCCTTGAGAATTTAAATACCTTACTGAAAGAACCTCTTCTTTGTAGGACTTCTCAAGGAAGGGTTTCGTATCTCTCCATTCAAAGTGATATCCTCTTTCACAGGACAGATAAAATTCAAGGGACCTTTCTTTCTCAGTTAGTTCTCTTAGATAATCTATGAGATTCCTCATTTTTTTATAAACTCCTTTCCAGCAAAGAGGGCTCCATTTCCAAGATATTCTTCAATGCGGAGGAGTTGGTTGAATTTAGCGGTTCTTTCTGAGCGGCAAGGAGCTCCTGTTTTTATTTGACCCGTATTGAGAGCCACAGCAAGGTCAGCAATAAAGGTATCCTCTGTCTCTCCTGATCTGTGAGAGATCATGGCACGGAACCCGCCTCTATAGGCAAGTTCAACCGCTTGGATAGTCTCAGTGACTGTGCCTATTTGATTGAGCTTGACAAGTAGGGCATTACAAAGTTTTTCTGCCATAGCCCATTTTATGCGTTTCGGATTAGTTACAAGAATATCGTCTCCCACAATCTGGATTTTATGCCCTAATTTGGTATTTATGAGTTTAAATCCCTCTGGGTCATCTTCAGAAAAAGGGTCCTCTATGGAGACAATGGGATAATGATTGCAAAGCTTTTCATAGTATTCACAGAGTTCTTCCCTGGAGAGGGTCTTATTTAGCCCTGGAAGCCGATAGACCCCATCTTGATATAGCTCGGAGGCAGCTACATCAAGGGCAAGAGCTATGTCTTCCCCGGGTTTATAACCGGCTTTTTCGATAGCTAAAAGGAGTAAATCAAGGGCCTCCTCTGGAGAACCTATTTGTGGAGCAAAGCCTCCTTCATCTCCCACAGAGGTAGAAAGGCCCTTTTCTTTTAAAAGGGCTTTAAGGGTGTGATAGGTTTCTGCTCCCATTCTTAAGGCCTGAGTAAAGGACTCTGCCCCCCAGGGAACAATCATAAATTCCTGAAAGTCAAGGGGATTGTCGGCATGAACTCCTCCATTTATAACATTCATAAAGGGAACAGGAAGAACTCTTGCTCTTACCCCTCCTAAATAAGCAAAAAGGGGGATTCCCAGCTCTTCTGCACTGGCTCTGGCTACAGCCATAGAAACTGCAAGTATCGCATTGGCTCCAAGTTTAGATTTATTTTCTGTCCCATCAAGCTCGCAAAGAAGCATATCAATTTCAGCTTGCCTCAGAGAGTCGATTCCCTCAAGTTGGGGTGCAATAATTTCATTCACATTAAAAACTGCTTTCTGGACTCCCTTTCCAAGATAACGGTTTTTGTCACCGTCTCTAAGCTCAAGGGCTTCATGTTTCCCAGTTGAGGCCCCAGAGGGCACACAGGCCCGTCCGTAAAAACCACTCTCAAGAAAAACCTCAACCTCTACCGTGGGATTTCCTCTAGAATCAAGAATCTCCCTTGCTTTGACATTGATTATTCTCCCCATAAAAACCCCCCTCATTAGAATTTAAAAATTCTTCAAGTTCCTCAAAGGTGACTGGTTGGGTTCCTACTTTCCCTACAACGATCCCTCCACAGATATTGGCTAAAGCTATAACCTCAAGAAGAGGAAGGTTACAAGCATAGAAGGCAGATAGACTGGCAATTACTGTATCTCCTGCGCCAGAGACATCATAAACTTCCCTTGCCTGAGAGGGTATTCTCAAGCCTCCTTTACCAGGCTCATAAAGATAAATTCCATCTTTTCCAAGGGTTACTACCAAAAAATCAAGCTGATACTTGTTAATAAGATATTCTGAGGCCTTATCAAAATTGGTTTCCTCAAGATTTTCCCTTTTTAAAACTTCTTTAAATTCTTTAAGATTGGGAGTGATAGTGGTTGCTCCTTCATATTTTTTCCAGTCTGCACTTTTGGGATCAATCATGACAAAGCGATTTTGTCTTCTTGCCTCCTGAATGAACCAGCTGCAAAAGCCATCGTGAAGAAACATTCCCTTGGCATAGTCTGAAAGAATGACCCCCTTTACTTGAGGAAGTAAATTCTCATAAATTTCTTGAAAGGCTCTTCTTAGATTTGAAGAGAGGGGCTTTCTTTCTTCACGGTCAATCCTAAGTAATTGTTGAGCCTGGGCAATGATGCGGGTTTTAAGGGTAGTTGGTCTTTCAGGATCTTTAAGAATACCAGTAGTATCTATACCCTTTTCTTTGGCAAGGTTTATAAGTATGTCCCCCTTTTCGTCATTCCCAACTACTCCCATAAGATAGGCTTTAACTTTTAGACCCCAAAGATTGGCTGCTACATTGGCTGAGCCACCAAGGCTATAGGTAATCTCCTTTAAATCAAAGACAGGAACAGGGGCCTCAGGAGAGATCCTCTCAACAGTTCCCCAGAAATAACGATCCAGTATCAAATCTCCTACCACCAAAATTTTTTGAGAACTTAATAATTCCTTTAAGCGTGAGGTTGAAGGTAATGAAACCATAGAGGGAGATTTTTAGGAGGCTGCTGATTTTTTAGCAGTTTTTTCTTCTTGCTTTTCTGAGGGTATTTTAGGTGTCTCAAAAAGGGGAAGCCCTGTTAGTTCCCTAATTTTTCTCTCAATCTTTTTGGTAAGATCTGGATTTTCTTTCAAATATTTTCTTACATTTTCCTTTCCTTGGCCGAGTCTTTCTCCTTCAAAGGAATACCAGGCTCCACTTCTTTCAATAATTCCAAGGGCAAGACCAAGGTCAATAAGCTCTGCCTCTCTGGAGATACCCTCTCCAAAATAAATATCAAATTCAGCCTCTTTAAAGGGGGGAGCAAGCTTGTTTTTTACGATCTTGACTTTAACTCGGTTTCCAAGGGTTTCCTGGCCTTCTTTTATGGCTTGAATTTTTTTAATTTCCATTCTCATCGTGGCAAAGAATTTAAGAGCCATACCACCAGGAGTTGTCTCCTGTGGACCACCAAAACTCATCATGCCAATTTTCATACGAGTTTGGTTGATGAAGACGACAGCAGTATTAGTTTTGGCAATGGCAGCCGTTAATTTTCTCATAGCTTTAGACATTAACCTTGCCTGAAGGCCAACCTGCTGTTCATCCATCTCTCCCTCAAGCTCAGCTTTGGGAACAAGGGCTGCCACTGAGTCAATCACAATAATATCAACCGCACCACTTCTTGCAAGAATTTCTGCCACTTCAAGGGCCTGCTCTCCAGTATCAGGCTGAGAGATTAAGAGTTCATCTATATCAACTCCGAGTTTTCTTGCATAGTTAACATCCAAGGCATGTTCTGCATCAATATAGGCTGCAACTCCTCCAAGTTTTTGAGCCTCAGCTACCATGTGAAGGGCAAGAGTGGTTTTTCCTGAGGCTTCAGCTCCAAAAATTTCGGTAATCCTTCCTCTGGGGATACCTCCAATGCCTGTAGCTAAGTCAAGAGAAAGAGACCCAGTGGGAATGATGCTTACCTCAACCTTTTTCTCGCTTTCCCCCAATTTCATAATAGTGCCTTTTCCAAATTGTCTTTCAATCTGAGAAATAGCTGACTCAACGGCCTTTTTTTTGTCAAAATCCATTTTTAAAGGGCCCCCTCTCTTTAAAAATTCTTTTAAATTTTAAGACTTAGAATAATTAAATATTTTTTAAAAGTCAAGAGAATTTTCGTGTACCCCTTTTTAAATCTTCAATTAAAGGGTAAAACTCTCCTCAACTATTAAATGGCCTTTAGAAGATTTGATAAATTCCAAATTTTTGCTAAATTTAAGACAGCTTTTGTAAGGGGGTATAAAATGGAAGTGAAAATAGAAAAACCTGACGAGAAGCGCCTTAAAGAATTAAAGGTTGAAAATTGGCCTATCTGGTCTAAAGAAGTTTCCCGTTTTGACTGGTATTATGGTGAAACAGAAATGTGCTATATTCTTGAGGGAAGGGTGATAGTGGAGCTCCCCAATGGAGAAAAGATAGAGATTAAAGCAGGTGACTTAGTGACCTTCCCAAAGGGGCTATCTTGTGTTTGGGACATAAAGGAGCCCATAAGAAAACACTACACCTTTCTTGAAGACTAATTTTTATGAGGACTATTTTCTAAATGCCTGAATGTCTGCCTTTCTGTGGTTGGTTTTACAATCTTGAGAAAGTCAGGCCTGAAGAGGTTTTAGCTCCACCTTATGATGTGGTCACCAAAGAAGAAATAGAATATTACAAAAAGAAAAGTCCTTATAATATCTTTCATCTTGAGCTTTCAGAGTCCCCTTCAAAAGCCAAGGAACTTCTTGAGAAATTCATAAGTGAAAAAATCTTTCTTCAAGAGAAAATTCCTACTCTCTATTACCACGAGCTCGATTTTGAATACCAAGGAAAAAGATATTTGCGAAGGGGGTTTATTCTTTTGGTAAAACTTTATCCCTTTGAGGAAAAAATTATTCTTCCTCACGAAAGGGTTTACAATAAGGTCACTGAGGAGCGCTTAAATCTTCTAAAGGCAACAAGCTTTCAATTCAGTCAGGTCTATGCCCTCTATGAGGACCCTTACCTTTTTACCCTAAAAGAGCTTCCTGAAAATCTAAATTTTTTTCTGGAAGTAACCTTCGGTACGGAGACGCAGCGTCTCGCTAAAATTCAAGAAAGAAGTGTTATCGAAAAGATTCTTTCCTTTTTAAAACCTAAGAGATTTTACATTGCTGATGGTCATCATCGGTATAATACAGCTCTTAAATACAAGGCCTATATGGAGTCACTTTACGGCCAAGAGGAATTTAAGGATTATAACTATATTAGTATGTATATAAGCCCCTTTGAAGATGAGAATCTCTTGATGCTACCCACCCATAGGGTCTTTAAAAACTTAGACGGAAAGTCCTTTTTGGAAAGATTAAAACAATATGTAATCATTGAAAAAGAGAGCCCCATTCTGAACTCCCAGGAATCTTTTGAGGCTTTAGAAACAGCCCAAGGAGATTTCTTTTTAGCCTTTGAGAAAAAACTTTATTTTTGTCGCTTAAGGGAGGAAATTAAAAAGGTTTTAAAAGAAAAAGAGGCTGAACTCTCGGAACTACCACTCTGGAATTTTCTGCAAATCTTTGAAGAAATAGTGGGAGTTCCTGAGGAGAAATTAAAGGAGGAAGAGAGGGTTGAGTTTTTTTCAAGGCAAGAGGAGGTTTTAAAGAGGGCCTCTCAGGGAGGGCTTGGAGTTTTATTTCCTACGGTTTCTGCAGAGATTTTAAAAAGGATTGCTGAAAAAGAGAAGGTCATGCCTCATAAGTCTACCTATTTTTACCCCAAAATTCTTACAGGGCTTGTGCTTGCAGAGGTTTCGGGAAAAAGGATAAAATGAGGGAATCTTTGACTTATTTTTCAAA
>PNIE01000069.1 GCA_002877875.1 Caldimicrobium thiodismutans
AGGTAAAATGAGATTATACTTTAGAAACCTAAGGTCTCTTTTAGAAAAATAGCAAGGTCTCTTATTTCTTCCTGGGCCTGGGGTATAGCTCTTTTACTTACGAAGTCTCTCCACACTAATTCAGGCCCTGTTGCAAGCACGGTAGTTCCAACCCCCTGGGGGACAACAAAACGAGCACTCTCCCTCTTTATATTCTTACCAAGCTCTTCATAAATGGCCATTCCCTTTTTTATAGCTTCTTCATAAAGTTTTATATGACTCTCTGAAAAGGCCTTAGGGATAACAAATTTATCAATCCGAGTGTAACGGTGAGACCTTTGATTAAAATTTAGCCAGGTATGCCTCACAAATTGATGACTAAAAATTCTTGAAAAATTATGAGCAATTACTCCTATCCAATTAAAAGGAGTTTTCTTTTTACTTTTTAAAATAATAACTTCTTTTTCTGCAAAAAGCCCTTCCCTTTCCTCAAGGAGATCTTTATCAAGTTCAAGAAGCCCACCCTGATAAAGAATCTTAAAATCTCTTGCAAAGATAATTTCAATCTCCTCTAATTTAGGTTCTTCATTAATGAGAGGGAGAAAAACTTGATCCTCAAGGGTCTCTGCCAGATGCCGAAGATTAAAAAGAGCCTTTTTTTCCTCTTCATCCCAAAAAACTTTGAAAAAATTACTCGCAAGAAGGAATTTTTCTTCAAGGGAAATTTTTGAGGTATCCACAAAAAGCGGGGTGTGAGCAAAGATACTAAAATGTCCTGCCCTTTTAAGGTGAAGTAAAAAGCTCTTGAATCTTACAAAATCTTTAAATTTTTCTTCTTCAAAAAGAGAAAGAGGATGGGATTCAGCATAACAAATCCGAGCGCCTAAATAGCTGAAAAAGATAAAAATAGGTAAATTTCTTCTATCAAAATTTTCATAGATAAGAAAAGAAAGTTCTTTTTGTTTCTTCCTCAATTCTTCAAGAGTCATTTATATCCCCCGGTAGATCCAAAGCCACCTCTTGATTTCTTTGGTAATTCTTCTTTTGTAATCTCAATAATTTCGGGAAAGGCAAGATTAATAAAAACTGCCTGAGCAATCTTTTCTCCGGCTTGAATAAGAACTGGCTCTTTACCAAGATTTAAAAGGGGTATCATGATCTCATCCTCTTCTCCACAATAATCGAAGTCAATAATTCCTGCCGAATTAGGCATAATAAGCCCTTTTTTCTTAAAAAGGGATGACCTTGGGAAGATAAAAAGACCATAAGGTGGCTCTGTTTGAATCACAAGGCCTGTTCTTACGAGTTTCAATTCTAAAGGATTTATTATTACTTCTTCCAAAGCAAAAAGGTCATAACCTATAGACCCCGTGGTCCCTCTTTCCGGAAGTTTGGCTCTTAAGTCCTTTCTCCAGACCTTTACTTTCATTTAACGCTTTTATTTGAAATTTTTAAGGAAATAAGAGAGCTTAGTTAGCGCCATAGTAAAGCTAAAATTTTCAATTTGTATTTCTTTACTTTCAGAAAAAAAGGGAAGGGGGCTTAAATTGAGAATAGCTTTAATATTATGCTTTACGAAGGCTTCGTAATATACTTCAGGCTGCTCTTCACAAGTAATAACAGCTATATCAACATTTATGGCTTTGACAACATAACTCAACTGTTCAAGACTGTAGACAGAAATTCCATTGACAATTTTTCCAATATTTTCCTCCTTGATATCAAAACCAGCCATAAAGTAAAACCCATCTTTTTGTAAACTTTTGCTGGTAAGAAGATACTCACCCAAAGGAGAAAGCCCTCCCAGAACAAGATTCCACTCCCGATCCCTTCCTAAAAATTTTTTAAGATGATACTTGAGAGTTTTTACACTATACCCAACTCCCTTTGTCCCTAAATTTCCTACAAAACTTAAATCCTTTCTTAATTGAGCTGAGTTAACTCCACATCTTAAGGCAAGCTCTTCTGAAGAGATGAAATCAACCTTTCTCTTATCAAGATTATCAAGTACTTTAAGATAAATAACCAACCGATTAAGGGTATTCTCTGGTAAATCTTTCAATTTAGCCATTTTTCATTAGTTTTAATATATTTTCTTCAAAAGGTGGATAAATAATACCTTTTTCTGTAATAAAAGCAGTTATATATTCAGAAAGAGTCAAATCAAAAGCAAAATTCAAAGTCTTAGCCTTTTTAGGAGCAATCCTTTTTCCAGAACAATAAAGGACCTCTTTAGGGTCTCTTTCTTCAATGGAAATTTTTTCCCCTGAGGGAATATTTAGATCAAAGGTTGAGGAAGGAGCACAGACATAAAAAGGAATCCCATGATGTTTAGCAAGAATAGCAAGACTATAAGTTCCAATTTTATTTGCCGTGTCTCCATTTCTTGCAATCCTATCTGCTCCCACAATAACTGCTTTTATTAAACCCTTTTTCAACAGAAAACCTGCAGTATTATCAGGAATAATAAAATAAGGAATCTTGATTTCTGACAATTCCCAAGCAGTAAGCCTTGTCCCCTGAAGATAAGGTCTTGTCTCATCAACAAAAACTCGGATTTTCTTTCCCTTTTCAAAGGCTTTCCGAATTACTCCTAGAGCTGTTCCATATCCACCTGTAGCCAGAGCTCCTGTATTACAATGGGTTAGGATTCCACCTTCGGGTAAAAGCTCACATCCAAGTTCCCCTATTTTTAAATTAGCCTTAATATCTTCCTCCCAAATAAAAAGAGCTTCCCTTTTTATCTCCTCAAGAAGGCCTTGAAAGAGTTCTTTATCAATTTTTTCTATCTTTTCTTCTTTCCATTTTAAAAGATAACTCTCAAAGAGTCTCCTCATCCTCTCAAGAGCCCAAAAAAGATTAACAGCCGTTGGTCTTGCTGTAGAGAGTTTCCATTCTATTTCTCTAAAATAACCTTCAAGCCTCTTTAAATTAAGAGGAAACTTCTTCTTTTTTTCTATTTCTTTAAGTCCTATATATACTCCGATAGCAGTGACTATACCTATAGCAGGAGCCCCTCTAACGAGCATATCCCTTATAGACCTTCTCACCCCATCAATAGTATCTGCCTTAAAATAGATCTCTTTAAAGGGAAGCTTTCTTTGATCAAGAATAAAAAGAGCTTCTTCAGTCCAATAAAAAGGCTTTATAAAATCTGCCTTTTCAGGGGCAATAAGTTTTTCTCTTGTGGGTTCCAACTAATTCTCCAAAAGTTCAATTAATATTTTATTTACTATTTTAGGATTGGCTTTACCTTGGGTTTTTTTCATTACCTGTCCTACAAAAAAGCCAAGAAGCCCCTTCTTTCCTGACTTATACCTTTCAACCTCACCAGGATTTTCTTTCAAGACCTCTTCACAAAGACTTCTCAAAAGATCCTCTGAACTTTCCTGAATAAGCCCCTTTTCTTCAATAACCCTTTTAGGTGAAATTCCACGTTCATAAATCTCGGGGAATACTTGTTGTTTGGCAAGGGTTATAGAGATAACCTCTTTCTCCACAAGTTCTAGAAGTTCTGCTAGAAACTCGGGCTTTAACTTGGTTTCTTTGATATCTAAATTATCCCTATTGAGATACCTTAAAACCTCGGTGAGTATAAAATTAGAGACTCCTTTAGGATTGGGGAATAGCCTTACAGTCTCTTCAAAGAAATCAGCAAGACTCTTTTCCTCAGTAAGGATACCTGCCTCATAGGAACTAAGGCCATACTCCTTGATAAAACGCTCTTTTTTATTCTGGGGAAGCTCTGGAAGTTCTCCTTTTATTTTTTCAATAAAAGACTCTTCAAGCTGTATCTCAATAAGATCTGGATCTGGAAAATAACAGTAATCATGGGCTTCTTCTTTTCCTCTCATAGGGTGTGTGGTTTGAGTGGCCTCATCATAAAGCCTTGTCTCTTGAACTACTTCCTTTCCTTCAAGAAGAAGCCCAATCTGACGTTTTATCTCATAAGCAAGGGCCCTTTCCACATGCTTGAAAGAATTCATATTTTTGAGTTCTACCTTGGTGCCTAAAGTTTTACTTCCCTTCGGTCTTACAGAAACATTGGCATCACATCTAAGACTTCCCTCTTCCATGTTTCCATCACAAATCTCAAGGTAGCGAAGAATACTTCTTAAGGTCTTAAGATAGGCCACTGCCTCTTCAGGAGAATGAATTTCCGGTTTACTAACTATTTCAAGAAGAGGTACCCCTGTTCGGTTGAAATCCACATAAGAAAAGGGCTTTTTTTCATCATGAATGAGCTTTCCTGCGTCCTCTTCCAGATGAATTCTTACAAGGCCAATAGATTTTCTTTCGCCATTAACCTCTATTTGAACCTCTCCACCCTCAGCTAAGGGAAGCTCATATTGGGAAATTTGATAATTTTTAGGGAGATCGGGATAAAAATAATGTTTTCTTGCCATTACAGAGTAAGGATTAATTTTACATCCAAGTGCTAAGGCAAGTTTTAGGGCATATTCCACTGCCCTTTTATTTATAACAGGAAGTACTCCTGGCTGGCCTGTACAAATAGGACAAACCTGAGAATTAGGGATTGCACCAAACTTGGTAGAACAGGCACAGAAGAGTTTACTCTTAGTGCTTAACTGAGCATGAACTTCAAGACCAATAACTGCCTCAAACTCCATGCACACTCCTGTCAAGTAATTTTTTTTAATTTAATCGATTTTAAAAGCCTGTCAATGTATCTAAATTCCTATTTTATAAAATTCCTCTGTCTAGTAATGTCCTGCCAATCATCTTTTTAGAGGAATATTCTTTGGAAAGATATTATAGATCCTCTCTCCATTCTGACTGCAATATTTTTAACACTTTAGAGATTAATTAAATAAATCTCAAACTCTTCCTTTAAAAACATTTATCCTAAAGGAGTCAACTATCAGAAAATAGGATAAAGAAAAAATGTTAAACATAACCAACCACCT
>PNIE01000030.1 GCA_002877875.1 Caldimicrobium thiodismutans
CTTGACTTTAATTAGCCTTAAGATAGAATCTAAAATAGAATTTTAGATGAAGGAGGAGAGATATGACACAACAGAACAGTTTATCTACGGAAAAAGAAAATATATCCAAAGAAAAACTGCTTGGTGGTATAGGATCAATTTTTATGGCGCTAAGTATTATAACAGGGGAAATAGGAACACTCTTTGGTATATTGGGAGCAGTTTTATGGCTTACTTGTCTATATTTACTTAGCAGCAAAATTAAAAATTCAAAAATTTTCAATAAAGCTCTTTGGGGTTTCGTTTTGGGATTATTAGGTTGGATTATAGCTTCTATATTCGGTTTAATGAGTTTTATAAGCTTTTTTGCCTTCTCGGGATTTATGGGAAATGTGGATAGGGTAGGTTTCGGTATAGGTGGAGGAGTGATTATTGCCATATTGCTGGCCTATGGAATTTTTATAGTAGCTAATTATTTTTATCAAGAAGTTTGTAAAATCCTTGCTTTAGCAACCAATAACAAACTTTTTAGTACAGCTGGCCTTCTAATGCTTATTGGTGCCTATAGTGCAATTCTGCTTATAGGTTTAATTATATGGATGGCAGGGTGGATAATCCTTGCAGTAGCATTCTTCACAGTACCAGATGAAATTGAAGTTAAAGTATAAGACTTATTTTAGCTCTTATTTACCTTGAAGTTATTAACGAATTTAAATAGTATATCAAAAGTTATTTCTTACGTTTTAATGGCATTTATAGCTGTTTTTTCACGGTTTTGGTTTTCAATTTAAGATTAAAGAAAATACTCGGATTTTTAGCCATAAGATAAAACTTATTAAAATTGTAATTTTTGAATTTTATGCTAAGTTTAAAGCATATAAATTCTAAAGGAGGCCTCAGGGATGGAGGAAAAACAGGTAGAGGAAACAAGAGAATTACCAAAATTGGAAAAGAAACTTGAAAAAATGACTATTAAAGAGTTAAGAGAAATTGCTCTTCAGATCCCAGAGATTACTGGTGTTCATGGAATGAACAAGGAAGAACTTATCTCTGCTTTAAAAAAGGTTTATGGAATAAAGGAAGAACCAAGAAAAGTTGGGGCTTCAATGAGAGAGCTTAAAGCCAAAATTAGAAAATTTAAAGCCTTAGCAGAAGAGGCCAAAAAGAATAAAGATTGGGAGAAATACGAAAGATATAGGAAACTTGCCAGCAAATTTAAAAAGAGAACAAGAAAACTAGCACGCCTTTCTGCATAGATAGAGGAAAAAACCCTTGCAAGCCCTTTTTGAAACTAATCTTTCAACCGTACCTCTCCTTCATAGAGGAAAGGTTCGGGATATTTATGATCTCGGTGATTTCCTTTTAATTGTAGCAACAGATCGTATTTCTGCCTTTGATGTAGTGCTACCCACCCCAATTCCTGACAAGGGAAAAATCTTAACTCTTATGACCCTTTTTTGGTTAGATTTTTTAAAGGATCTCATTGAGAATCATCTTGTTACAGCGGATGTAGAAAAATATCCTGAGGTTCTTAAACCTTATAAAGATCTTCTCAAAAATCGGAGTATGCTTGTAAAAAAAGCAAAGGTTCTTCCAGTAGAATGTATTGTAAGAGGATACATTACAGGGTCTGCCTGGAAGGAATATCAAGAAAGGGGTGAGGTTTGTGGAATTAAGTTACCTGAGGGGCTAAAGGAGTGTGCCAAATTACCTGAACCTATTTTTACTCCCTCAACCAAAGCTGAGCTTGGTAAACACGACATAAACCTTACCTTTGAAGAGATGAAAAAATTAATCGGTGAAGAGCTTTCGGAAAGGGTCAAAGAAAATTCCCTTAAGCTTTATAGTATGGCAAGTGCTTATGCCGAAAAAAGGGGCATCATTATTGCTGATACCAAGTTTGAATTTGGATTGTATGAAGATAGGCTTATTCTTGTTGATGAAGTTTTGACTCCTGATTCTTCAAGATTTTGGCCAAAAGAGGAATATGAGCCAGGAAAACCTCAGAAAAGTTTTGATAAACAATTTATAAGAGATTGGCTTAAAAACTCTGGCTGGAAAGAAGGAACTCCACCTCCCCCAATTCCTGAGGATATTGTTTTTAAAACCAGAGAAAAATATCTTGAGGCTTTAAAAAGACTTACAGGGAAAAGCCTCGATAATGAGGATTAAAATTGTTTCTAATTAAAAAAGAACGTGTAACGCAGGAAACCTCCGTTTTTATATCTTTGGATTTATACGGAGATTATCTTGAAAAAAGTAGAATTACTACAGGTATAGGTTTTCTCGATCATATGCTCGAATTATTTAGTTTTCACTCGGGAGTGCTCTTTGAATTAAAAGCAGAGGGAGACTTTGAAGTTGATTTTCATCATACTGTGGAAGATATAGGTATAACTCTTGGACTTGCTTTAAAGGAGGCCTTAGGGGAAAGAAAAGGGCTTTCCCGCTATGGAGAAGCAACTATACCAATGGAGGAGGCCCTCTCTCAAGCAGTTATTGATCTTGCTAAAAGGCCCTATCTCCATTTTGAAGTCCTCTTTCCCACTGAAAAAATTGGAAATTTTGACACAGAACTTATTGAAGAATTTTTTAGAGCCTTAGTAAATAATGCCCTTTTTACTTTACATCTTAGAACCTTTTATGGAAAAAATTCTCATCATATAGCTGAAAGCCTCTTTAAAGCTTTTGCTTATGCCTTCAAAAGGGCTATCTCTCCAACAGAAAAAGAAATTCTCTCAAGTAAAGGGATTCTTTAATTAAGAATACTTCTGGGAATTTCGTAATATTTTCGGGTTTTTTTGATAAATTCAAGCCAGGATTGAGGAATTAGGCCTAAAAAAATCTGAGTAGTTTTTGCTACAATAGGATAACTCTTGGCCCTTTCAAGTTGTACCTTTGTAGTGGGAAAGGGAATCACAATCAGATAAAAAAGAAAAGTAGTAAAAAGAGCTCCCTTTAAAAAACCAAAAAGCCCTCCAAGAATTCTATCTCCAATCCCCATATCTATGGTTTTAATAAACCAATAAAAAAGCAATCCAAACATAACAAAGGTTAGATATATTAACAGAAAAGCTAAGAGATAACTAACAAAGAAAGAAGCTTTGGGATGACTTATGATATGTCCTACATAGGGATTTAACTTTAAAGCCAACCAGCCTGAGTATAGAAAAGCTACAACCATTCCCGCTAAAGAAAAAAGATTCCTAAGAAGCCCTACCCAAAAGCCTCTTATAACAAAATAAGCGGTAAAGCCAAGGGCAAGATAATCAAACCAAATCATTATTCCACATACCAGAAGGTCTCTTCTTTGGTATCCTTAAGTTGAATACCCAACTCTTTTAATTCTTCTCTGATCCTATCTGCCAGTTCAAAATTTTTCTCTTTTCTTGCCTTAAAGCGAGTCTCAATAAGCTTTTCTACCTCTTCAAAGGACTTCCCAAGCCTCTTTAACTTTCTCTCCCTTTCTATTTTAAAGAATTCCTCTGGATCTGAATGACCAAAGCCCAAAAGTTCTCCTGAGAGTTTTTGAAGTTCCTTTAAAATCTCCTCTAACGTTTTTATCTCCTCTGAAGTAAGGTCAGAAAATTTCCTGATAAAATTGTAAAGTTCTCCCTCAAGAGAAAATAAAAATCCCATGGCCTGTGCGGTATTCAAATCTTCAAGGAGTGATTCAAGAAATTTTTCCTTAAACCCTTGATAAGCCTCTATGACACCTTTAATTCTCTCTTTGGATGAAGGCCCTTCCTTTTTGGGTTTTGCCTTTTTAATCCAATAGAAGGTTTCATACATTCTATAGATGGCCTTTTCCATCTCTTTTATTCCTTTCTCGGAGTAATCAAGAGGAGAACGGTAGTGTTTAGAAAGGAGAAAGGCTCTTATTACCTCAGGATGATACTTCTCAAGAAGATAGGAAGTAGTCACAAAATTACCAAGGCTCTTTGACATTTTTTCGCCGTTAACTGTTATAAGGCCATGGTGAATAAAATAACGCACGAAAGGTTTACCCGTTGCTCCTTCAGACTGGGCAATTTCGTTTTCATGATGGGGAAAAATGAGATCTAAGCCTCCACCATGGATATCAATAGTTTCCCCAAGATATTTAAGGCTCATAGCCGAGCACTCAATATGCCAGCCAGGCCTTCCATAACCCCAGGGACTTTCCCAATAGGGTTCTCCTGGTTTAGCACTCTTCCAAAGGGCAAAATCTAAAGGATTTCTCTTCCTCTCTGAAGGATCAATTCGAACCCCTGTAAGCATCTCCTCTAATTTTCTCCCTGATAACTTTCCATATTGAGGAAATTTTTCCACAGAAAAATAGACATCTCCATCACTCACATAAGCTAAGCCTTTTTTTATAAGCCTTTCAATGATTTCGATCATTTCTGAAATATGTTCACTGGCCTTAGGTTCATAACTTGGTTTTAATACTCCAAGTCTTTCCATCTCCTCCTGATATTCTCTAGTATATTTATCTGTCAATTCCCTCCAGTCTATTCCCTCTTTATTTGCCCGATTAATAATTTTGTCGTCAATATCTGTAATATTTCTTACATAAATAACCTCATAGCCAAGAAACTTTAAAAGCCTATAAAGAACATCAAAGATTACAGCACTTCTTGCATGTCCAAGATGAGAAGAATCATAAGCAGTTATACCACAAACATACATCGTTACCCTTGGAGGATTTAAAGGCTCAAAGACTTCAACCCTTCGTGTGAGAGAATTATAAATAGAAAGTTTCATAGATTTAGTATTTTTTCGAAGGCTGAGTAAGCAGCTCTCTTAAGAGATGAATTTTCCCACCTGAAAACTGGTATTTTCTTAGCTTCGTATTCAAGTATTTTTAGATCCTCAGGTAAAAAAGCAAGCAGTTTCAAGGCATATTTTTCCGAGATCTCTTGAGCATATTTTTTTAATTCCTCAGGCATATTTTCGGGACATCTATTTACTACCATCCAGAGATTCTCCACTTTTATATTAAGAGCTTTTGTAAGCTCGGCAATTCTTCCCACTGTCATAATGCCTCTATAGGATGCGTCAGAAACTACGATTAAGTGCTCCATTTCAAGAAGGTTTAACCGGGAAAGATGCTCCATTCCTGCTTCATTATCAATCACCAAATAATTATAAGAGCGCATAAGTTTTTCTAAGGCCTGAGAGAGAAAAGAATGGGCTGCACAATAACAACCAGGGCCTTCAGGTTGGCCCATAACAAGAAGATCATAGCCTTCAGCCTCAATAATAGCTTGATGAAGCCTCATTTCCACAAAATCATATCTTGCCATACTATCAGGCACACTTTTTCTCAATTCTTCTTTAATTTCTCCTAAGGTAATGTAAACCTCCTCCCCCAAAAGTTCATTCAAATTAGTATTGGGATCAGCATCTACAGCCAATACAGGTTTCAGATTTTTATCTATTAAATAATTTACAAGAAGAGCAGAGAGTGTACTTTTTCCAGTTCCACCTTTTCCTGCAAAGGAAATTCTTATAGGCAATTTAGGCTTTACTCCTTTTATCCAAAAAAAGTTTGTAGGTATAAGAATCTATAAGGGCCTGACAGCTGGCTTCTAAAATATTTGTTGAAACCCCCACCGTTCCCCATTTATGATTTTTACTCTTTGAGAGAATAAAAACTCTTACTTTAGAGGCTGTTCCTGGAAGCCCAGGAAGCACTCTAACTTTGTAATCTTCAAGTTCCATATCCCTAATCTGAGGATAGAATCTCTCGAGGGCCTTTCTTAAAGCATTATCAAGGGCATTTACCGGTCCATTTCCAAGGGCAGCCGTGTGCTCTACTTCACCTACTCCAGGAGGTACCCTAACAAGCACCGTGGCCTCTGCCTGAGATTGATGATGATGTTGCTTTTGGTCAAAGACCTTGTAGCTAAGAAGCTCAAAATATTGCTTAGGCTCACCCATCAATTTATAGATAAGGAGCTCGAGGGAGGCCTCTGCTGCCTCAAATTCATAACCCTCTGCCTCAAGTTTTTTAATCTCCTCAACAATTTTATTCACCAGAGCACTTTCTGCATCAAGCTCGATTCCAAGCTCTTTGGCTTTATAAAGAATATTGCTTCTTCCTGATAGCTCAGAAACAAGAACTCTCCTAACATTGCCAACTAGAGCTGGATCAATATGTTCATAAGTTCTTGGGGTTTTTAGCACTGCTGACACATGAACTCCTCCCTTATGAGCAAAGGCTGATCTTCCCACAAAGGGAAGCCTTGGTGGATGAGGAAGATTGGCTATTTCAAAAACATAACGGGATACCTCTGTTAGTTTATGAAGAACATCCTTGGCAGAGACTTCATATCCCATCTTTAACACTAAATTTGGAATTATAGAACAAAGATTGGCATTACCACAGCGCTCACCAATTCCATTGATAGTTCCTTGAACATGAGAAACACCAAGCCTCACAGCCTCAAGAGAATTAGCCACCGCACAGTCAGAATCATTGTGAGCATGTATTCCTAGAAAAGCCCTTTCTCCTAAAACTTCCTTGATTCGAGTTATGATCTCCCTTATCTCATGAGGAAGAGTTCCCCCATTGGTATCACAGAGGCATAGACAATCGGCCCCGGCATTAAGAGCCCTCTTTAAAGTCTCAAGGGCATACTCAGGATCCTCTTTAAAACCATCAAAAAAATGTTCAGCGTCATAAATTACTTTGGCAACGTGCTGTTTAAGATAACGAACAGAATTTTCAATAATCTCAAGATTGTGCTCTAAAGTAGTCTTTAAGGCCTCTTTAACATGAATAGTCCAGCTTTTCCCAAAAATAGTAACTACTTCTGTTTTAGCCTGAAGCAAGCTTTGAAATATCTCATCGGTCTCTGGATTTTTTCTTGGATGATGAGTACTACCAAAAGCAACAATTTTAGCGTGTCTCAAATGATAATCTTTGATTTCTTTAAAGAACTGAAAATCTTTGGGATTAGAACCAGGCCAACCTCCTTCAATATAATCAACCTTCAATTCATCAAGTTTTAGAGCAATCCTTATTTTATCTTCTACTGAAAAATTAACCTCTTCAGCCTGGGCTCCATCCCTTAAAGTTGTGTCGTAGATCTCAATCTTTCTCATTTTTCTTCCTTGATATCTCCCTCTAAATTAAAGGCCTCATGTAGGGCTCTTACAGCAAGCTCTGTATATTTTTCATCAATTACACAGGAGATTTTAATCTCACTGGTAGATATCATCATAATATTGATACCGTGTTTAGCAAGAGTCTCAAACATTTTGGTAGCAACTCCCGAATGAGTCCTCATCCCAGCACCTATAATGGAAACCTTGGCAATCTTGTCATCTCCCTCTATTCGCTCAACCCCAAGCTCTTCACAAACCCTATTTACTATTTCCATAGCCTGTTTATAGTCAGTTCTTGGAACAGTAAAGGTAAGATCTGCCTTTCCATCGGGTCTGCCTGTCTGAATAATCATATCAACCACAATACCAGCCTCACCAATAGGCCCAAAAATCTTAGCAGCTACTCCTGGTCTATCAGGTACTCCATAAAGACTAATTCTAGCTTCATTTCTGTTATAAGTCACTCCAGAAACAAGCACCTTTTCCATCTCTTCATCCTCCTCGATTATCAAAGTCCCTTCCTCATAATTAAAACTCGAACGAACCACTAAAGGAACTTTATAAATCATAGCAAGTTCCACTGATCTCATCTCAAGGACTTTGGCACCAGAACTTGCCATCTCTAACATTTCTTCATAAGAAATCTTAGAGAGTTTTCGAGCATTGGGAACAACCCTTGGATCAGCGGTGTATACTCCCTCAACATCAGTGTATATCTCACAGAGATCAGCTTTAAGAGCTGCAGCTAAGGCAACAGCTGTGGTATCGGATCCTCCTCTGCCAAGAGTAGTTATGTCTCCCTTTTCAGTAACCCCCTGAAAACCCGCAACTACAACGATCTTTCCCTCAGCCAGTTCTCTCTTAATTTTATCTATCTTAATATCTTTAATACGAGCTTTAGTAAAAAGTTCATTCGTATAAATAGGAACCTGAAATCCTAATAAAGAAATAGCTTTATATCCCATACTTTGAAGAGTTATAGCCAGAAGTGAGGCTGTTACCTGCTCTCCTGTGGAAACAAGCATATCAAGTTCTCTTAAGGAAGGATTGGGGGTTATAGCCTTTGCAAGATTGATAAGCCGATCTGTCTCTCCAGCCATAGCTGATACTACTACTACCAAATCATCCCCTTTCCTCTTATAACTAGCAACCCTCTCAGCCACTTTTCTAATTCTCTCAAGAGTAGCCACAGAGGTTCCACCATATTTCTGTACAATTAACATTTTCAACTCCCCTCTTGGTCTTTATCCTCGTTAAATTTCCCCCAAACAGGATCTTCTCCAAAGTGCTGAAACCAAAAATCTGTAGGATCATGGGTCATTGGGTCTGGCTTAAATTCAATTTTATAGTTATCACAATATTCAATTAAAATCTGATAAGCCTCGTTTAAAGCCTTCATTTTTTCAGCATCTCCACCTCTATCAGGATGTAATTCTTTGGCAAGGTGATGATATCTCTCAACAATCTCTTTTCGGGTAGTGATTAATGGAAGCTTCAATAATCTTCTTGCCTTATCTATATGTTCCCACTTTTCCTTCCATTTCATAGTAAATTTTAAATCTTAAAAGAATTCTTTAAAATTACAAGAGAATTTTAGAAGATTTCTCTTTCACTGAAAACCTCAGCGGTAAAAAGGTAAAGTTCTGTTTCTGGGTCTTCCCAGCAATTTTCTGAAAGCCCTGCTTTAAGGCATCCCTGTCTCAAAAAAGTCCTTCTATCCCAATTATATTCAGTAGCTACCTGGGGCAAAAGAAGCCCACGAAAAGGTCCTTTTTTAAGGAAAATTCCATGTTTACCAACTTCAACCTCCTCTGGTTTTGCCCTAACAAAGGGAGATAGGATAGAAATTTCAATCTCAATCTCATCAAGTTCTCTTTTTTCAAGAGGTGGGAACCTGGGATCTCTAAAAGCAGAATTTAAAACTACCTCACAAACCTCTTCATAAAGGGGCTTTTCTCCCTCAAGAGTGCCTATACACCCCCTTAGTCTTCCCCCTTTCTTAAGGGTCACAAAAACCCCTCTTTTTTCATAAAGATGGGGACATTTTTCCCTCAAAGGTGGCTCAGGCTTGAAAACCTTTCCTTGAAAATAGGCTTTAAGAACCTCTCTACAAAGTTTTAATAAATAAATTTTTTCTTCCTTTGAAAGCATTAACTTTTCTTTTTAAACTTACTAAGGATATATTCTGGTGAGAGAACTCCACTTTTCATTTCGCCATCAGGAAAAACAAAGGTAGGTGTACCTCTCACCCCAATTTTTTGCATAAAATTAATAGATTTTTCCACAAGACTCTTTCCCTCTGCACACTGGTTGTTACTCAGATAACCAGCTTTTAGCCCTTCAAAGCCCTTTTTATCACACAAAATAGAAATAGCCTTGGCCTTAGCCTGAGGATGTCGTTGTTCTAAAGGGAATAAAATTACTTTCACCGTAAGTTTCCCAGATTTTATAAGCTCTTCAAGAATAGCCTCTGCTTTCTTACAATAGGGACAATCAGGATCCGTAATAAGGTATACATAATTAGGAGAAGTCCCTACCGTAAAGGCCACATACTTTTCAAGCTCAGCCAAAGTCTCTTTGGGAAGAACCTTTTTGTTTAATGAGGCTAGTCTTTCGCCAGTTAAGTTTTTCATAGAAGAGAGCTCAATTATATTTCCCGTAATAACATACTTTCCCTGGGAATCTGTATAAAAAATTCCCCTATCTGAATCAGAGACTTTTACTACTACCTCACATAGTCCATATACAGGGGTATGTGATACCTTTTCAAGTTGAATACCCTGCTGAATGTTATTAATAGTTTTTTGAAGGTCCTCCAATTTAGGGCACTTTGAAGATTCTCCAATAGCCCCCTTGCAAGCGTTAAGAACCAAAATAAAACTGCTTAAAATATAAAACACCTTTTTCATAAAATACCCTCCTTTTATTTTCTGCAATTGGCATAGTTTAATCCAACTCTTTTAAAATAAAAGTTGAAAGAGGATTCCTTTCTGCTCGTTTGCTTTTGTCATCGGAATAACCAACGCTCAAAAGGGCAACCATCTCATATTCCTGAGAAGGCAATCCCAAGATCTCCTTTACCTTATCCTCATTTTTTAAAATCTCTCCAAGCCAGCAAGTTCCAAGCCCAAGGGCATAGGCTGCAAGCATCATATTCTGAAGGCAGGCTCCTGCTGATTGGTGATCCTTGATCTGGTGGTACATAGCCTTCTTTTCAAGAAAAACCCCTATTAGCACCGGTGCTCTTCTAACGAGTTCTTTGTAAATAGTAAGTTTTGAGAGTTTTTCTTTTATCTCCTCTGACCAAATGATTACAAAACGCCAGGGTTGATTATTATGCCCAGAGGGAGCCCAAATTCCTGCTTCAAGAATCTTTAAAATATCTTCCCTTTTTGGCTTTTCAGGAAGATATTTTCTGACGCTTCTTCTTCCATGAATGGCTTCAATAACGGAGATACCCGACTTTTCTGACATATTTTTTAGGCTCTTCAGCTAATTTTAATTCTGTAAGCACCTCTTTGCGAATTTCCTCTAAAAGACCTTTATCTTCCACATAAAATAAACTTGTTTTCTTTCCTTTCAATAAAGCAACTGTTCTTGCTACAAGAAGCCCCACATTGATAGCATTCATAAGATCCTTATCATCCCAAAGAGAGGCCTTACTTTTGTAAGAATAGGCTATAGCCCAGGGTGGAATAATAGCACCCATGGAATTGAGAGTAGCCACAAGATATCCTCCTGTCATGATAGCCCCTGTGTCAGCTCCCACCACTATAGCTCCAAAGACCTTGCCTTCAAGATAGCTTGGTTCACCAAAGGCAACCATATTTTCCAGACAGGTCATCCGATCAATAAGATTTTTCATAACCCCTGAGGGTGCAAACCAGTAAATGGGAGTGGCAAAGATAAGGCCTTCTGCCTCATAAATCTTTTGTAACAAAAATTTTCCATAATCTTCAAAAATGCAAGGGAATCGACATTCAGGTCCTTCATTTTGAATACATCCTACACAAGGCTTTATTTCTCCATCATAAAGGGAATACCATTCAATTTTAGCTCCCTCCTTTTCGGCAGCTTTGAGAGCTGCAAGAAGAAGCTGGGCAGTTCCTCCATTTTTATGAGGAGAACCAAGAATACCAAGAATCTTCATGATTGAAGAGCCTCCTTCCAAAATTTGGGAATAGCAAAAGAAGCTCTATGGATATCAAAATTATAATATCTCGTGTTGGTAAGTTCAAGACCCTTTGGCTCTTGTGGATTTTTAAAAGGACACCTCATAAGATAGGCATTATCACTTCCGAAGGAAGGAACATTGGCTCTATAAACATAAATCTCCCTTTCAGAATAAACCTCTTTGAAAATTCTATAGGCACCAACCAGGATATTTTTCATCGTAAAGGGAGTCCCACACTGCTGTACAATTATTCCTTGAGGGCAAATCTCTTTAAGCATGCGGTGAAATTTTTCTCCAAAAAGGGCATGAGAAAGTTCCTGGGTAATCTCCCCAATATCTGGGTCCGTTGAATCAATAATTATTAGTTCAAAGGTCTTCCCTTCTCTAAGATACTTTTCCACAACTTCATAGGCATCCTCAGTAATAATCTTAAGCCTTGGATCTTTAGGATTTTCAGGAAGAAGTTCTGGGAAAAACTCTTCCACAATTTTGGGTATTCTTGGATCAATATCAACTATAATAACCTCTTCTACAAAGGGGTATTTCAAAACCTCTCTAGCAGCTCCATAATCTCCTCCTCCGCAGATTAGAACCCTTTTTATAAAGCCCTCAGGGGCACTCTGAATAGGAATATGCACCAAAGCCTCATGGTAGACAAATTCATCCCTCGAAGTAAATTGCAAATTGTTATTAATAAAAAGTAGCCTACCCCAGAATTTATTCTCCAGAATGTAAATGTGCTGAAGCCCTGATTCTCCATAGATTATTCTGCCTATATAACCAAATAAGTAGTCTTCATTTACAAACTCCGCAAAAAAAACCTTTACCCCCTTTCCTTCAGTACTCAAAGCAGAAGACATAATCTCTTTTTTCATAGACCTCTCCCAGTGAGGGCTTTTTGAAAGTTTCTTTAAATTTAAACTATCTACCCCTTTTGTCAATGATTTAAATTTTTAAATTAATGTGGAATCCCAAAAATGTGTTAAAATAAAGCCTATATCTTATTTTTCTTTCAGGGAGGAAATAAATGGACTGGAAGGATACCCTTAATCTTCCAAAGACGGATTTTCCTATGAAAGCTAATCTCACCGAAAGGGAGCCTCAATTTCTTGCCTTTTGGGAAAGAGAAAGAATTTATGAAAAAATGCTTGAGAAAAGAAGACATTCTGAGGCCTTTATCTTACACGACGGTCCACCCTATGCTAATGGACATATCCATTTAGGAACAGCTCTTAACAAGATCCTTAAGGATATCATTATTAAAAGCAAAACTATGCTTGGCTTTTATGCTCCCTTTATCCCAGGCTGGGACTGTCATGGGCTTCCCATTGAAATTAATGTGGAAAGAGAGCTCAAAATTAAAAGAGGTGAACTTCCCCCTCTTAAGGTAAGAGAGGCCTGTAGAAAGTATGCCGAAAGGTATATAAATATTCAGAGAGAAGAATTCAAAAGGCTTGGAGTTTTTGGGAGGTGGGAAAAGCCCTATCTCACTATTAGCCAATCCTATGAGGCAACCATTGCCAGGGAGTTCCTAAAATTTCTTGCTACTGGACAGATTTACAGAAGAAAAAAACCCGTTTTTTGGTGTCCTACTTGTGTAACTGCCTTGGCTGAAGCTGAGGTCGAATACGAACCTCACACCTCCCCCTCTATCTATGTAAAATTCCCACTAAGGGAAGAAACCCTTAAGATTCTTGAAAATACCCTTCAAATCAAACTGGAAAAACCCACTTTTATTCTTATCTGGACAACTACTCCCTGGACTTTGCCTGCCAATTTAGCTCTGGCCTTTAATTCAGAGTTTGATTATCTCATAGTGGAGCTTAAGGAGGAATATCTTATCCTTGCTGAGGGAAGACTTTCAGCTCTGTGTGCAGAGCTAAATTGTGAACTTCCCCCTATTCTTGCAAGATTTAAACCCGATTTTCTTGAGAAAAAGAAAGCTAAGCACCCTCTCTATGAACGAGATTCTCTCATCATTCTTGCAGATTTTGTTACCCTTGAAACAGGAACAGGGGTTGTTCACATAGCCCCTGGGCATGGCGAGGAGGACTATCAGGTTGGATTAAGATACGGGCTTGAGGTATATACTCCTGTTGATCAGGAAGGACGATTTTATAAGGATACCCCTCTTGTTGGAGGATTGAAACTTGATGAGGCTAATTCTTTAATTCTTGAAGACCTTCAAAAAAAAGGTCTTCTTCTCAAAGCTGACAAGATTTCTCACAGTTATCCCCATTGCTGGAGATGTAAAAAGCCTATTATCTTTAGGGCTGAAGATCAGTGGTTTATTTCTATGGAGGCCAAAGATTTAAGAAAAAAGGCTCTTCAAAGTTTAGAGAAAATTAAATTTATTCCCTATTGGGGTAGAAACCGCCTTGAAAGTATGCTTGAAAAAAGGCCAGATTGGTGTATCTCCCGCCAGAGGGTCTGGGGTGTTCCTATTACAGTGTTTAAATGTAAAGAATGTGGAGAATACTTAAAAGATTTTAAATATTACGAAAAAGTTCTTTCTATTTTCGAAGAAAAGGGATGCGATCCTTGGTTTGAAGAACCTGTGGAAAAACTTTTACCTGAAGGAACGGTTTGCCCAGTTTGTGGAGGAAAATCCTTTGATAAAGAGAAGGACATTCTTGATGTTTGGTTTGACTCTGGAGTCTCCTTCGCAGGGGTCCTTGAAAAAGAGAAGGAACTTCGTTTTCCCGCTCATCTCTACCTTGAAGGATCGGATCAACACCGTGGGTGGTTTCAAAGCTCGCTTCTTTGTTCTGTGGGAACAAGAGGAGTTCCTCCCTATGAAATGATTCTTACCCATGGTTTTGTGGTTGATGGCAAAGGCAGAAAAATGTCTAAAAGTCTGGGAAATGTTATTCATCCTCAGGATCTCATTAAAAAATATGGTGCAGAAATCCTTCGTCTCTGGGTTTCTGCTGAAGATTATCGGGATGACATAAAGATCTCAGAAGAAATTTTAAACAGACTAGTTGAAACCTATCGAAAGATAAGAAATACTTGCCGATTTTTATTGGGAAATCTCTATGATTTTAATCCCGAAAAAGACCTCATTCCCTTTGAGAAACTTCCCCCCTTTGAAAGATACATTCTTCACAAACTTTCAGAGTCTTTAAGAAAAATCAAAAAGGCTTATCAAGACTTTGAATTTCACTTAGTTACCTATGAAATTCATAGGTTCTGCACAGTAGAACTTTCTTCCCTTCTCATTGATATAAATAGAGACTTTCTCTACTGTGAGACTAAAGAGAGTTTTAAAAGAAGGGCTACCCAAACAGTCTTTTATTATTCCCTTGATACCTTAGTAAAGACCATGGCCCCCATCTTATCCTTTACTGCAGAGGATATCTGGCAACACCTTCCCTATCCAAAAAAGGAACCATCAGTCTTTCTCTGTGATTTTCCTGAGTATGATTTCAAAATAACCGAAGAAGAACTTCTCAAATGGAAGAAAATCCTTTCTTTGCGAGAGGAATTCTTAAAGGCCCTTGAAATTGCAAGAAAAGATAAAAAAATCATTGGAAGCTCCCTTGAGGCAGAAATCTACTTTGAGGCCCCTGAGGAGTATGAAGAAATCCTTAAAGATGCCCCCTTCTGGGAATATTTTTTAATGATTGCCAAATTTTCTAAAGGGTTACCTCCTAAAGAGGGAATTCTCTATGAAGGAGAAGAAATAAAAAATCTAAAAATTTTTATTCTACCAACTTCTTATAAGAAATGTGAAAGATGTTGGCAAAGAAAACCAGAAGTTGGAAGCCTTGAGAACCCCGAACTCTGCAGCCGGTGTCTAGAGGTAATTAAAAATTTAATATCTCCAGCCCAGGTGTCCTAGATTTATGCAGTTATTTTATTTTTTTGCCCTTATTATCTTTCTTTTTGATCAAATAACTAAATATTTAATCCTTCGCTGGAACTATACTTTTTTAGAGATAACCCCTTTTCTAAACTTAGTTAAGATCTGGAATAAGGGCATGGCTTTTGGTTTAATGGAAGAATCTTTTAAAATTTTTTCAATTTTAATTCTTTTTTTAATTCCTTTAATACTGTTTCTTGTTTATCTTTATGCTAAAAAAACCGATAAAATTAATAAAATCCTTCTTGGAATTATTTTTGGGGGTGGCTTAGGGAACTGGTTAGATAGAATTAGGTATGGTGCTGTTCTTGATTTTATTGATTTACACTACCAAAACTATCACTGGCCAGCCTTTAATATAGCTGATGTAGCCGTAACTGTAGGACTAATCCTTTTTATCTTAAGAAATGCTTTTAAAAATTAAACCAATAAAACCTCTTCTATCTCTCCTTTTTAAGACTAAAGGTAAAAGCTTTCTTGATTATCTTGAGGATTATCTCTCTAAAACCTTTGAAAAAAAAGAAAAATACCTCTTTGAAGTCAAAAAAGAAAATCTCATAAAGATAAATGATATTCTCCACTCCCTAAAAGAAAACTTTTCTACTGATATTGGAGAAGCGCCACTTCCAGTTATTTTTTTTCTATTTAAAAAAAATTTTCCCTTTTCAGAGGGAATCCTCTTTCGTCCTGGAAAGATCTATTTTTCAAAAGAAGTAAGAAATGAAATTTCTAAGGCCTTATCTGAGGTAAAACTTTTCTATAAATTTCTCAAGATTTCTGAGGAAACTGAAGAACTTATCTTCCCTTCCACAGTGGAACCTAATTTTCTCTTCAATTTTAAGGATATTTTCTTTGTTCCCCTTGATAAACCCTGTTTTTTCTGTAAAAGTTATTGGCATGAAAGTGAGAATTGTCCAGGTTTAAAAATTCTTGACCCTTTAGGAGATTTTAAAAAACTATTAAATTATTCCTTAGGTGACATTGCCAAAAATTTAAAGGAATCTTACGAAAGCCAGCAGTTAACTGAAAATTTTTGGAATTTTTTTTACATCCGTCACTTCTATCTTTTTCCTTCTTTTTTAAAGATACCTTTTTATCTTCATGAGGAAATTAATAACTGGGCCTCTCTTTGGAAACCCATACAGATTCCTCTAAAAGGTGGAGAGCTCTTTCTTGCCTTAGAAGATCTTATTTATCAGCGGTATAAAAGTGCAGAATCTAAATTTAAAGCCCTCGAAGAAGAGGATTTTCGAATTTATCTCGGCCTTATGGTGCTCTCCATTATAGAAGAAGACTTTCAAAAGGCCCTTTATTATCTTGAAACTGCCTTATCTTTAACCAAAAACCCCTTTATTCTCAGTTATCTCTATCTTTTGAAGGGATATATTTATCATTTCCAAGGAGACTTACTTATAGCTTCTGAGAATTACAGACTTGCTTTATCTTCTGATAGTTCTTGTGTGCCTGCTTTTTATCTACTTCATCTCCTCAATTACCAAGAAGAAGAAACCTTTGAAAAAATTTTCCCCTTTTTTCAGCATCCCATAAGTATTTATCTTGCCTTTTTAGAACCTCTTTTTATCAAGCACGAAAGGGAATTAGAAATAGAACTTGAAAAAGCCTTTTCACGAGTTCGAGAGGAAGCTGTAAGTAGATTGAAAGACACGGAAGACAAGTATCACAAGCTAAAGGAGATAATGACCGAAGAAGAAAAAATTGAATACCTAGAGAAAATAAAGGACATTCAAAACAAGGTTTATCAAGGTGGAATCAACTCCATTGAAGAGGCTACAAAAAGAGCCCTTGAGCTTTCTCTTGAATTAAGTAGTTACATAGTCACCAAACAAAAAAAATTTAAACAAGAATTGGAAAAAGCAATATCTCAATATAGAATTTGCGAGCAGTTCTGGAAAAGTTATCCCTATAAGGTTGAAGATGTTATTTTTGGACAAAAATTAAAAACAGCTCATGAGATTATAGACCGTATTCATAAGAGACTTAATCGTTCTGATCTTGCCAAAGAGCTAAAATTCATCGCTCAAGAAATAAAAGCTTTAAATGAAATTTTAGCCTATCTTCTTGAATTAAAACCTCAATTGAAAAAAAAATGGAGTTTTAGAAAAAAACTTTCAAAGTTTTTAATTCGTTTTTCAACCTTGGAGGGAGCCCTATTAATTTTCTTTGCCCTACCTATTTTCTTTCCTTCAATAAGTGAGCTCAATTCTTTTTTTAAACTTTCAAATTTCCTTATAATTTCCCTAATTTTCCTTATCATTATCTTAATTATGGTTACCTTTGAAAAGGAATGAACCTTTTTCTTTGGGTAAATTCAAAATCTATTCCTTTTAAAGGCTATCTTTTTCTTGAGCCAGAAGAAGAACTTATTTTATGTAGTGAAAATCCTTTAGAAGTACCTCCATTCTTTGAAAAAATAGAGACCTTAATTAGAAAAGGCCTTTATGCCTTTGGCTTTTTTTCTTATGAACTGGGATATCTTCTTGAGAAAAGACTCTATCACCTATACAGAAGACCTGAGACACCTTTAGCTCATTTTATTTTCTTCAAAAAAAGAAAAACTTTAAAAATTTATCCTCTTAAGCTCACGCCATCCTTTAAGGTCTTATCCTGCACTCTAAATTTAGAAAGGGAAGAGTACTATCAAGCCATTTCTAAAATTAAGGATTATATTGCCTCAGGGGACACCTACCAGGTAAACTTTACTGGCAAATTTAAATTTCTCCTTGAGGGCAATCCTTGGCAAATCTTTCACTATATCCTTTTCTCCCAGAGATGTGAATATGCCTGCTTTTTTCAAGCCAAGGATTATATCATCCTTTCTTTTTCTCCAGAGTTATTTATAAGAAAAAGAGGAAAAGAGATCTTAAGTTCTCCTATGAAGGGAACTGAAAAAAGAGCACCTTTACTAAAGTTTGATGAAGCTCAAAAGATTTTTCTTAAGAGTGATGAAAAAACCCAGGCAGAAAACCTCATGATTGTTGATCTTATAAGAAATGATCTTGGAAGGATCTCAAAAGTAGGTTCTGTGGAGGTATCTCAACTTTTCAAAATTAAAACCTATCCTACCCTTCATCAAATGATTTCCACTATAAAAGGTACCTTTCCTAAAGGGACTAAACTCTTTGAAATATTTAAAGCCCTCTTTCCCTGTGGTTCCGTAACCGGAGCACCTAAAATAAGAACTATGGAAATCATAAAAGAGCTTGAAAAGGAACCAAGAAATGTTTATACCGGAGCTATAGGCTTTATAACTCCCAAGGGGAATTTTATCTTTAATGTAGCCATAAGAACCCTCCTCTTAAAACCTCTCTCAGAAAACCTATATCAAGGAGAACTTGGGGTTGGGGCAGGAATTGTTTGGGACAGTAGCCCTGAAAAGGAATTTGAAGAGACTAAACTTAAAGCCCATTTTTTCCTTTCTCCCCTTCCCTATTTTGAACTCTTTGAAACCTTTTTGTGGAAGGAAAACCCTTCAAGGATTAAACTTCATTATAAGAGACTCTTGAATTCCTTGCTTTTTTTCAAATTTACTGTTCCAAAAGAATTAGAGACCTATAGAAATTTTACGAACTTTCTAGAGAAAAATTTAAAGACTAAAGAGCATCCTTTTAGAGTTAAACTTGTGGTATCTCCTCATGGTAAAATAAGACTCGAAAGCAGTCCTATAGAAACTCCTTCCTGGGGAAAAGATCTAAAAGTGGGTTTTATAAAGCGAAAAACTCCCAAAAATCTCTTTCACTTTCATAAAACTACTTTTAGAGAGGAATATGATCATTATAGAAAAAGGCTCAATGAATTTGGCTTTACAGAAATTCTCTTTTATAACGAAGATAATTTTCTTTTAGAAGGTACAATTTCTAATATTTTTTTAAAGGTGGATAATCTTTTCTTGACCCCACCTCTTGATTTTGGAATTTTACCTGGAGTTTTGAGAGAGGAGATGTTAAAAAAAGGCCTTGCCAAAGAATATCCATTAAAAATAGAGGATCTAAAAAAGGGAGAATTATACATAGGAAACAGTTTAAGAGGACTTGGTAAAGTGAAAGATTGGGTTATATTATAAGGTTTAAAAAATTTTATGGGAAGGAGGCTTTAAGTATGAGTGAGAGGACTTATAAAATAGCAGTAATTCCTGGAGATGGAACAGGTCCTGAAGTTATTCGTGAGGGAGTTAAAGTTCTTGAGGCCGTGGGAAGAAGATATAATATTAAATTTCAGTGGAATTACTTTGATTGGGGTGGAGAGAGATATCTAAAAACAGGCGAAACTATTCCTGAAGGAGGCATTGAAGAACTTAAGAAGCACGATGCTATCTATCTTGGAGCTATCGGCCATCCAGAAGTTAAGCCAGGGATTCTTGAAAAGGAAATTCTATTAAGAATCCGTTTTGAATTAGATCAGTATGTTAATCTTAGGCCAGTAAAACTATATCCTGGTGTCTGGACTCCTATTAAGGATAAGGGCCCTGAGGACATTGATTTTGTAGTGGTTAGAGAAAATACTGAGGGTCTTTACGCTGGTGGTGGAGGCTTTTTAAGGAAAGGAACTCCTTTTGAGGTTGCCATTCAGGAGTCTATCAACACCCGTTATGGAGTGGAAAGATGTATAAGATTTGCTTTTGAATATTGTCGAAAAAGAAATAAAAAGAAAAAAGTAACTCTCGTTGGAAAAACCAATGTTCTTACCTATGCCTGGGACCTTTGGTGGAGAGTTTTCCACGAAGTAGGAGAGGAATATCCTGATATTGAAAAAGATTATGCCCATGTAGATGCCACCTGTATGTGGTTTGTCAAAAATCCTGAATGGTTTGATGTAATTGTAACAGATAATATGTTTGGAGATATTATTACTGATCTTGGAGCTATGATTCAGGGGGGAATGGGAATAGCAGCTGGAGGTAATATAAATCCTGAAGGTGTCTCCATGTTTGAGCCGATTGGAGGGTCTGCTCCTAAGTATACTGGTAAAAACGTTATCAATCCACTGGCAGCTATATGTGCTGGTATGATGATGCTTGAGTGGTTGGGAGATAAATTTAAAGATAACACCCTTAATGAGGCTGCAAAAGCTATTGAAAAGGCTGTTATTAAAGTGTGTAGAGACCATTTAAAAAGTCTATCAGCTGGAAAAATGGGATATACCACTCAAGAAGTAGGTGATCTTGTAGCTAAGTATGCTGAAGAAGGTGTTGAACTTTAATATTTTGTCCCCTCTTAATGGGAGGGGGCCCTTCTTTCTTAATTTCTGCTAAGAAATAGGTTTCTAACCTCTTTTATTCAAAAGGCCTTAAAAATCCATAGAAAAGGGACCATAAAAGACTGACCGACCTTTTTCTTTTTTACTAAAATCTCCTTTGGAATAGAATTCTTTCTAACGAGGAAGGTAGAAACTCAATGGGCCTGGGGGGATTTGAACCCCCGACCTCAGGGTCCGGAGCCCTGTGCTCTATCCGCTGAGCTACAGGCCCAACTATTAAATTCTACTTAAACTATAACATACTTACCCAATATCCTCAACCAAAAATTTTTCCCCTTCTTGCTTTTACTCAGGCTGAAGCAATACCTGAAGGTAGAGAAAGAGAATTACTTATAAAACTAATCGAAGGTTAATCTAATTTTTTTCTTTATTTCTCTTTAAGACTTTATACCGAAGATAAAGATCATATGCTGCGCATATGTAGGCTATTATAACTAGTAATAATATAAAAAAGACTCCAAAGGACCAAATAAACGCATCTTCTCCTGCATAAAGTCCTTTACGATATATCTTATAAGCATTATAAATACCGATATAAAAAAAGAAGGATCCTACGACAAGGAGTATTATAGTTCCTATGATAAACCTGATAACTTCTGACTTAAAAAATCTCCATTCTATATACTTTTGAGCAGCTTCCTTATCAATAAGTTCTTGTGGAATTTTTGCAAGTTCTTCTAAGGCACTGGTGTCTACATCTTCTTCTAAATCTCTTCTTAACCACTCATGCCTTCTGTTTCTCATTTTTTATCTCTTTGTTTTTATTTTATTACTAATATATAATTAGAAAGTCCGTCAAGTCAAGAGTATCTATTCCAAGTTAAAAACTTTGCTAAAGAGTTTGATTCAATTAGCAGTGTATTTGAAAAGTGGTTCTGCTATTTTTTGTAATAAAAATCTCTAAAAAAAGGTTCTATCAAGAAGAAAATTTCCAAAACTTGAATGAAATGGGTGATATAAAAAGGGATAAAAAATTTAAATAAGAGGAGTAAAAGATGAGGAAAAAGGGGTTTACACTATCTGAACTTATGGTTGTAATTGCCATTATTGCCACTTTAGTAGCCATTGCATTAACAACTTTCAGAGCTTATATAAGAAAAGCTCAGGCAAAAGAATTGATAACCTTTGCAAGAGCTTGTATTCAGGGAGCAATAGCTCAATGCATGCCCGATATTACAACAAATACTAGCACCCTTGATGCCTGTAAAAAACCTTCCAGATACAAGATATTTTACAGGAATGAGTTTCAC
>PNIE01000015.1 GCA_002877875.1 Caldimicrobium thiodismutans
ATAAAACCTAATAACCCTCCAAGAAAACTAATGATTATTCCAGAAAAAAGAAAAATGGTGGTTATATCTCGGGGAGTATATCCCATAGCCATAAGAATAGCAATTTCCCTTCTCTTCTCCATAACAGTCATCATAATAATATTAAAAATTCCAAAGGCAGAGACAGTTATTATCGCAAAGACAATCATATAGGTAATCATATTTTGAATTTTAAAAATTTTTAGGAAATTGAGATAAGCCTTCTGCCAAGACTCAATTTCATATTTTATTTCCTTTTTAAGCTCCCTGGCTAAGGCCTCAGCCCTGTTAACATCTCTTATTTTTACAATTAAAACATTTACCTCATCTGGCCTCTCTAGAAAGGCTTGAAGTGTCTTCAAAGAAAGGTAAACTCTCGTGGAATCAATATTAGTTATCCCTGAATTAAAAAAATCAATGACTTTTAAAATTCTTGTTTTTCCATTAGGTAAAGCTAAAACTACCTTCTTCCCTGGCTCAAAGATCCCAAGATCTCGAGCAACTACTTTACCTAAAATGATGGAATCCTTGTTACTCTCAAGTTCCCTTAAGTTTTTGTATTCTAAGAATCTCTCAATAACTGAGGTTTTGGCCTCTCTGGGTGGATCTATTCCAACAAGACTTACTGGCTTTTCCTTTGCCCCATATTTTACAACACCTTTACTCTCCAGATGGGGAGAAACTCCAAGTATTTCAGGATGCCTTTCAAGTTTTCTGATTATTTCCCTCCATCCAAGGATTCTATCTTTTTCTTTGGGTTTATTCCCATAGACCTTAACCAAGGCCTCTGGTTCAATCCGTCGGATAATTCTTTCTGCCTCAATTTCCTCTTTGGGTTTAATAGATATATGAGCCTCTATATCAATGATCTGCTGAATAAAGTATTTTTGAAAGCCAAACATAAGAGAACTCATCACAATAAAGGCAGAAACTCCAATGGCAACCCCAAGAATCGAAATGAAAGTTTGCTTCTTGCGCTTTTTTAAAAAAGACTTTGAGATAAAAATTGAGGCTTTCATTCAAAAATTCTTACTTCCTCACCTGCTCTAATTCCTGAGAGGACCTCTATGTAGTCTTCAAATCTTTCTCCCCTTTTAATTTTTACTCTACCTCTTCCCTTAACCTCAACGATGTCACCAGGTAAAAGGGCTTTCTGGGGGATTAAAAGAGCCTTTCTCTCTTCTACAAGGATATTTCCTTCAGCTGTAGCTAAGGCTGGCAAATTAATCTCCTCTTTAAGTTTAGCTTTAACTATAAAGCTTCTCTTGGTTCTATCAACCTCTCTTATAATCTGGGTTAAAGTTCCTTCAAAAACTTTTTCTGGAAAGCTATCAAAGGTAAGATAAATTTTTTGGCCCTCTTTAACAAGACTCGCATATTCCTCATCTACCTCTAAAAGGATTTCCTTTTCTGAACTTCCAAGACTAAAGAGTTTATTTTCACTGAAGATGGGATAGACAAACTCTCCCACTTCCACATATTTTTTTAAAACTTTACCACTTATAGGAGCTCTTACATAATACTTGGCAAGCTCCTCTTTTAAAGCCTCTTTCTCTTTAAGAAGGGTTTCCCTTTCTGTTTTAAGAGCCTTGATAGTATCCACATAGAGATTTTTGGCTTTTTCTAAGGCCTCTTTTGAGGCCCTATAGGCTCTTTCTGCTTCCTCAAGGTTCTCGCGAGATATAAGCCCCTCTTTATACAATTCCTTTCGTCTCAAGAGTTTTTTCTCATCGAGATGATAAGTTGATTGGGCTATTTCAATCTCGTTTCTCAAACTTTTGAGATATTCCGAGTCTGATCTTAATCTCTCTTCAACTAAGGCAAGCCTCTTTTCAATTTCGGCTATCTTTGAGGGAAGTTCTCTTGGCTCAAGTTCGGCTAATAAATCTCCCTTCTTTACCCAGTCTCCCTCCTTCACATAAATCTTTTTAACATACCCCGATACCTCCGACTCAACAATCACATACTGAATAGGTTTTACATATCCTGAGGCATAGACTACCTTTTTCACCGTTTTCTCTTGGGCTGTTACAAACTTGACTTTTTTTAGTTGGACAATCTTATAAAAGCTAACCCCTGAAAGTATGAAAATTAAAAAAAGTATAATGAAAAAATATCTTTTCATGGGGCTTAATTATATTACAAATTTTAAAACTTGACACTCTAAAAAAGAGGAGTTTAATAGTGAGGGATTTTGAAGGGGAGTTTATAAATGATCAGAATATATCGTTCAGAAAGAGGCCTTTTAGTCCCCTCCGAAAAAATTCAGGAAAATTCATGGATTTGTGTCACCCATCCCACAGAACTTGAATTAAACTATTTGGAAACTAGGCTAAAAATCTTTCCTGAATTCTTACGCTATCCCCTTGATGAAGAAGAAAGCCCCCGCCTTGAAAGAGAGGAAAATCAAATTCTTATGATTATTAGAGTTCCAACCACCCTTGGTTCAGGCCTCTATGTGAAATATGAAACTTTACCTTTTGGTATCATAATCACTGAAGAAAACATTATAACCATTTGTCTTACAGAACATCCCATCTTTGAAGACTTCATTTCCTTTGCTAACAAAAGCAAAACTTTTGATCTTGAAAAACCAGTCTCCTTTCTTTTAAACTTTTTCTTAATGGCCACCAATCTTTATCTCAAATTCTTAAGACAGATTGATAAAATTATTGAGGAGTACGAAGAGGCTATTTTTAGGGCCTTAACCAATGAAGAATTTCTGAGAATGCTAAGTATTGAAAAAACTCTTACTTACTTCAATACCTCTCTTCAGGGAAATGATGTAGTTCTCTCCAAACTTCAAAGTGGACGCTACTTAAGACTTACCGAAGAGGAGCTCGAACTCTTAGAAGATGTTCAAATTGAAAACAAACAGGCTCTAGAAATGACTAAAATTTTTATCAGCATTCTCTCTAATACCATGGATGCCTATGCCTCAATCATTAATAACAACGTCAATGTCATAATGAAATTTCTTGCCAGTATGGCAATTATTCTCTCTATTCCTAATACAATTTATAGTATGTTTGGAATGAATATCCCCCTTCCTCTTCAAGAGCTTCCACCTTTTAAGCATTCTCCACAGGCCTTTTATTTTGTAAATCTAATAGTCTTAGTCATCTGTATTTTTCTTTTATATATTCTTCGGAAAAAAAGATATATATAGGAGACTAGAAGTTGGATACCTTTCAGGCTATACTTCTTGGATTACTGCAGGGATTAACAGAATTCCTTCCCATTTCAAGCACTGGGCATCTTGTTCTTTTCTCCAATTTTTTTAATATTTCAAGTAATCTATCCTTTGATGCTTTTATCCATCTTGGTTCTTTTCTGGCAATTATTATTTACTTTAAAAAAGATTTAAAAGAGGCCTGGGATTTAAAATCTTATATTTTTCTATCTATTCTTCCAGGTGGAATTGCAGGACTTACCTTAGAACACCTCATTGAGTCTTATTTTAGGACCCCCTTAGGAGTGGCTTTTTTTCTCTTTATTATGACTATTCCTATGTATCTTGGTGAAAAGTGGGGAGAAAAAAGGCTAACCATTAGAGAACTTTCTTATGGGAAGGCCTTTTTAATAGGTCTTGCTCAAGCTCTTGCACTTCTTCCGGGAACTTCACGAAGTGGAATAACCATCTCCGCAGGACTTCTTCTTGGTCTAAAAAGAGAGGAAGCTGCAAGATACTCCTTTCTTGCAGGAGCCCCTCTTATCCTTGGAGCAGGCCTTTTTGAAGCTTTAAAACTTTATAAATATAATAATTTTGATTTAACTATAGCTTTTTCAGGTTTGATAGCCTCTGCTATCTCAAGCTTTTTAGCCATAGCTTTTCTTATTCCTTTCTTAAAAAAACACAGCCTTAATTTGTTTATACTTTACCGCTTAATTTTGTCTTTGGCTATTTTTTTAGTAATTCTCTTAAAGTTTTAACACTTAAGAGGTCTTAAGATGGAAAAAGAAATTAACTTCGAGCTTGATGAAGAGGTGATAACCCTTAGGGGAAAATCTCTTAAAATTTTAAAACCAAAGAGACTTGAAGATGTCTTCCAGGGTGATCCCTTTCTTGAGACTGAAAAATTTCCCTTTTGGTTTAAGATCTGGGAGGCAAGCCTCATTCTGGCTGATTATCTGGCTACTTTGCCTGAGAAAAAGAAAATTCTTGAACTTGGATGTGGTCTTGGAGTGGTGAGCCTTTTTGCAAGGGCCTTTGGACATGAAGTTTTAGCTACAGACTACGAAGAACTTCCTCTTAAGCTGTTAGAAAAATCAGCCAACTTAAATAATCTCTCTCTTAAAATCCGAAAACTTGATTTTCTTAAACCTGATCTTAAGGAGACCTTTGACATTATCGCTGCATCAGAGGTTATTTTTAAAAAAAGTTTCTACGAACCTCTTCTTAATATTTTTCAAACCTATTTAAACCCGGGGGGAGAAATTCTTCTTGCACACTCGGAAGAGAGAAAGAGAACGCTTATTCCTTTTCTGGTCAAGGCTGGGGAGGTTTTCGAAGTTAAGACCTCTATAAGAAGGCTTAGAGCCCCTGATGAGACTATAACCATTATTCTCAATCGTCTCCTACCCAAAAGTTAGACCCTGTGAAGGTTAAGGAGGCCTACTCATATCTTCTAGAAAAGCTCAGCCAAATTGAAGATCCTTATTTTGCTAAGAAAGAAGCTAAAAAAATCCTTGCCCATCTCTTAAATCTTTCTCCGCTTGAGATTTATCTCCATCCAGA
>PNIE01000017.1 GCA_002877875.1 Caldimicrobium thiodismutans
CTCCTTTCCTTTTTTTCGTAGGCATCAATGATTTTCTGCACTATGGGGTGCCTCACCACATCGTTTTTTGTAAAATAAACAAAAGTTATCCCCTCAATGCCTTCAAGAACCTCAATAGCCTCAAGAAGCCCAGATTTCTTTGGATCAGGAAGATCAATCTGAGTGACATCCCCTGTTATAACTGCCCTTGAGCCTTGCCCAATTCTTGTTAAGAACATTTTCATCTGTTCAGTAGTAGTATTCTGGGCCTCATCAAGAATAATGAAAGAGTCATTCAAAGTTCTTCCTCTCATAAAGGCAAGAGGAGCAATCTCAATTACTCCTTTTTGGAAAAGCTTGACTACTCTGTCAAAGGAAAGCATATCATAAAGGGCATCATAGAGAGGTCTTAAGTAAGGATTTACCTTTTCTACTAAGTCTCCTGGAAGAAAACCTAATTTTTCTCCAGCTTCAACAGCAGGTCTAACAAGAATGATTCTATTTACCTCTCCTCTCATAAGAAATGACACAGCCATAGCCACAGCAAGATAGGTTTTTCCTGTTCCTGCAGGACCAATCCCAAAAACAATCTCAGATTTTCTTATAGCCTCTACATACCTTTTCTGAGTCAATCCCTTGGGAGAAATTATTTTTCTTCCTGAGGTAATCAGAATGGTATCAAGAAAGATATCCTTAAGATTGGCCTTAGGATTTTCGAGAAGAATTCTTGAAGCATATTCCACATCAGAAGGATAGATAGTATAACCAGCTTTTATAAGACTATATAATTCTTCAAGAGTTTTCTCTGTAAGATCAAGGTCTTCAGGCTCACCAGTAATAATAATATGATTTCCTTTAAGAATAAGCTTAACTCTGAAGGCCTCTTCAAGAATTTTAAAGTGAGAACCTCTCTCTCCATAAAGAGACCTAACTACAGGGTAATCCTCAAAAATTAACTCTTTGGTGGAGAGATTACCCTCCAAACCATCCCTTCTTACTTCATCTTGCACCATCTGAGTCATGCTTTTTAAAAAACCCCCTTTTTAATATTTTAGTTTTTTCTATATATTAGATTGTTAAGAGATTTTTTCAAGGTTTACCTCATCTTATGTAAAAACATAAAACAAAGGTTCTTAAGAAAGAGAAGTAATCATGATTAAAAAGCTAAATCATTGACAATTATCTAAATCTTTTCTATAATTTCAATAAAATTTTTCAGAGGAAAAGAGTCATGAAAAACTTTGAAAAAGTGCTTGATTGGAAAAGAGCCCTTCTTGTTAAGGGAGCTACCGTATTCTCCTACACTCTTTTATTGGCCCTTCTTTCACAAATAAGAATTCCCCTTCCCTTTACCCCAATTCCTTTAACTCTTCAGACCTTTGGAGTTCTCCTTATTGGTTATTATCTTGGTGCAAAGGCAGGTTTTTTTAGTATTTTATTATACCTTCTTTTGGGGGCAGCTGGGCTTCCTTTCTTTTCAGGAGTAAAGGGTGGTTTTCTTGTTTTAAGTGGCCCAACAGGTGGTTATCTTCTTGGTTTTCTCGCTGGTGTTTATTTGATTGGTAAGGCAAAAGAAACTGGCCTTCTTCAAAGACCAATCTATGCCCTACTTCTGGGATTAATGGCTCATCTTCTTATCTACTTTTTTGGAGTTATCTGGTTTGTCTCTGGCTATTATAAATTTTTTACAACTTCTTATACTTTAAGAGAAATTTTAACTCTTACAGTCTTTCCCTTTCTTCCCTGGGATTTAATTAAATCTTTTTTGTTTGCAGGTTTTATTGTTTCTGAAAAAAGAGTAAAGGAGGTCTTTAAAAGATGAAGGTTCTTGTTCTTGGTGGAGGTGGAAGGGAACATGCTCTTTGTTATATCCTTTCAAAAAGCTCTAAATTAACAAAACTCTACTGTATTCCTGGAAATGGAGGCATCTCAGAAATAGCTGAGATACCTGAGGGTATAGGAATAAATGATTTTGAAAAAATAAAGGAATTTTGTTTAAAAGAAAAAATAGATCTTGTAATTCCAGGTCCTGAGGAGCCTCTTGTAAAGGGTATCAAAGATTTCCTTTCTGAGGCGGGCATCCTTGTTTTTGGTCCTGATAAGTATGGAGCTCTTCTTGAAGGAAGTAAAGCCTTTGCTAAAAAAATTATGGAAAAGGCTCAAGTTCCCACCTCTCAATACGAAGTTTTTGACAGCTATGAAGAGGCCTTAAAGTTTGTAAAAAAAAGGGGGGTTCCTATAGTAGTTAAAGCAGATGGACTTTGTGCAGGAAAGGGTGTTTTTGTTTGTCAAACTGTTGAGGAAGCTGAAAAGGCCCTTGAAAAAATCTTTATAAAAAAGATTTTTGGAGAGGCAGGCTCAAAGGTGGTGATTGAGGAATACTTAGAGGGAGAAGAGGCCTCTTATATTGTGATAGCTGATGGCGAAAATTTTAAAGCTCTTCCTACTTCTCAAGATCATAAACGACTTCTTGATAATGACGAGGGGCCAAATACAGGAGGAATGGGGGCTTATTCCCCAGCCCCTCTTGTTAATGAAGCCGTACGTAAGAAGATCGAAGAAAGGATTATAGCCCCTATTTTAAAAACAATGAAAGAAGAAGGGCATCCCTATACAGGATTTCTTTATGCTGGCCTTATGATAAGCCAAGGTGAACCCTATGTACTTGAATTCAATTGTCGGCTTGGAGATCCTGAAGCTCAGGCTATTCTGCCACGCATTGAAAATGACTTTTTAGAAATGGTGGGAAAGGCCCTCTCAGGAAAGTTAAGAGAATACGAATTAAAAGAAAGTTCTAAAGCCTGTGTTTGTGTGGTTATGGCAAGTAAGGGATACCCTGGAAGTTATGAAAAAGGACATATTATTACAGGACTTGAGAAAGTTAGAGACATAAAAGATGTCATAGTCTTTCATGCAGGAACCAAAAAGGAGGGAGATAAATTCTTAACTAATGGAGGAAGAGTTTTAGGGGTAACTGCCCTTGGAGAAACCATTACTGAAGCTATTGAGAGGGCCTACAAAGCTGTTGAGCTTATTCACTTTGAGGGTGCCCATTATAGGAGGGATATAGGAAAAAAGGCTCTAAAATACCTTTAAGCTCCACTCTCTTCAAGATATTTTATAAACCCAAGGGTTTTTAATTTTTCGCCTTTTTCAATTACTTCCTCTTTCATTTGAGCTCTATACTTTTTCAGTTTTTCTTTTAATTCAGGGTATTTTAAGGAGAGAATCTGGATGGCAAGAAGGCCTGCATTTTTCGCATTATTAATAGCCACAGTAGCTACAGGGATTCCTGCAGGCATTTGAACAATTGAAAGTAAAGAATCCATTCCCTTTAAAGCCTTTGTCATCACAGGAACCCCAATAACTGGTAAGGTGGTTAGTGAGGCTGTCATTCCAGGTAAATGGGCTGACCCACCTGCCCCTGCAATAATAACCTCTATTCCTCTTTCTTCTGCAGTTTTAGCATATTCATACATACGCTCAGGCGTTCTATGGGCTGAAACCACCGTAATCTCATAGGGAACACCAAACTCCTCAAGGACTTCTGCCGCCTCTTTCATCACTGGTAAATCTGAATCACTGCCCATAATTATTCCTACCTTCATTTTCTTACCTCACCCTTTACTTTTAAAAGACTTTTTACCTTTTTAGCCTTGGACAAAGCCTCTTCTAGGGTTTCTCCTAAAATAGTAACATGTCCCATCTTTCTTAGAGGAAAAGTTTCCTTTTTACCATAGATGTGAACTGATACCCCTGGGATAGAGAGAGCCTCACTTAAGCCTTCATAGATAGGTTTACCATAATAGCCCTCTTCTCCTAAGAGATTAATCATTACTGCTGGACTTAGAAGTTTAGTTGAGCCAAGCGGAAGCCCTGTTATGACTCTGATGTGTTGTTCAAATTGGCTGGTATAACAGGCTTCAATAGTATGATGCCCTGAATTATGAGGCCTTGGAGCAATCTCGTTAATATAAAGATTTCCCCTTTTGTCAAGAAATAATTCTACTCCAAAAAGACCAAAGCCCTCTATAGCTTTTACAGCCTCAATGGCAAGTTCTTTGGCCATCTGAGAGATCTTTTCATCAATTTGAGCAGGACAAAAAAGATAGTCAAGAAGATTCCCTTGAGGATGAAAGACCATCTCAACTACATCGTAAGTCGCAACTTCTTTTTCATTTCTCACAACCACTACCGCAAGTTCTTTCTCAAGATCAAGAAGTTCCTCTATAAAAGAAGGTAAGGGAAGAGCCTTCGACAAATCTTCTTTAGTTTTTAGAACAACCGTTCCTCTTCCATCATAGCCACCTTTGATAGATTTTTGAACACAGGGGATAGCTCGCTCAAGTTCAGATAGTTCTTTGATTTCCTTAAATTCAGGTACTGGAAGCCCTGCCCGTTTATAAGCCTTTCTTTGCTCAAGTTTGTTTTGAATGAGAGATAATACCTGAGGTGAGGGGATAATTTTTTTATCTTGTAACTCTAAAAGGGGGGAAACTTCAACATGTTCAATATCAAAGGTTATAATATCACAAGATCTAGCAAATTTCTCAACATCTTCAGGGTTCTTAAAAGAGCCAATGACTTGCTCTGCCACAGCACTTGCAGGACAGCCTGGCGTAGGATCAAGGACCTTTACAGTGAAACCAAGCTTTCTTGCAGCTTGAGAAGACATCTTGGCAAGCTGACCACCACCAATAATCCCAATTACCACCTCCTGAGGATTCATAAAAATTTCTCTTTGAAAGGTTTTTCTCATAAAATAAT
>PNIE01000033.1 GCA_002877875.1 Caldimicrobium thiodismutans
GCAGAGGTTTCGGGAAAAAGGATAAAATGAGGGAATCTTTGACTTATTTTTCAAAGCTTCAAAAATTTTTCCATAGAGAGCTTGAGGTCCTTATTCATAAAGATAAGATTTTTCACCAAAAGCTTTTAGCCCTCAAAGAGGCTATCTCAAAAACAAGAAAGGCTTATCTTGAGACGAATTCCTTTCAATTCTGTGAAGAATGTTCTAAAAAGGGAGTTAAGTGTTGTGGAGAGGGCCTTGAATGGAAGTTAAGCCCTGAAGAGTTTTTTTTGAATCTCTTTCTCTTTAAACTTGAGGGAAAAACTTTTAGCTTAAGCCATCCTCAGAAAGGTGACTGTCTTTTCCTTGGAGAAAAGGGTTGTTTTTTAATTCTAACCCCCCTTTTTTGTAGAAATTTTTTCTGCACCGAGCTCAAAAACTTTTTGGGAGAAAAAAATTTGATTTATCTCCAAAATGTTTTAGAAGAGGAGGCTCTTTTGACTTTTGAGCTCTGTGAATATCTGAAGAGAAAAAGCCTATCCTTGGGAGGTTTTTAATGAGGTATTATCTTGTTACAGGGGCTGCTGGATTTATAGGCTGGAGGGTTAGTGAATTCTTATTGAGAGAGGGAAAATTAGTGCTTGGAGTAGATGAACTCAATGAGGCTTATGATCCTCTTCTTAAGGAGTGGAGGCTTTCCCAATTAAAAAAATACGAAAACTTCAAGTTTCATAAAATCAATCTTTGTAACCTATCTGCCTTAAGACTTCTCTTTGAAATCTATCCCATCGAGGCTGTTATTCATCTTGCAGCGAGAGCTGGTGTGAGAAAGAGTGTGGAAGATCCCTGGGTCTATGTAGAAAGCAATATCATGGCCACGCTTAATCTTCTCTCTTTAATGAAAGAGTTTGGAATTTCCAAGATGGTTATTGCCTCAACCTCTTCGGTATATGCAGGTCAAAATCCTCCCTATCATGAAGAACTTAAAGTAGATACTCCCCTTTCTCCTTATGCTGCTACCAAAAGAGGAGCCGAACTTCTTGCCTATACCTATTATCACCTATATGGGCTTGATATCACTGTGGTGAGGTATTTTACGGTGTATGGCCCTGCCGGAAGGCCAGATATGAGTATTTTTCGGTTTATAAAATGGATTTACGAAGAAAAGCCCATTGAAATCTATGGAGACGGGACTCAAGCAAGAGACTTTACTTACATTGATGATATTGCAAGGGGCACTATCCTTGCGTTAAAACCTCTTGGTTATGAGATTATTAACCTCGGCGGCGGAAGAAATCCTTACACCCTAAACCAAGTTATTGAAATTCTTGAGAAATATCTTAACAAAAAGGCTAAAAGGGTTTATCTTCCCTTTCATAAGGCAGATGTTAAGGTAACCTGGGCAGAGATAGAAAAAGCTAAGAGATTGCTTTCTTGGGAACCTGAGATAACTTTAGAAGAGGGGCTCAAAAGAACAGTAGAGTGGGCTCTTGAGAATATTGACCTTGTAAGAAGGATAAAACTATGAAAGATTTGAAAGAAGAGCTTCTTTTTTGGACAAAGTATCTTGCTAAAAAGGGGTTGTTGACTGGGTCTGAGGGAAATCTTTCTGTAAGGGCAGGGGAAGGCTTTTTTATCACTCCTTCAGGAAGGATCAAAGAGACTTTGGAAAAAAGAGACCTTTCTTATGTGACTTTAGAGGGTGAGATTATTTCTGGGCGGCCTTCCTCTGAATGGGGGCTTCATCTAAAAATTTATCAAAAAATCCCTGAGGCTGGGGCTGTGGTGCATGCTCATCCTCCTTTTGTGCTTATTCTTGAGCGCTGTGGTTTTGACTTTAAAGAATTTTTCCATCCTGAAGCGAGACTTATCTTAAAAGAGCTCTCCCTTTTGCCCTATTTTCCACCTGGGAGTAAAAATCTTTGGGAATTTGCTTCTAATTTGTGTAGAAATAATTGTGTAGTGATTCTTAAAAGGCATGGAGTGGTTAGCTGGGGGAAGACATTAGAAGAGGCGGTAAACTATGTTCTTATTTTAGAAAAACTTGCTTATATTGAATACTCTTTTGTAGGAGGCAAGGCATGAAAAGAACACGTTCAAAGCTTTTTTTTGAAAGGGCAAAGGACGTTATCCCAGGCGGGGTTAATAGTCCTGTTAGGGCATGCAAAGCTGTAAATAGCTATCCTGTCTTTTTTGAAAGAGGGGAGGGGGCTTATTTAATAGATGCCGATGGAAATCGCTATATTGACTATGTTTGCTCCTGGGGGCCTTTAATTCTTGGACATGCCCATCCCAATGTGATTGCGGAGGTTTATTTTGCAAGTAAGAGAGGAACAAGTTTTGGGGCTCCAACTTGGCTTGAAGTAGAGATGGCTGAAATAATTAGGGAATGCATTCCTTCTATGGAAAAGGTTCGCTTGGTAAATTCCGGCACTGAGGCCACTATGAGTGCCCTAAGGCTTGCAAGAGCCTATACTGGCAGAAAAAAAATAATTAAATTTGATGGATGCTATCATGGCCATGCTGATTCTCTTTTAGTTAAAGCAGGATCTGGCCTTGCCACTTTTGGTATTCCTGCAAGTCCAGGAGTGCCTGAGGAGCTTACAGCTCATACTTTAAGTCTTCCTTTTAATGATGAAGAGGCTGTAAAAGAAGCCTTTGAAAAGCATGGCTCAGAGATAGCCTGTGTTATTCTTGAGCCTGTTCCAGCTAATATGGGTGTGGTTCTTCCCAAGGAGGGTTTTCTCTCCTTTCTCAGGGAAATAACTCAAAGGTATGGTGCTCTTCTTATCTTTGATGAAGTGATAACAGGCTTTAGGCTTGGGCTTGGTGGGGCTCAGGAAAAGTTTGGGATAAAACCAGATCTCACCTGTCTTGGAAAGATTATAGGGGGTGGGCTCCCAGTGGGAGCTTATGGAGGAAGGGCAGAGATTATGAATCTTGTGGCTCCTGAGGGTCCTGTTTATCAGGCTGGTACTCTCTCAGGGAATCCCATAGCTGTCTCAGCTGGGCTTGCAACTATAAAGGAACTTAAAAAACCCGGAGCCTACGAAAGACTTGAGGCCCTCTCTAAGATGCTCGAAGAGGGTCTAAAGGAGATTTTAAAGGATTTATCCCTTCCCTATCAGGTTGTAAGATGTGCCTCTATGTTAACCCTTTTTTTCCATGATAAACCTGTTACTAATTTCAGTGAGGCTCAGGCCTGTGATACCAATAAATTTGCAAGATTCTGGCAAGGGATGCTTGAAAGAGGAGTATATTTACCTCCCTCCCAATTTGAGGCCTGGTTTGTAAGCTTAGCCCATACAGAGAGAGAAATTGAAGAGACCCTCAGGGCAGTAAGAGAGACCCTGAGGGAAATAAGATAGGATTTTACTTATTTTTCTTAAGCCAGGGCATCATAGCTCTGAGTCTCGCTCCTACCTCTTCAATGGGGTGCTCTGCCTCCTTCTTTCTTAAGGCATTAAGAACAGGCCTTCCTGCCTGATTTTCAAGGATCCACTCCCTGGCAAACTCCCCTGTCTGAATTTCTTTTAAGATCTTTTTCATTTCAGCCCTGACAGCCTCGTTGATTATTCTTGGACCCCTAGTGAGGTCTCCATATTCAGCGGTATCACTGATAGAATATCTCATAAAGGCAAGACCACCTTCATAAATGAGGTCAACGATAAGCTTTAATTCATGGAGGCATTCAAAATAGGCAATTTCAGGTTGATAGCCTGCTTCAACGAGAGTTTCAAACCCAGCTTTAATAAGGGCTGATACTCCTCCACAAAGCACAACTTGTTCTCCAAAGAGATCGGTTTCTGTCTCTTCTTTAAAAGTGGTTTCGATAACCCCTGCCCTTGTTCCGCCGATTCCTTTGGCATAGGCCAGGGCTTTTTCAAGGGCCTTTCCTGAGGCATTTTGATGAATAGCAACAAGGCAGGGAACTCCAGCCCCTCTCTCAAATTCTCTTCTCACAAGATGCCCAGGCCCTTTAGGGGCAACCATAGCTACATCCACCTCAGCAGGAGGAATAATTTGGCCATAATGAATGTTAAAGCCATGAGCAAAAAGAAGCATTTTTCCTGGCTTTAAAACCGGTTCAATGCACTCTTTATAAAGAGCAGGTTGGGTTTGGTCAGGTACAAGAATCATAATTAAGTCGGCTTTTTCACAGGCTTCCTTGGGGAGCATAGGCTCAAAACCATCCTTCTTAGCTCTCTCCCAACTTGGTCCACCAGGTTTAAGCCCTACAACAACGTTGAGACCTGAATCTCTAAGATTCAGAGCATGAGCATGACCCTGACTGCCATATCCTAAAACAGCTATCACCTTGTCTTTTAATAGGGAAAGATCGGCATCATTATCGTAATAAACCTTCATAGGACACCTCCTGAGATATTTTTATTTCTCAAAAATGATATTTTAGCACTCGGGAAAACTTTGAAAAGATTATTTAAGAAAATAGTTTTGAAAATTTTAAGGATTTAATCAAATATATCCTTGAGAAATTAACCAAAGATGAAAATAAAAAAAAGGGGGGCAAAGTTTGCCCCCCTCAAAGATTTAGCAACCTTCTACTTTTTTCTTTTTAGGAGTTTCCTTTTTGGTGGCATTTTGAGTGGCGTTGTCCTTCTTGGCATCTTTCTTTTCAGTAGCGAGACTCATCCCAGCTGCACCAAAGAGAAAGGTAACTCCAGTTAAAAGAGCTAATAGTTTTTTCATAATATCACCTCCTTTTTTTATTTTTT
>PNIE01000072.1 GCA_002877875.1 Caldimicrobium thiodismutans
TGAAACCCTTGAAAAGATGAAAGCCTTTGCTTTTCAGATTCTCTAAAAAGAAAATGCATAATAATTCCTATGAGAATACCCATAGAAATGGATCCAATAGCTCTTGCTATACCAATATTTGGTCCTAAAACTTTGGCTGAAAGAACTATGGCAAGCACATTGATAGCAGGGCCTGAATAGAGAAAAGTGGTTGCAGGTCCAATGCCAGCCCCTTGAAGATAAAGCCCAGCAAAAAGTGGCAAAACCGTACAGGAACAGACCGACAAAATCTATCCAGAAACTGAAGCAACCAAAAAAGCGGGCACCTTGGAAGCATCTGGGCCAAGATATTTTAAAACTGATTCCTTGGAAATAAAGGTACTAATAGCTCCTGCAATATAAAAGGCAGGAATTAAGCAGAAAAGAACATGTTCTCTTGCATACCAGTTTAGGAGAAGAGCTCCTTCCTTTAAGCCCTGTAAAATTCATTCTTGAAAAGGAAAAAGGTAAAAGAAAACATAAAATAGAATAAAACCCAAAAGATACTTAATTTCCCTCTTTAGATTCATAGCTTATCCTTCTTTTCGTAGAGTTTTTCTCCTAACTTTTCTGCTAATTCAATGACCTCCCTTTGAGTCCTTAAAGAACTTAAAATCTTTTCTGCTAATTCTTTTGTAAAATCATCTTCATAATGGAGGGAATAAATCTGATAAAATTTATACCGAGTGCTTGTAATAAAGCCTGTATGTTCAAGTTTTTGCAGATGCTTTGTAAGAGTAGGTTGGGAAATCTTAAGAAGTTTTGCGAGTTCGCAAACACAGCAAGGCCTGATACTAAGAAGATAAAGAATTTTAAGCCTATTTGGATCAGATAGAGCCTTTAATTTCTGGGAAATCCCTTTTAAAAGCATGCTTTGCATATTCTATAATTTAATACCTTTATAGCTATTTGTCAATATAGCGAATTGCCTTGTTAAAAATCTAAAGGAAATTTTAAAATATCCCCTAAATTTACTTAGGCAAGAGGCTATCCAAATAGATGGCAAATCTAAGATTAAAGGCAAAAGAAAAGCTATCTATAAGGAGTCAAGCACCTGCCCATTTTTTAAGATAATGTCAGAAAAAAGGGGTTTTCTAATTTAAAAATAATTTGATAGGCCCTTTTTCAAAAGCCAAAATTTAATCTTATACCAAAGATGTGCCCTTTCTTATCAGTTTCTTCCCTCAAGTTATCCTTCATATACTGCCAGTCAAAGGTAAGAGTTGAGACAAATTTTTTCTCCTTTTCATAAAGGGGGAAAGAGAGATAAGCTTCATAGACATCAGTAGATTTCAACTCCTCATTTTTAGAGGGGGATTTTAAATAGGCATATCCTGCTCCAAAGATAATTTCTCTATTAAAGACTTTATGCTTATATTGAAGGCCTAAGGAATACATGCTATTGTAGTCTATATAAGCAGAATCATCCTGAACACCAACCCTCAAAAACATCCCAAGCCTCTCTTTAATCAAATCCTGATCTACCGAAATACCCCACCCTTTCAGAGCCTCTTTATCTTCTTCCTTCCAATCTGGGAATTTTTTATTGGTGGTAAAACCGTAGATTCTATAATTCCCCTCGCCTAAGGGTGTTTCTAATTTATACCCCAATTGGATGGCATAGTAATTATAATTTTTACGGTGAAATCTTGGATTTTCATGTTCTTCTGTTTTGCTTTGCATCCCAACTAATCTCAAATTTACTGGACCTTTTTCAAATTCAAGGGCTACCCCATAATCATAGCTAATCAAATTAGCCAGAGGATTATTTACAAAAACTTCATTCATAAATTGAGTTATCTCATCATTGGCAAAACGATTATCATCAATATAGCTGGTTCCATCAATAATACCTAAGGTAGCACTTAGGGTTGAATTTCCCGGAAGAGAAAAACTTCTCTTATACCAAAGCTCTTGAAGATGATCCCGTGATCTTCCATTGATGTTATGAAGATCATCTCTTAGATCATCAGCATTAGGAGAAAGAGTAAAAGGATTATACTTTTTTAATCCATTCTCTTTAGCAAAGCTTGCCCTAAGGGCAAATTCGTCAACTTTAGTTGGTTTAAAACTTAAAATGCCATCAAGCACAAGAGAACCTCTATCTTTATCCTTAAAATCCCCTTTTCTCTGTTCAAGCCATTGATGTACCCAGGTCAAATTTGCTTCAAGAGAGAGATTTTCCGTAAGCTCCAGGGCTTTTGCCTGAGAAGTGGTAAAAATCATTCCAACCCCTGCAAGAATACCTAAAAGTCCTCTTTTCATAACTACCCCCCTTGGCAAAATTTTAGTTTTTTGGTTGTAACATAAAAAAATTTTTTTGCAACTTTATGTGATAGATATTTAATTTTTAAAATTTTTTATTTCCTTTAGATGGTAAAAGCTACCCTCTTAAAGGCACCTCCCTTTTCAAAAGCACTACCTTTAGTAAACCAAACCTTTCTATAGTAACCTCTCTATAAAAAAAACTTTTTGAATTCGAAATTTAATTTCAATTTTAAAATAAAAATTCCAGTTTGTCAAGGGGGCTTTCAAAAATTTGTAGTAGAATATCACTGCAGGGCTCTATGCTCCTATTTGGGGAGAGCTTTTTGGCCCAAACAGGTTTTAGAAAGTCAAGGAACAATCTCTTTTAAAACTTTTCAAATCATAGTTTGTTCAAATAATAACTTGTAAATACCCTTTTTGCCTTTAAAATTTAGGTATGCTCAAAATAACGATAGTGGGAGCTGGCTCTTGGGGAACAGCTCTTGGAAAAGTTCTGGCTGAAAAGGGTTTTGAAATTAATCTTTTGGCAAGAAGAAAGGAGGTAGTTGAGGCTATAAATTCCCTCAAGGAAAACCCCTATTATCTTCCTGGTATTAGTCTTCCTGAAAATATAAAAGCAATTTTTGACCCAGAGGAGGCTCTATACAGGGCTGAACTTGTTATCTGGGCTATCCCTTCTCATACCTTAGAAAAGAATTTAAAAAATTTAAAACCCTATTTAAAAAATGTTCAACTTCACCTCTCAGGTATTAAAGGAATAGATATAGAAACTGGAAAGACTCCTCTTACTATTCTTAAAGATGCACTTGGAGAGAATAAGCTTTATTTTGTTCTTGGCGGTCCCTCTTTTGCCCTTGAGGTGGCGAAAGGTCTTCCTACAGCAGTTGTGGTTGCAGGGCCTGAAAGAAAGGAGACAGCAAAGGTTCAAGAGATACTTGCCTGGAAATATTTCAGAGTGTATCGTAGTTATGATCCAGTTGGGGTTGAGCTAGCTGGTGCTCTTAAAAATGTGATTGCTATAGCCTCTGGAATATGTGATGGCTTAAAACTTGGCCTTAATGCCAGAGCAAGTCTTATAACTAGGGGATTGATTGAAATTATAAAACTTGGAACAAGGTTAGGAGGAAAATTAGAAACCTTTTATGGTCTTGCTGGCCTTGGTGATCTTGTTTTAACCTGCACAGGAGCTCTTTCAAGAAATTATCAAGTAGGCCTAAAACTTGGAGAAGGAAAAGCTCTCTCTGAAGTTTTAAAAGAGGTAAAACAGGTTGCTGAGGGAGTAAAAACTGTTTCTGTAATAAAAGATTTGGCTGAAAAACTTTGTGTATCTTTACCTATCTGTGAAGAAGTACATAATATAATCTATAAAGGGGAGAATCCAAAAAATTCTCTACAAAGGCTATTATCCAGAAGTTTAAAAGAGGAATTTGAGGAGATATAAAAATGGATAAACTAAAACTTCTTTTGCATGTTCCTGCTTCTAACAGATTTGAGGCAGCTCTTAAGGTTTCAAGAAATTTTGCCTTAGCCATGAGAGAAAGACCATATAAAGTGAGAATTCTTGTCAATTTTGAAGGTATTACGGTATTAAATAACTTTTCTCCTTATGAAGAGCTTTTTAAAGAGGTTCTCTCTTATGGAATTGAGGTCTATTTCTGTGAAAATGCCTTAAAGGGCTTTAATATACCTAAGGAAAAGGTGCCTCATGGGGGTAAAACTGTCCCTGCTGGAATTGTAGCCCTCGTTGAATGGCAAGAAGAAAATTATAAATATGTTAGGGCTTAGAGATCTCCTACTCTTTCTCTGAATATTTACTTTCACATTAATTAAAACAAATAAAAATCCAAAAGAGAGGCTGTTTAAAAAATAGCAAAAAAGCTCCCCACAATGGAAAGATAATATTAGAATGAGAAACAAAAACACAAACAAATCGTAAAGTTCATAGTAGCATCCCTTGAGAAAACCTTAAAGACGACAAATTGCCTCATTAAAAATCTAAAATCTAAAGAAAAAATTAAAATGTCTCCTAATTTCTCTTAGGGGAAGAAGTTGGCTTTGAGCTTAGGCTATAACTGCTCATATGCCTCTTATCTCTTAAGCAACCACCAAAAAATTATCTCCATACCCCCTCTTAAGGCTATTAAAATCGATGTCAAATCTAAAATTAAGCGCAAAAGAAAACCCATCTACAAATTAGCGCAGCAACCATTGATAGCATTCTCTCTTCTGAAAAAGAGAAACTCAGTTTAAAGGAAAGAAGTAAAACCAAGCCTGAAACTCTAATTAAAAAACTGATTCCTGTAAGGATTTTTAATAAGTGGGATGGAAAAAAAGACCTGGTTTTATGGGGAATTTCTTTACACTTTATGTGCAGTTGAGGT
>PNIE01000061.1 GCA_002877875.1 Caldimicrobium thiodismutans
TTTCTTGCCAAAAAGAAAAGTTAAATTAAAATTTTATTTTGAAGTTTTATAAACTTAAAATTTGCCGGGGTGGCGGAACTGGTAGACGCGCTGGATTCAGGATCCAGTGGGAGATAATCCCGTGCGGGTTCAAATCCCGCCCCCGGCACATAAAATTTCTTTCGTATGCGAAATCAAAAATTACCCCCTAAGGATGTCCTTCAAAACTCCTTTATTGCAGACTTTCACCTCCACTCCAAATATAGTAGAGCCAGTTCCAAAAATATGGAACCTAAAACGCTTTCTAAGGTAGGGAAACTCAAAGGTCTTGATCTTCTCGGAACAGGAGATTTTACCCATCCTCAATATCTAAAAGAACTTAAGGAATACCTGGAGTATGATAAAACCTCTGGCTTCTATGTGGTAAAATCTGGTGAGGAAGAAGGGCCCAAATTTGTTTTAACAGCCGAAATTTCTCTTATCTTTTCTCAAGGGAATAAAAGTAACCGCAGAGTTCATCTAATTCTTACTGCCCCAACCTTTGAAGTAGTCGATGAAATAAATCTTTATCTATCTAAACTTGGAAATCTATCTGCCGATGGAAGACCAACCTTCGGGATATCAGCAGAAAAATTGACTCTTGACTTAATCAAAATCTCGCCAGAAATTCTTATTATTCCTGCTCATGCCTGGACACCATGGTATTCAGTCTTTGGCGCTTTCTCAGGCTTTGACAGCCTTGAAGAGGCCTTTGGTGAGGCTACTCCCTATATCTACGCCATTGAGACCGGGCTTTCCTCAGATCCAGAAATGAATTGGAGGATCTCAGCTTTAGATAAAATAACTTTGGTCTCCAATTCTGATGCTCACTCTCCCTCTAAAATAGGAAGAGAGGCTACTGCCTTTTTCTATCCCATGACCTATGAAAACTTTTACCAATCTATCAAAGAAAACAAAATTGCTTATACCATCGAATTTTACCCTGAAGAAGGGAAGTATCATCTTGATGGACACAGGGCTTGCAATTTGGTCTTGACACCAAAGGAAACTATGGAGCTAGGTTATAAGTGCCCAATCTGTGGCCAGCCCATTACCATAGGAGTTCTTCATCGTATAGAACAACTTGCTGATCGCCCAGAAAATTTTATACCCTCTGGAAGACCTTACTCCGTTCACCTAGTTCCACTTTTGGAGATTCTTGCAGAGGTCTTTTCTCTAAATCCAAATACCAAAACCCTTGACAAACTATATCATCAATATGTGGAAAAGGCAGGATCTGAATTTAATATCCTCCTAAAAAAAGATCTCTCAGAACTCTCAGAAATTCTACCAGAGAGACTTTTTGAAGCTGTTAAAAGGGTAAGAGAAGGCAAGGTTTTTGCTAAAGGTGGCTATGACGGAGTTTATGGAACAATCAAAATTTTTGAACCTGTTCTTGAGGAAAAAAAAGATCTTCCTCGACAAAAATGTCTCTTCCCTATAAAGTAACTAACAAATTTGAAAAACTCGCACTCAATTTATCAATTCTTTAAATGGTATAATTTTTGCAAAATTTTTTTAAAAACTTAGGAGGTGAAAGGATGAAGAAATTTATTCTATTTAGTATTTTCCTTCTTTTAGCTATCACTATACCTCTTTATGCCAAGGAAATTGACCTTGGGGTTTCCATCAGCGACGGAAAAATAAGAAGTTTCTACTTTGCCCTGGTAGATTATTTTAGAGTTCCCGAAGAACAGATCATTATCATCAAAAAACGCTATCCCATTATTTATGAAGAAGAACTTCCTGTAATTTTAATTATTGTTAGAGAAGCAGGAGTTGATCCTGATGTAATAATTGAATTAAGAAAAAGGGGGTATTCCTGGTATGATATCATGGTGAGATTCAGGGTATATCCAGAGATAGTTTTTAAAAGATATATAGTTTATGGCCCTCCCTATGGCAAAGCCTGGGGACATCATAAAAAGAAGAAAAAAATAATTTTCGTAGATGATGACATTGTGGCTTTAGCTAATATTAAGTTTATCTCCGAATATTACAGAGAGGATCCACAAATAATCATTAAATACAAAGAAAAATATCCCAGATTTATAGATGTCAATTATGAAATTTATGAATCCAAAAAAGGAAAGAAACATAAGGAATTTAAAGAGAACTATGATGACAAAGATGAAATCATCATTTTAGATAAAGAGAAAAAACATAAATTTAAAGAAAAGCACAAAAAAGACTAAAATTAAAAGGGGGGCGGAATTCCCCCCCGTAACCTCTTTCCTAATTACTTCTTTTCAGCTGGCTTTTCGGCAGGCTTTTCAGCAGGTTGTTGTTGCTGTTGCTGCTCTCCACCTGTCTGATTAGCAGCTGGCTGAGCTGGTTGAGCAGGCTGAGCAGGCTGTTCAGCCTTAGGTTGTTCTGCAGGTGCAGGGGCTTCTTCTTTCTTCTTGCAACCAGCTGTTAAACCAATCACACCAGCCACCGCAAGAGTAAGAAACAAGGAAAGTAACTTCTTCATGGCGACTCCCTCCTCCTTTTTTTATTTGGATTAAATTATTTATCTTTTTTAGAAATTGTCAAGAGGGATTTTTTCCTTTTTTTCACCTAAAAAACCTTCTCTATAGAAGGTGAATAGGTAACAAAGGAATTTTTAAAGATTTTCCTTTATAAAGAGGTTTTTCTTTGGTTACTGGAAGGCTAACTCCATGAGTAAGAAAAGTTCGTCCATATTTTAAGATAATAGAATCTAAGGCTTCGTAAAGTTTCTCTTTCATTTCTATAGACTGGGAGGATTTTTCAAAAAGAGTTAACTGAAAGCTCCTTTTTGGACTAAGATCGGTAAGTATTACTCCTACTTGTCTATAAGAAATCCCCTCATAGAAAAGATTTTCAAAGGCTTTTCTTAAAAGAGGTAAAAGCTCCTTGGGATATGCTGTGGGATAAGGAAGGTTGATTTCTATAGAGTGCACTTTAAATTCTTCATCTTTCAAAAAATAAATTAATTTTTTTGCCAAAAGACCATATCTCCTTGCCTTAAAACAGACCTGTTCAAGATTAAAAGCACTCTGAGAAAGTAGAAACTCTTTATCAGCCGTAGGTGTAAAAGAGATAGATTTGCTTAAGCTTCGGTAGCTATTCTTAAAGGTTTCTAAAACAGGATAAACCTGTATACCTCTTAATTCAAGCCAAATCTCATAGTGTGGTTTAGTAAAGTGTTTCTTTATAAATTCCTCTTTAGCTCTGGCAAAATCCAAGGCTGTGTAAATTCCCAGTTTATGACAAAGGGCCTCTGTCTGGGGACCAATCCCCCAAACCTCAGAGATAGGCAGCTTCTCTAGATAGTGATGAATTTCTCTCCCTGAGATAAGAGTGAGGCCATCAGGCTTTATCCAATTTGAGGCAATCTTGGCTAAAACTTTGGTAAGGCTTATTCCCACAGAAACGGTAATTCCTAACTCCTTCTTAATAGTTTCTTTTATTCTATACCCTATCTCCTCATAACTTGCTCTGTGATACCTCCTTAATCCCTTTAAATCGGCAAAGGCCTCATCAATGGAGTATTCTTCAACTATAGGAGTAAAACCTCTCAATATTTCAAACATTCTCTGAGAAAAAAGGGCATATTTTTCATAATCGGACTCAAGAATAACAGCCTGAGGAAATCTTCTTTTAACTTCGGCAATAGTCATCCCTCTTTTTATTCCTAAAGCTTTTCCTTCGTAACTTACTGCGGTAACAATTCCCCTCTCTTTTCCTACAACCACAGGTTTTCCCTTAAGTTCGGGATTTACAGCTTGCTCAACTGAGGCAAAAAAGGCATTAGCATCAAGGTGAAGAATGGCCTGAGGGAATCCATGAATATTTAAAGGTTGAGCCATAAAAATTATTTTAGCGATATTTTCGAATTACCGCAATAATGACTCCAAAGATCTCAATATCTCTATCTGGTGTAAAAATTAAATCAGGATAAGAGGGATTAGCGGATTTAAGAATAATTTTCCCTTTTTCTTTAAAGAAGTATTTCATAGTCCACTCGTCTTCAATTCTTACCACTACTATATCATTATTTTTAGGAAAAAGGCTTCTATCCACAAGAACATAGTCTCCTGGAAGAATTCCTGCTCCAACCATAGACTCTCCAAAGACCTTAATCAAAAATGTGGAGGAGGGATTAGGAATAAGCCACTCCTCCATGCTAATACTTTCTAAAAGAGTTTCTTCTGTTTGAGATGGAAAGCCTGCAGAGATATATCCGAGAAAAAGGATCTCCATGAGGGAAATTAAGTTCCCTCTTCCCAGCTTGAAAGATAGAGTTCCTGCTCAGGAGTTAAAAGGTCAATCTCAATCCCCATAGTAGAAAGTTTAAGGCGTGCAATCTCCTTATCAATTTCCGGAGGAACTGGATAAACCTTCTTTTCAAGCTTTTTTCCTTCTTTGGCAAGATATTCTACTGCAAGGGCCTGATTAGCAAAACTCATATCCATAACTGCTGAAGGATGTCCCTCCGCAGCTGCAAGATTTACGAGCCTTCCTTGAGAGAGCACATATATCCTCTTTCCATTAATTAAAGTATATTCCTCTACTTCTCTTCTTAGGCTTCTCTTTTCTTTGGTAATTTCTAAGAGTCCTTTAAGATCAATCTCCACATCAAAGTGCCCCGAATTAGCCACAATGGCCCCATCTTTCATTTTAAGAAAATGCTCTTTTCTTATTACCCATTTACAACCAGTAACAGTCACAAAAATATCTCCGATTTCTGAGGCCTTATCCATAGGCATAACTAAATAGCCTTCCATAACGGCCTCAAGGGCTTTTAGAGGGTCAACCTCCGTAACTACCACCCTTGCCCCCATTCCTCTTGCTCTCATAGCAAGACCTTTTCCACACCATCCATAACCAGCAACCACAAAGACTGAACCTGCAAGAAGCCTATTCGTAGCTCTGAGAATTCCATCAATAGTTGATTGGCCAGTGCCATAGCGATTATCAAAGAGATGTTTGGTCAAAGCATCATTTACCGCTATAATAGGGTATTTAAGAAGCCCCTCTTTGGCAAGGGCCTTAAGCCTTATAACCCCTGTGGTTGTCTCCTCAGTTCCTCCTAAGATCTCTTCGGCCTGTTTAGGCCTTTCTCTATGCAGGCTACTAACTAAATCTGCCCCATCATCAATGGTTATATGGGGTTTTTTATCCAGAACAGCTTTAATGTGGGCATAATAGGTTTCTCTGTCTTCCCCTCTTATAGCAAAAACAGGGATTTCAAAGTGTTTTACCAGAGAAGCAGCGACTTCATCTTTTGTGGAAAGAGGATTTGAGGCACAGAGAAAAACTTCAGCTCCTCCCTCTTTTAAGGTCCTAGCAAGATTAGCTGTTTCTGTGGTAATATGAAGGCAAGCCCCGATTCTTAAGCCCTTTAGAGGCTTCTCTTTAGAAAATCTCTCTCTAATCAGCCTCAAAACAGGCATATCCATCTCAGCCCACTCTATGAGCCTTAACCCCTCTTCAGCCAGTGAAAGATCTTTTACATGATAATCCATTTAGATCCTCCTTACTTATCAAAACCTGCAAGTTCTTTTATCTTTTCCACCATATCCAGTTTCTCCCAGGTAAACTCTGGTTCATTTCTTCCGAAATGTCCATAACAAGCCGTTTTTCTAAAGATTGGTCTCCTCAAATTAAGATATTCAATCATATGTTTAGGCCTGAAACAAAAGAGTTGATTAATAATATCAAGAATCTTTTCCACAGGAATGGTTTCTGTTCCATAGGTATTAACATTGATAGCCAGAGGTTCAGGAACACCTATAGCATAAGCCACCTGAACCTCAAGCTCTCTTGCTACCCCTGCAGCAACAAGATTCTTAGCTACATATCTTGCATAATACGAAGGGGTCCTATCCACCTTAGTAGGATCTTTTCCAGAAAAGGCTCCTCCACCATGGTGCCCCCTTCCACCGTAGGTGTCCACAATAATTTTTCTCCCTGTCATCCCACAATCTGCAAGGGGACCTCCAATAACAAATCTTCCTGTTCCATTAATAATAATCTTAGTATCTGGTCTTAGATGTTCAGGGGCAATTACCTTTTTAATGACCTCTTCATAAATAGCCTCTCTCAATTCCTTTAAAGTTACTGTGGGATCGTGCTGAGCAGCTATAACAATAGTGTGAACATCTACAGGGCGTCTATCCTCATATCTAATAGTGACCTGGGTTTTTCCATCGGGTCTCAAAAAGGGTAAGATCCCCTTTTTTCTTACCTCAGCAAGCCTCATAGCAAGCTTGTGAGCATACCAAATGGGCATAGGCATAAAATCTGGAGTTTCATCACAAGCGTATCCGAACATAAGGCCCTGATCCCCTGCCCCTATCTCTCCATCTCTATCTATTCCCATAGCAATATCAGGACTTTGTCTATCAATACTTATAAGCACAGCGCAGGTCTGATAATCAAATCCAAGATCAGAATGATTATAGCCTATTTCCTTTACTACTCCTCTTGCAATAGTTGGATAATCAATTCTTGCCTCAGTGGTTATCTCTCCAGCAATTAGAATCATTCCTGTATTAACCAAGGTCTCACAAGCCACCCTGGCATAGGGATCCTTTTCTAAGATAGCATCAAGGATGGCATCAGAAATTTGGTCTGCCACTTTATCAGGATGCCCCTCAGTTACAGACTCAGAGGTAAAAAGGAAATTTTTTACAAGCATCTTGACTCCTCCTTCTTAAAAATTATGACAAAGGAGAATTTACTATAAATTTTCCCTTTAGCAATAACTTTTAAAAACTCCCCTCCCTAAAAAGAGGGAGGAGCTTCCTAATTCTTAGATCTTAAATTGAGAAGTAAAGGTTTTTATCTCTTCAGCAACTCCTTTAACCTCAGTGCTAATTTTTTTGAGTCTTTCAGAGATTTGAACTAAAGCTTCTGCTGCACCTTTAATAGCTATAGCCTGCTCCTCATTTATCATAACTTTATCTTTAACCCCAAGAATATGGTCTGAAACCGTATTCACCACTATAGTTTGTTCCTCAACAGCAGAGGCTATAGCATTTGAGGCATCTTCAACCTTTTTGATAAGATTCACAATATCTCCAACTGAAGAAAAAACCGCGTCTGAACTTTCCTGAAGAAGCCTAATTTTTTCTGCTATGACCTTGGTTGCCTCCTGAGTTTGTCTTGCAAGCTCCTTTACCTCGTTAGCCACAACGGCAAAACCCTTTCCAGCCTCCCCTGCTCTTGCTGCCTCAATGGAGGCATTAAGAGCAAGTAAATTAGTTTGCTCGGCAATGCTGTTAATAAGATTTACTACTTCATCTATCTCTGAAGAAGCCTTAACAAGAAGTTCCACCCTCTCTTTGGTGGCATCCACTGTTGAGACAGTCTCTTTAACTACTCCTGAACTGTCTACTGCCCTCTGAGAAATCTCAGTGATAGCAGAAGAGAGTTCCTGAAGGGATTTAGAAATCTCCTCCATACTGGTAAGAATCTCTGTAGAAGATATAGCAATAAAATCAGCTCTTTCCTTAAAGTCCAAACTAGTAGTTTCAAGAACTTTTACCTCATTCTCAAGTTCTTGGGAGTTAGAAAAGAGAATATCTACCTTCTCTGTAAATTTTTTTATCATATGGTGAAGGGTCTCCATAAACTGATTGAAATACTTACCAAGAAGTCCAATCTCATCCTCACTTTCAGCCTTAAGCCTAAAGGTAAGATCTCCCTCACCACTAGCAAGCTCTTGCATAGCCTTAGTGGTAGACATAAGATGAGAACTTACAAAGGTACACACTCTATTAAAAAGGAGTATGAAAACAAAACCTACTATAAAAAGTACAGCCAAGATACCCACACCAAATAGCCTAAAAAGATTCACAGTTTTAGAGACATCTTCTCCAAGAATTAGGTAGCCAAGATCTTCACCATTATAGGCCTTTAAAGGTATTAGTACAAAATATATATTTTTATCTTTAAATATATGGTCTCCTTTTTTAACATGTTCTATTAAATGTTTTAAAAGTGACTCATCTATGTTTTTAGACTGAGTATAAACAAGGACGTCCTCAAAAATTTTTCCTTTGCCCTCTTTAATATAAAAATCCATAATTTTTTCTAAATCTTTTTTCAAAATTATAGCATAATGAGTAAGACTGGGTTTTGCTTTTAAAAATCTTTCAAGATAGCTCGATAAGTGGTTTCCTCCTTCAACAGAGCCAACTACCTCTCCATTTACTACTATAGGAATAATAGTTCTGTAAACAAGCCCTTCTCGACCTGGTTCAATACCTGTAACTGGTTTTTGAGACTTTTGTGCTGAGGCTACAGCCAATCTAAAACCTGAAAGATCATCCAGCTTAACATCTTCTCCTGGTTTTTTCCAGGTCCTCACAAAAGAGCGAGGCCCAGGCAGATGAAAGTGTATTTTGGGCCTTTCTCCCGTTTCTTTCTCAAGTCTCGACAATATAGGCTCTACAGTATCTCTTAATTGTCTTCCATATTTTTCAAAAATTTTTCTATTCTCATCAGTTACTTTTGAAAGATCCCCAACCTCATTTTTCAAAGAAAGATAGATCCTTTTTACCTCAGAACTTTCAGCTAACAAAAAGGGATCTTTTAAGTCGTTTTGTCCTTGCCAATAAATACTCTCTTTTAACGAAAGGGTAGTTTTCTCAAGAGAACTCTTGCTTTCTTTATCTAAAAGCACCTGGAAAGTAAGATAAATCCCTATAATAGTTACCATCAAAGAGACACCAAAACCAAAAAAAAGATTTTTCTTAAGCCTTTTAGCTATTGAATTTTTAATCTCCATTTTATCCCCCCACAGATTTAAACTTTTTTAATCAGTGTATTATATATAACAAACAAGGTAAGTCAAGAAATAAAAAAATCATTGTGACACCTCAAAACTAAAGGCCGTTATCACAGGCACAAATCTGTATTCCTGATACTCAAGAAAATTTTAAAATTTCTTCAAAAGCTCTTTTACCTCTTCAAACTATTTGCTCTTAAAATCTACTCTTTATAGAAAATACAATGACTTAGTGCCCTGTTGCTACCATAGCATCATACTCCCTTTTTTACCGTCTTTTCTGCTCAGAGGATAAGCTAAAATTTTCTTCTTCTCCCCATAGGCCCGCATCTCCCTTTTTAATTCAAAGAGCTTTTCTCTTTTTCTTAAGAATTGATAGACAAGGGCCCTTATATGCTCTATTAACTTCAAGTTTTTTACCAATTCCTGTATAACCTTTCTTCTCAAAATGAGTAAAAACCCCTTCTACTCCCCTATTCTCTAAAACCCTTTAAGGTCCATAAAAATCTATTTTAAGCAGATTTTTATGAAAGCTAATAAATAATGAGAGAAGTGCTTATGAAAAAAATTTTCTGTGATAAAATATTTAAAATTTAAATTAAAAGGTGGATGATGGTTAAGGAGGTATCACAAAAACCTTGGGGTGGCAGATTTCAGGAGGAGACCAATAAATTCTTTGAAGATTTCACTGAGTCCATTTCCTATGATTATGTGCTTGCCTTTGCAGAAATAAAAGCAAGTCTTGTTTACGCTAAGGCTCTTTTTAATGCAGGCCTTTTGACTTCTGAAGAGTTATCTCTTCTTGAAAAGGCTCTTCTTGAGATAGAGGAAGAAATTCGCAAAGGTGCCTTTATCTTTAGAAAGGAATATGAAGACATTCATATGAACTTAGAAAAGGCCCTTTTTGAAAAAGTGGGAGAAATTGCCTATAAATTACACACAGGAAGATCAAGGAATGAGCAGGTAGTCACTGATTTAAGGCTTTATCTTGTGGAAGAAGAAAAGCAAATTAAAAAGTTACTTTTAGAATTTATAAGAGAGACTATTATTAAGGCTGAGGAATATTTTGAGGTAGTTATGCCGGGGTTTACCCATCTTCAACATGCCCAGCCCGTCCTTTTTTCCCATTGGATAGCAACCTATGCAGAGGCTATGAGATTTCACTATGAAAGACTTCTTGATCTGGAAAAGAGGCTTAAACTTTCGCCACTTGGTAGTTCAGCCTTTGCAGGGTGTGGCTTTCCACTCAACAGAGAATTTATGGCCAAAGAATTAGGCTTTCTTGCTCCCCATCCTCATAGTGTCCTTGCGGTAAGCTCAAGGGATTTTGCCTTAGAATTTGTCTTTATTTTAACCCTTATTATGCTTGATTTATCGAGACTTTGTGAAGAGCTTGTCCTCTGGATGAGCCAAGAATTCTCCTTTATTGACCTTCCTGATAGTCTCTGCTCAGGCTCATCTATTATGCCCCAGAAAAAAAATCCTGATGCTGCCGAACTCATAAGAGGAAAAACGGCTTTAGTCCTTGGAAATCTCCTTCAGCTTTTAACTCTTTTTAAAAATCTCCCCCTAAGTTACAATCGAGATATGCAGGAAGATAAACCACCTCTTTTTCAGGCTTTAGAGACCACCAAGGCCTCTTTAAAAATGGCTACCCTTCTAATAAAAAGTTTAATCTTAAAGAAAGAGAGACTTGAAAATCTTCTCAAAGAGGGGTACCTTCTTGCGACAGAACTTGCCGACTATCTTGTTACTAGAGGAATTCCTTTTAGAAAGGCCCATCATCTAACAGGAAAAATTGTGCTCTATGCCCAAAAAAGGGGGAAAAGACTTGAAGAATTAACCCTTGAAGAGTTTAGAAATTTTTCTCCTTTAATTTCTGAGGATATTTATAACTGGCTTACCATTGAACACTCTCTCAAAAGAAGGGAGATCCCTGGTGGAACGGGTAGAAAAACTGTTAAAAATTATCTTGAAGACTTTAAGAAGTGGATTCTAAAGGAAGAAAACCCTTAAGGTGTCCTATCTGCAAAAAGTTAACCTATTGGGAGGGTAACCCCTATCGTCCCTTTTGTTCAAGGGAATGTAAACTGGCAGATCTCTATAACTGGTTTTATGAAGAATATAGAATAAATTTAAAAGAAGAGAAAAAGGAAAAGTTTTATTCTGAGGGGGAAGAGAATGAAGGACTATGAAATCATAATCATTGGCGCAGGTCCTGCAGGACTTCAAGCTGGAATCCATGCTGCAAGAAGAAAACACAGTGTCCTTATCCTTGGGAAACCTGAAGGAAGCGCCCTTTATTCTGCCCATATTGAAAATTATTTTGGCTTTAAAGAAAAAATCAATGGTAAAGATCTTCTTGAAGCAGGTATCTTTCAGGTTCAAAAATTTGGAGGAGAAGTTCTCAAGGAAGATGCTGTAAGACTTGAAATTCTTGAAGATAATAGTTTTCTTGTTGAAACGGAAAAAGGGCAAAAATTTAGAGGTGAGGCCCTTATCTTAGCTATAGGAGTTAAGAGAAAAAAGAAACTCTTCAAGAGGGAAGATCAATTTGTGGGAAAGGGCCTTTCCTATTGTGTAGATTGTGACGCTTGGTTTTACAGAGGAAAAAGGGTGGCAGTTTTAGGAGATGGCTCTGCAGCCGTCCATGGAGCTAAGACTTTGACCCAATTTGCAAAAAAGGTCTATTTTATTCCTCTAAAAGTAATTGATGAATTAGAAGAGGAGCTTTCAGGCTATCCTGTTGAAATTATTTATGCCAAACCTGTAGAGATCCTGGGAGAAGAAGAGGTAAAGGGAGTTATTTTGGAAAAGGAAAAGATTCTTGAGGTAGATGGAATCTTTATTGAAATAGGAGCTAAAGGAGCGCTTGAACTTATCGCTCCCCTTGGTATTGAGCTAGACCCTGAGACCTTAAGCTATGTAAAAGTAGATAAGAAGATGCAAACTAATGTTAAAGGTATTTTTGCCTGTGGAGATCTTACAGGCCCTCCTCTTCAATTAGCTAAAGCTGTAGGAGAGGGGTGCATAGCAGCCCTTTCTGCATCAGATTATTTAAAAAGCAAAAAAGCCAAATCCTAAAGGAGGTTTCTTTATTTTTTGGCCAAAGATTCTTGAGATAAATCTTTTCAATCTTAAAGAAAACTTAAGAGCTTTAAAGAGACTTCTTCCTGAAGGGGTGGAGGTTCTTCCTGTAATTAAAAATGATGCTTATGGGCATGGGCTAATTGAGGTGGCAAGGGCCCTTTCTCAAGAGGGAGTCTTTGGTTTTGGGCTTTCTGAAGTCTTTGAAGCCCAACTTCTAAGAAGGGCTGGTTTCATTCACCCCCTTATTCTCCTTTCTGGTTTTGAAAAAGACTGGCTTCAAGAGATAAAAAACTTAAGAGTAATTCCCACGGTTACCAACTTACTTCAACTTGAGTGGCTTATAAAATTTACCTTACAAAAGGGAATTTCTCTTGATTTTCATTTAAAGCTGGAAACGGGAATGAACCGTTTTGGCCTTCCCCTTAGAGATCTTGAGACTTTTTTCAAAAAATTAAAGGAAAATCCTCAACTTCAACTTACAGGGGTTATGACTCATCTTGCTTCTGCAGAAAACCCTGAAGGAGAACTCTATCAGGCACAGGTAAAAACCTTTAAAGAAGCTTTAGAGATCATTAAAAAAGCGGGTTTTAGCCCTAAACATATTCACTTTTGCAACTCTGCAGGCATAATCTTTAATAAAGGTTTTTGGGGAAATCTTGTTAGACCTGGTCTTGCTCTCTATGGTGGTTATCCTTCAAACAGGGCAAGAGCCTATCTTAAGCTTAAACCTGTTATGACTCTAAAATCAAAGGTTATAGAACTTAAAATCTTAAAAAAAGGGGACTCTGCAGGCTATGGGCCTACTTTTATAGCCAAGAGAGATACTGTGGTTGGGATTGTCCCCGTTGGCTATGGAGATGGCTATCCTCGAGCTCTAAGCAACAAAGGATTTGCTGTCATTAGAGGAAAGAGAGTTCCTGTGGTTGGTACAATCTCCATGAAGGCCCTTTATCTTGATCTCACAGAGATAGAAAGTCCAAAAATTGGAGAAGAAGTTATTTTGCTTGGAGGAGAAAGGGGAGAGGTGCCTTCCGAGGAACTCTCCCAATTAGCAGATACTATCTCTTATGAATTATTTTGCAATCTTGGAAGAGCCCTTCCAAGGAGGTATCTTGAGTAGTGTTTAATATTGGTTTCAGCGAGGCTTTAATAATTTTCCTTGTAGCCCTTATTGTTCTTGGGCCTGAAAAACTTCCAGAAATGGGGAGATTTTTGGCTAAATTTTCTCTTGAAGTAAAAAAAGCCATTGATGAATTAAAGAGAGAACTCGAACTTGAAGAAATAGAAAAAGATGTAGAAGATATAAAAAAAGAGCTTGAGGACCCTCTTAAACTTCTTGATAGAATAGATTCCCAAAAAAATGACCAAACTAAATCTTCCTAAGATTTTTGAATATGAAATTCTTACAAGAATTAGAAGAGAACTTATAATATATTTACTTTTCTTATTTGCCTCTTGGTTTGCTATCTTCTTTTTATTTCCTAAAATCTTTCCCTATCTTCTTTTCCCCTATTTTCATCTTTTACATGAGAAAAGTCTTGTTTTTATTAGTCTTGAAGAGGCTCTTTTTGTAGTCCTTAGAGCCTCCTTTTATTTGGCCTTATCTCTCACTCTACCCATTTTAATAATCAGGCTTTTTCAGGCAATTTCAGGTGAGCTTTATGAATACGAAAAAAGCCTTCTTAAGAAAATTTTTTTTATTTCCATTTTTCTTGCTATTCTTGGAATAATTTTGGGATATTTTTTCTTAACTCCCTTTTTTCTAAAAATTTTTCTTTATTTTGGAAAAAATTTTGAGAACAATTTACGTTTATCAGCCTTTCTTTTTTTCTTTCTTAAAGTAATTCTTTTTTCTATAATAATTTTTCAAATTCCTTTAATTTTTGCCCTTCTTATTAAGGAAAACATAATAACAGTAAATCTTTATAAAAGGAAAAAACTCTATTTTTTAGGAGGTTTTTATTTTCTCTCCCTTCTTTTTTCTCCGATGGATTTTTTTGGTCAGATCTTGTTAACTTTAACTTTTTACTTATTTTTTAGAATATCCTTCTTGATAGCCCGTTTTTTAAGGTAAATCTTCAGGAGGATAGTATGAGTAAAGAAGAAAAAGGCACATCCAAAAAGAAAAAAGCTACTAAAAAGGAAAGGAAGGCTGAAAAAGTAGTTACTGGTCCAAGAAAATACATTTTACTTATTGCTGATGGCATGGGAGATTTTCCTTTAAAGGAGCTTGAAGGAAAAACTCCTCTTGAAGTGGCCATAACTCCAGGGATGGATTTTCTTGCAAGTTATGGAGAGATAGGAAGCTGTCAGACAGTACCTCCCAATATGCATCCAGGCTCTGACGTTGCCATTATGGGGCTACTTGGATATCCCCCCGAAGAAAAGTATACCGGAAGGGGTCCTATTGAGGCTGCAGCCAGGGGAATCACCTTACGCCCTGAAGATGTAGCTTATAGATGTAACCTTGTAACCCTTAGATTTGAGGGAAAAGAACTCATTATGGAAGACTATTCAGCAGGCCATATCTCCACCGAGGAGGCTATAGAATTAATTAATAGTATTAATCATAAGGCTGCCACTGATAAGATTGAGATCATCCCAGGAGTAAGCTACAGACATATTCTTATTTGGAGAGGTGGCTCCGGAGGGCTCCACACCTATCCACCTCATGATTTAATAGGGAAAAATGTATGGTTTGCCTTCCAGACTTATGATGAAGAACCCTATCTTAAGGAATTTATTTTGAAAGCCATTGAAATCCTTGAGAAACATCCTATAAATCAAAGAAGAAAATTGGAAAATAAAAGACCAGCTAATGCTATCTGGCCGTGGGGACAGGGAAGAACCCCAGAGCTTGAACCCTTTGAAGAAAAATACCACTTGAAAGGTGCTGCTATTTCTGCTGTGGATTTAATAAAAGGTTTAGCTAAACTTGCTGGTCTAAAAGTTATAGATGTTCCAGGGGCTACAGGTTATATAGACACCAATTATGAAGGAAAAGTGGATTACGGAATAGAGGCCGTGAGAGAATGTGATTTTCTTCTCATTCACGTAGAAGCCCCAGATGAAGTTAGCCATGAAGGAAATCTTGAATTAAAAATTAAAGCTATTGATGATTTTGATAGAAGGATAGTTCGATATCTCCTTGAAAGGCTTCCTGAGGTAACAGATAATTTCAGAATTCTTGTTTGTTGTGATCATCTGACTCCTATTACTATTAGAACCCATTCTATAAAACCTGTCCCCTGGATAATTTTTGACTCAGCTTTACATACTAAGAAAAAGGAGGATATTAAATTCTGTGAAAAAACAGCTTATGCCTCTCCCAATTTCTTTAAAAGTGGTCCTGCCCTTTTTGAATATTTCATAGAGAGAAAATACGAAGACAATAAGTAAGGAAGGCCTCTTCTATGGAAATTCATAAAACGGATTTTCTCATCATCGGATCGGGCATAGCTGGTTTATCTTTAGCTTTGAAACTAAAGGATTTAGGAGAAGTAACTATTCTTACCAAAAAAAGGGCCTTTGATACAGCTACGGCTCTTGCTCAAGGGGGCATTGCCTGTGTTCAAAGCGAAGACAATCACTTTGACCTTCACATCAAAGATACTCTTATAGCTGGAGATGGACTCTGCAAACCAGAGGTAGTTGAACTGGTGGTAAAGAGTGCTCCTGAGAGAATAAAGGAGCTTATAGATTGGGGAGTGGAATTTGATAGAGATCCTAAAAATCCTCAAAGGTTTCATTTGACCCTTGAAGGGGGACACTCAAGAAAAAGGATTCTTCATGTAGGAGATTATACTGGAAGAGCAATAGAGAGAGTTTTGATAGAAAGAGCCCTTCATTCTCCCAACATTCTCATCCTTGAAAATCATTTAGCTGTAGATCTTCTTTTGGAAAGAAATTGTTCTTCTAAGCCTTGCAGGGTGGTTGGTGCCTTAGTTCTGGATCTAATTCATTCTCAAGTGAAAATCTTCGTAGCAGAAGTTATAGCCCTTTGTACTGGGGGTGCAGGAAAGGTTTATCTATATACTAGTAATCCTGATACCGCAACTGGTGATGGTATTGCTCTTGCCTATCATGCAGGAGTTACCATTGCCAATATGGAGTTTTTCCAGTTTCATCCCACCTGTCTCTACCACCCTAAGGCTAAGAATTTTCTTATAAGCGAAGCCCTTCGGGGAGAGGGAGGCATCCTTTTAAACCCAGAGGGTAAACCCTTTATGCATAAATATGATCCCGTAAGAAAGGAGCTCGCTCCAAGGGACATTGTCACCAGAGCCATTGATATGGAGCTAAAGCAAAGTGGTGGTGAATGCGTTTACCTTGATATTACTCATTTGCCCTCGGATTACATCAAAAAGAGATTTCCCTATATTTATGAAACCTGCCTTAAATTTGGTATTGATATTACTAAGGACCCTATTCCTGTAGTTCCTGCTGCCCATTATCTCTGTGGTGGAATATTGACCAATATCTGGGGGCAAACTGATATTCCCAATCTTTTTGCTATTGGAGAATGTGCCTGCACAGGCCTACACGGAGCCAATAGGCTAGCCTCTAATTCTCTTCTTGAAGCCTTGGTATTCTCCCATCAGGCCTACCTTAAAATCAAAGAGATATACCAGGATTTTAAAGACAACTACAACCACCTTCCCAAAATTAAAGAACCTGAAGTAAAAGAGATAAAAGAAGAAAAGATTTTTATCTCCCATAACTGGGATCTTATAAGAAAAATTATGTGGGATTTGGTAGGAATTGTAAGATCTATCAAAATGCTCGAGTTTGCTTACAAAAGAATAATCTTCATAAAAAAAGAAATAGAAAGCACCTGGGAAGGGATTTATCTTGATCTTGATCTTATGGAATTAAAAAATATTACCACTGTGGCAGAGCTAATTGTAAGATCAGCCCTCTCAAGAAAGGAATCTCGAGGAACCCATTATCTCCTTGATTTTCCAGAAAAATCAAAGGAATTTGAAAGGGACACCTTAATTAAAGGCTGATTTTTAAAAATTTTTAAAAAAACTCTTTACATTTAGATAATCTTTGATAGAATTTTTTATTTAAAAATTCTATAGATAATAATCCTCTGGGAGGATATATGAAAGTATTATTTGACCCTGATATACCTGAAGACTTAAAAGAAGATCTTTTAAAAACTATCGAAGAAGAAAAAATTGGTGAAATTTGTAAACAATGTGGCTCAGATACTTTATATGTAGCTCTCATTAATAATCTTTTAGATGTTAAATGTTACGAATGTGGATATTCCTATTTGGAGATTGAGCTTTCTGAAGAGTAATCTTTAAAGGGATAGGTAATACAGGCATAGGCATTATGTCCATGAATAGATTCCATATTTTCAGCCTCTACATTAAACCAATAAATCTCCTTTCTTTGTAACAACTTATAAGCAACTCCCCTAACTACGTCCTCAACAAATTTGGGATTTTCGTAAGCCTTTTCAGTGACATATTTTTCGTCTGGTCTTTTAAGTAAGGGATATATTGGTGAGGAGGCGCTTTCTTCAGCCATCTCTATCAGCTCTTCAAGCCAAATAAATTTTCTGGATCTCACTGCCACTGTTACAAGCCCCCTTTGATTATGCGCACCATATTCACTGATACTCTTGGAACAAGGACAGAGGGTCATCACAGGTACTTTAACTCCAATGATAAGATCCTTTCTTCTTTGAGATAAACTGGCAATTATAAAAGCCTGATATTCCATGAGAGAAGGTATCCCTGTTACTGGAGCCTTCTTTTCTATGAAGTAAGGAAAATATACTTCTAGATGGGCAGACTTAGCATTTAATCTTTTTTTTAATTTTCTTAAAATCTCATTTATGTTTTTTACATGAATCTCTTCGCGGAATTCATTAAGAATTTCAATAAATCTGCTCATATGGGTTCCCTTAAAATGGGAGGGAAGATCTACATATAGATTAAACTCGCCCACTGTGGCCTGAAATCCTTTTGCTCTATCAAGGACCTTTATAGGATAACGGAGATTTTTTATTCCAACCTTTTCAATTGGAAGCTGATATGATGGTTCTAAGCTCTGTACATCAGGAAGTTTCACTCTTTAGCTCCTCAATAATTCTTTTGAGTTCCTTAATTTTTTCATAAACAGGCCCATTATAATCTAAAAGACCTTTACCTTCAAATTCTCTCCTTTCAAACTCTTCCTCTCCTGGAAGAGATATTAGATATTTTTCTCCAAATTCCTTCTTTAAATATTCTTTGTGTTTCTCTTCTTTTACTCTATTTCCAACTACATACACCTTTTGAAGATTAAGTTCTTGGGCAAGTTTTAAAATTTGATGGGTGGTTTTTAGACTTCCTGTTTGGGGTAGGGTTATAACTAAGAGTATATCTACAGGCGCAACAGTTGCTCTTCCAAAGTGCTCAACCCCTGCCTCCATATCTACCACTACTATATCTCTTGAAGTAAGAAGCAAATAAGTAAGAAGTCTTCTCAAAACTGTCTGTTCTGGACAGGCACATCCTCCACCGGCAGTTCTTATAGCACCAAGGACCATTAAATTAAGACCATCCCTTTTTATCATAAATTTTTCAGGCAAGTCATCAATTTTAGGATTAAGAGTATAAAAAGGGCCTGATTTTTCAGCCCTCTCTGCAAGAAGATCTGTCATTTCTGAAAGAGGAACTATTTCCCCTTTTATCTCAAGAAGTCTTGCAAGATGTGGACTCGGGTCAGCGTCAATAGCAAGCACCCTATATCCATCTTCAAGAAAGGCCTTTATTAACAGGGCTGCAACTGTACTTTTTCCAACTCCACCCTTACCACAAATAGCTATTTTCATTTCTTATACCCTCTCTTTATTTTTAAGAACTTGTAATATCTCCTCAAAGGCTATAGCCCCCTCTCTTATAAGTTTCACCTCTTTATCTAAGACTTCAATTACCGTTGAAGGTTTATCTCCCTTAGTTTCGCCACTATCTACTACAAAATCTATCTCGGGAATTTGCTGTAAAACTTCCTCTGCAGTTCTGCAAGGAGGGTTTCCACTTAAATTAGCACTTGTCCCTGTAATAGGACCTCCAAAGGCCTTAGCAATTCTTCGAGTGAGCTCACAGGAAGAAAGCCTAACTCCTATGGTCTTAGTGCCTGCAGTTAAAAGGGGAGATAAATCTTTTTTGGCTGGTAAGACTAAGGTCAAAGGGCCTGGCCAAAAGGCTTTTATAAGTTTTAGGGCAAGAGAGGGCACTCTTGCACAAACCTTGGAGAGATCTTCAAGCCTTCCCAAGAGTAAGAGTATAGGCTTGACTGAAGGCCTTCTCTTTAAATAAAAAAGACGGTTTAAAGCCTCCTCAGAAAAAGGATTAGCAGCAAGACCATAAAAAGTCTCAGTGGGAATAGCTCCAACTTTTCCTTTTTTAAGTAATAAAGCTATTTCTTTTAGGAAGTCATCAAATTCTCGGGGCTCTTCCGGAACTTTAAAAATCATTGAAATTTTTAATTAAGACTCCTCAGGAAGAGCTTCTTCCTCCTTATGATATATCCGTTTAAAATAAATAATCCTTTTACAGTGAGGACACTCGTAAAAACGATTATCCTTTTGTAACTCGTTGTAAAGTTGAGGTGGGACAGACATAAAACAGCCTTCACAAACACCATTTTCTACAGCAGCAATTCCAACCCCACCCTTTTTCTGACGAATAAGCTCATATTTTCTAAGAATGCCTCCTGAGATCTTTTCCGCTATCTCTTTTCTTTTCTTAAGTAGGCTTTCCTTTTCGGCATTAATTTCCTCACAAAACTTCTCAAATTTTTTCGTCTCCTCCTCAAGGACAGCTTGAACTTTTTCAAGCTGGTTTTTCAAATTATCCCTTTCTTTACTGAGATTTTCAATCTCTTCCATAAGTTTTAAAATTTCATCCTCTTTTATTCGGATAGTCTTTTTCATTTCATCGATTTCTCTTAAAAGGATCTGATAGTCCCTTGAACCGCGAATCTGGGTAAGTCTTGCTTGGGTCTGTTTAAGCCTCTTTTGTTCTTCTTTAAGTTCTTCTTCAAAAAGGTTTTTTTGTTTTTCCTTCTCTTCTATGGCCTTTTCAAGAACATTTATTTTTTCTTTTAGTAAATCCCTTTCCTTCTTTGCCTTTTTGAGAGCTTGGGGAACTTCGGCCACTGATTTTTCTAATCTAAGAATCTCAAGATCTATTTTTTGAAGCTCTATTAATCGGACTATGTCCTCCTGCATAATCCCTCCCTATCTCAGATAATTTTATATGGACTCTCTTCCTTGTGAAGATAAATTCCTAAATTTACCTTTTTCTCTGCTAAAAAATTTTCAATCTTTTCTTTAAGAACTCTTAGAACAAAAGATTCAGAAATTCCATGATCAATGAGGATAAAATTAAAACCCTCTTCAAGGGCTGAAAAGGCTTGATGATATTTTACATCAGAGGTGATTAAAGTATTTATTCCCTTTCCCTTTAAATATTCCTTTAAAAATCCCCCAGCTCCTCCACAAATGGCTATCTTTTCTACCTCTTTATCAGGATCCCCCACAAGCATTACCCAGGTTTTAAGGGTTTCTTTAACCTTTTTTGCCAAGGCTTCAAGCTTAACACAATTTTTTAATTTTACCACCTTTCCGTATCCAAATCCCTCCTCCTCTTTGAGGACAAAATCTTCTGTCTCAAAATCAAAAGCTCTTGCCAGGGCCTCGCTAACTCCAAAAGAGACCTTATCAAGAGGAGTATGCCACGAAAGTAAGTTGAGCTTATTCTCAATAGCAAAAGAAATTAGATTACCTGGATATTCATCCCAATTTAAAGAATAAAGAGGTTGATAAAACATAGGATGATGGGTTATAGCTAAATTGTAACCTCTCTTTACAGCTTCTTTAAAAAGCGAAAGAGAAGGATTGACAGCTAAAACTATTCCTGAAACTACAGCTTCAAAAGACCCAATTTGTAATCCGTTTGAATCCTTTTTTTCGGCGATCCTTAATGGAGCAAGAGTATCAAGAAATTGATAAAAATCTTTAACTTTAAGAGACATAAATATCTATATGGGCCCGCCAGGACTCGAACCTGGGACCTTCCGGTTATGAGCCGGTGGCTCTAACCAGCTGAGCTACGGGCCCCCTTTAATTCTA
>PNIE01000102.1 GCA_002877875.1 Caldimicrobium thiodismutans
GTTCCTTTTCAGCGGTTTTTCTATCTCTTAAATCAATGGCTATGTAAGGCATATCGTCCCTCAGTAGTTTAAGAAGATATAAGGAGCAGGGCTGTGACGTCCTGAAAGACTGCAACTTTTGTGAATAGTAGATATTTGTTTGCTTTTGGAAGAACTAAATCCTTGGGTGATTAAGAAGACCATACTTATAAGCCCACCTAACAGCCCCAACTTTTTAACTCCTTCTTATCCATAAAGACCCCTCCAAGCTTTTTTATTATTTGATAATAATTTTATTTATTTTTTGTCAAATAGAAAAATTTTATTACAACTTATAGATATAAACTAACAAATAGTTTTTGAGTTTTGGTAAAGCTCTTTCTTTTAATAAAGGGCTTATCATTTTATTGAAATCATTTAAAAATGCCCTTGACAAGCTTTTTGTTATTGGTATTTTGAAAGAGATGTTAACTTTTCTCTTTTTTTGTAAGACCTCGATATCTCTTCCTGAAAAGTTTTTAAAAACTATTGAGGATTTTCAAATTACTTTAAAAAAAGTAGAGGAACTTTCTGCAGAGGAAAAACCACTCGGTATTCTTGTCCTTGGAGGAGATGGTACTCTCTTAAAGGCAGTCCCTTATGCCTATCAATTTGACCTTCCGGTGATTGGAGTGAATATGGGAAAGTTTGGCTTTTTGACAGAAATCACTCTTGAAGAATTAGCCCTTGCCTTAGAAAAATTTTTAGAAGGAAAGGTCTTTTTGGAAGAAAGAAGGCTTTTAAAAGTAACTTATGAAGATAAAGAAGAAGTAGTGCTTAATGAGGGTGCTATCCTTAAAGGTCCTTTCGGGAAAAGTATAACCTTAAACTTAAAAATTGATGGAGAAGACTTCATAGAGGTCTATGGAGACGGTTTAATTGTAAGTACTCCTACAGGTTCAACAGCTTACAATATATCTGCAGGTGGCCCTGTAGTACATCCTAAGGTTAGGGCTTTTATTATAACTCCTATATGTTCTTTTAAAATTAATCACAGACCCTTTGTAATCCCTGAGGAGTCTATTCTTGAAGTAAGATTAAAAGAAGGGGAAGGTGAGGTTCACCTTCTCCTTGATGGAAGAACAAACTGGTTTATTGAAAAGGAAAAAAGGATTATCTTTACAACAGCTGAAAGACCTTTAAAAATCGTTTCATCACCTACGAAGAGTTATTTTCAAATTTTAAAAGAGAAATTTTCCTGGTAGGCTCTTAGGCTTCTTCCTCTTCTTTTTTAAAGAACTTTTCAGAGAGCTCCTCTTTCTTTTCTTTTACAGCTTCTTTTGCTTTTTCCAAGGTTTCTGCAAGGACACCTTTCTTCTCTTCTAAAAGCTCTTTTGCCTTCTCCTTGATCTCTGAGACCTTAGTTCCTGCAGTAGCTTTAACTTCCCCTAATTTTTCTTTTAGATAAGTGCTCTTTTCTTTTAATTTCTCTGCCGTTTCTTCAGCCTCTTCTCTAATTTTTCTTCTAAGTTCTTGCCCGCTTGTGGGTGAAAGAAGCAATGTCACAAGGGCTCCCACAGCTGCCCCAGCTATAAAAGCTAAGAGCATATTAGTTTTGTTTTCTCCCATAACGATCACCTCCTAATAAAGATTAGAGTTTAAAAACTCTCTTTAATCCTTTTAAAATTTCTGAAATTCCAGCTGTTAGAGCATTGACCTCAATTACTGTTTTTTTCAGACTGGTATTCACCGTATCAAGCAATAATTTTACAGTAGTTGCACTTTCAGTAAGACTTTTAATCAAAGGATCCACCCCCTGAGTGAGTTGCAGGGTTTTTCCTTTTAGTTCAGAACTAATTGATTTGGTCTCTTTGAGAATATCTCTTAAATCCTCAATGGTGAAATGAAGGTCATCTTTGATAGTTTCAATCTGTCCTTTTAAAAAGGCCTCTAAATCTCTGACAGTGGCCCCTATTTCTTCAACTACTCGAGGAACAATTTTTAGCTCCTCAAGAAGGTGATTAAGTTTTTCGAAGGTCTCTTTTGATACTTCAAGATTTTCTTGAAGCTTTTCTGAGGCTGATTTAAGATTTAAAAGAAGAGGAGGAAGGAGTTCCAGATTCCGATTAAGATTTTTGGATAATTGTGAAATTTTTAACGCTATAAAAAACAAGATCAAAACTGCAAAAACAGTAAGAGCTAAATAGATATAAGAAAGGTCAAGCATAGAACTTCCCCTTTTGGTTTATAAAAATTTTAATAATTTAATTATAAGAAAAATTAAAGAAATTGGCAAGGGTAAAAATAAAAAATTCTCACTATTTAGGCATACCACTTTATAAGTTCTGGATAGGCTCTACGTAAGATATCATTCTTGGGAAGAATTCGTGCTCCAAGTTTTCTCAAACCATGCCCGTAGAAGCGATATTTAGTGGTATAAAAGGCTCTGCTTCCTTCCACTTTGGAAATTTCAAGGGGAATAAATTCAAAATCTCTTTCCACACTTTCTTCAGTTTCAAATTCTCTTATACTTACTACTTCTGCCTGAAGTAGCTCTTGCGGAATACCGCCAAGATCAACCTCTAAATTTAATTCAATCTCAGTATCTTCCCAGATAATTTCGCCTGAAAGATCAGGGCTGAAGGAGAGAATTTTGAGTTTATCCCAGTTTTCTGAGAGAATTTTTCTCTCTTCTTCAGTTTTTTTAAGAAGTTCAAAGTTATTTTCTCCAAGAAGACGATATCTTTCGTAGGCAGGAAGATAAAATTTCTTAAGATATTCCAGTAAAACCCTATTTATAGTAAACCTTTTGCAGGCAGTATAAAGAGCTCTTTTCATTCGCTTTATCCATTCTCTGGGGATTCCTTCCTCATCTCTTTGGTAAAAGAGATTTCTGATTTCTCCTTCAAGAAGGGTATAAATTTGGTTGGCTTCATAATAATTGTGAGGGGGAAGGCCCTCTCTTCCTTGAATGGCCCATCCATTTTGGCCATCATAGCCCTCAACCCACCATCCATCAAGGACGCTTAGATTTAGCACTCCATTTAAAGCTGCCTTCATTCCTGAGGTTCCACTGGCCTCAAAAGGTCTATAAGGAGTATTAAGCCATACGTCAGATCCCCAGATAATGTATCTTGCAAGATGGAGATTATAATTTTCAATAAAAATGAATCTATCCTCCACCTGATATTGATTTCTAAATTCCAGCAATTCCTGAAGCATTTTCTTTCCCTCTATATCCTTGGGATGAGCCTTTCCCGCAAAAACAAAAAGTATAGGTTTTTCGGTGTCTTTCAATAAACGGAGAAGACGGTCTTTATCAAAAAGAATGAGATTATTTCTTTTATAGCCGGTAATTCGTCGTGCGCACCCCACAATCAATTGAAATCTCTTAAGGGGAAACATCCATTTTTCAGCCTCTTTTGTAGGTTTTTTAAGAAGTTCCTCTTCTAAGTGTTTATTGATTAAATTGACGAGCTGTTGTTTATTTTTCTTATGAGCCTCCCAGATTTCTTCATCAGGAATATTAAAAATTTCCTCCCAGGAGGGATCATCAGGATCAAGAAATTTGAAATCAGGGCTCACATAATCCCTCAAAAGCTTATAAAAGGGCTCGCTTAGCCATCTCCAATGGACTCCATTGGTCACATAATCAATAGGAATTTCTTCAAGCAACCAATCTTCAAAAAGAGGAGCCCACATCTTTTTAGTGGTGATTTGATGAAGCTTGGATACAGCATTTACATATTTTGAATATCTTATAGCCATCGCAGGAAGCCAAAAGACAGAAGGATCTCCATGAATACAACCGCATTGGGCAAGATCTTCCATAGTTAGGCCAAGGGCCTTAACTTCGGGTTCTAAATATTTTTGAACAAGTTTCATATCAAAGTGCTCATTGCCTGCAATAACAGGGGTGTGAGTAGTAAAAATAGTCGTTTCCTGAATAAAAAGCCTGGCCTCATGATAAGAAAGGCCCTTTTCAAAAATTAAGTCCTTTAAACGTGATAAAATTACAAAGGCTGAATGACCCTCATTTAAGTGATAAAGTTTGGGTTCAATTCCCATCTTTTTTAAAGCTAAATATCCTCCCATTCCAAGGATAATCTCCTGTTTCAACCTCTTTTCAGGTTCAGCAGGATAAAGATAATCAAGAATTGTTCTTACCTCTTCTCGATTTTCAGAAATATCCGTATCAAGAAAAAGGCAAAATCTTCTTCCAACCTCGAGTTTCCAAAGTTTTATCTTTACAGGCTCCCCTAAAAGGGAAAGTTCGATTATTAAGGGATGTCCCTTTTCATCTTTTACTTCTCTTAATAAATTCAAAAATTTGTCAATTTTTTCTGGTTCTTCCTTTTGTTGAGTATTAGCCTCTAATTTTTGTTTAAAATAACCTTTAGAATAGAGAAGACTAATACCTATAAGGGGTATGTCTAAATCCGAAGCACCATACATTATATCACCTGCCAGAACTCCGAGACCTCCAGCATACATAGGAAGAGACTCATGCAAAGCAAATTCCGTTGAAAAGTAGGCTATATAATCCTCTTCAGAAACTCCTTTTTCTACAAGTAGAGGATGTCTCCTTTTCTTGTATTCTTCAAAATGTTCAAGAATCTCAGTTAATTCATTTAAAAATCTCTGATCCTGCGAGAGGGCTTTTATTTTCTCAGAAGAGAGAAGATGAATAAATTTTACAGGGTTGTGGTTCACCTTACGGAATAGATTAGCATCTACTTTATAAAAGAGGTTTAAGGCATCAAAATCCATAGTGAACCATAGATTATAAGCGAGGGAGACAAGCTTTTCTAAAGATCCAGGGATCTTGGGATAGACAAAACACTTTCGGAATTCCATCTCATTCCTCCAGTTTTTCTTCAAGATCTGTTAGGATGTTAATATAATATTTATAAGCATTTTCGGGAAGATCATAGGGTGAAAAATATTTATGGACATCTCCATCCTGAAAATATTTAATACACATATAATAAAAATGGTCTGAAGTGGTTAATTTTTTCAAAATCGGAATAAGTTCACTTCTTCCTTTAGACTTGGCTTTTCTTAAGAGTTCATAGACCGTTTTCATAGCGTTCCATTGAAGACTATTTGAAAGCCAGGCTGAAAGGTCTCTTTCTGTGTCAGCCCAAGAGGTTGGGGTCGGCACAGAAAGTCCCTTAGGAGTATAATTTAAGGTTTGGTGAACCTCTGAAGGAAATAAAAACTTTATCTCCTTTTCTTGAAGTAAAAGTTCAATAGTTTTTTTCATAAATTCAAAAATTCCACTCTCTTTCCACTGGTGTTCCCCAAAGGTTTCATAATCCATAAAAAGACAAAGATAGAGATTTTTCCCCTCTCTCTCAATAAGAGTTAGGTCCTTGACCCATTTTACATATTTTTCTGCTGTAAGGGGATACTCGCTCCAAGATCTATCACTGAATCTAAAGGCAATATCATCAGAAAGTTTATAGTGCTTCAACAAAAGAAGATGGGCATGATTGTAGGAAAGCCTTGGATATAAGGGTGAATCACCCATAAGAATCCTATCTGCGCCTTCAATAAGAATGGTCTTTATTTGAGGAAAGTTTAAAAGTACATCTGAGAGTTTATCAAAATATATAAGTTCAGTATTTCTAAATACTGAGGGTTCAATCCCAAACTCCCTTTTCATAAGTTCAAAGTGTTCAGAGATCTGTTCAAGAAACTCATCAAGATCAAAGATACTTGCCAGAGAATGATAATAAGTTTCGGTAATAAGTTCCACCCCTCCTGTTTGCCAGAGGTCAAGAAAGGATTTATAAACCTCTGGGCGATAGAGTTTAGCTTGTTCAAGAAAGGTGCCTGTTAAACTATAAGAGATCTTAAAAAGTCCCTCTGAGCGAAGAATAAGTTCTTTAAACATTTCATTGGCTGGAAGATAGCATCTATCAGCTACCTTATTAAAGACATAACGATTAAGCTCCTCATCAAAATAAGACTTACTTGAACCAATGTCAAAAAAGGAGTATTTTGAAACTCTAAAGGGTTGGTGGACCTGGAAATAAAAGATTATGAAGAGCATGAACCTTCTTTTAGAAGCCTTTGGTAAAGACTTAAAACCTTTTTGGCAGGACCATCCCAAGTAAACTTTTGTACTTCAGCCTTGGCCTTCTTTTGTAAACTTTTCATTTTCTCGGGGTGATGGATTAAATCTAATATAATTTCAACCATCTTGTCAACATCCCAAAAATCTACCTTATAGGCATTTTCTATAATTTCTGAGGCCCCTGATTGTTTAGAAATTATTAGGGCGTTTTCAAAATACATAGCTTCAAGAGCAACAATTCCAAAAGGTTCAGAAGGAGAGGGCATAACCACTATATCCGCAAGACTGAGAGCCTTTTCAACCTCTTCTCTGGTAAGAAAGCCTGTAAACATTATATGAGTCCCTATTCCCATGGAACCTGCCTCAAGCATAAGCTCCCTCTCCATCTCGCCAGCACCAGCTATAACAAATCTAGCCTTAATCCCTGTTGAAAGGACCTTTTTGGCTATTTCAAGAAAAATAGTAGGACCCTTTTGAGGGGTAAGCCTTCCAAGGAAAAGTATTACAGGTTCTTTGAATTTTTTTATTTTCTTAACTATTTTTTCCTTGGCTGTAAAACCATTGTGAACTACTTGAATTTTTTCTGAGGGAAGATAATAGTGTTCAAGAGCAATGCCCTTCGTGTAGTTGGAAACTGCAATCACACAATCACTATAGGTGAGTCCTAAATATTCAATTTCGTGAATAACAGGATGTCCAAAACCAAGGGCTCTGTCAAATTCAGTAGCATGAAGGTGAGCTATAAGGGGTTTTTTAAATATTTTTTTTAAAAATAAGCCAGCAGGATAAGTAAGCCAATCGTGGGCATGGATGAGATCAAAGGAGGTTTTTTGGGAGATTTTTATTGCCTTTTGAGTATAAAGGAAAACCTTGTAAAGTAGAGAGTTACCCTGCGATAAAATTTTTGTAAGCCTTTGGATTACCTCCTCAGGGACCTCTTTAAACTCTACTTTTTTGTGAATTTCAGGGGGAACACTTTCTAAAAAAGGCTTGAGCTCTGCATAGACTGACTCTTCCGGAATTTTATAGAGAAAATTAAAAAATTTTAAAGGAGCAGGAGAAAGGGGTTCTCCATTTTCTCTTTTGGCTAAAGGAAAATCAGCTTCATAAGGGTTATTAATTTCAAAAAAGACCTCTTCTTCTGTCGGAAGAAGCATTTTTATTCTAACCCCAAGTTCAGATAAAGCCTTAAATAAGCCATAACAAGCCATCCCTAAGCCCCCTACAATAAAGGGAGGATATTCCCAGGTTAACATTAAAACTTTCATTTTAAACCTCCCTTTAATCCTAATCTTTCAGCTTCAAGTAGAAAAATAGCTGCTACCGACCAAAATTGGGAAGGAGCACCCTTAGGAAAATAGGGATGATCTCCATCGTAGAGTTCGGGTAAACTTCCCACCTTTCCCGATAAGATCAATTCTTTAAAGGGATGTAAAAGTTTTTTAAGTTCCTCCTTGTAGGTTCTTTTAGCCAGAAACTTTTTTAGAAATTTTGCATAAGGATAGAGCAACCAAACCCAAACGGTGCCATTATGATAGGCAAGGTCCCTTTGATATTGATTGCCAAAATATTTACGTTTAAAGGCTGGATGTTTGGGAGAAAGAGTTCTTAACCCATAGGGAGTTAAAAGTTCATCCCTTACAATTCTTTCGGCCTTAAGGTAAAGTTCTTTTGAAAATTTGGGATAGGGAAGAGAAAGGGCAATTACGAAATTAGGTCTTGTTTCAAAAATAGGCATTCCTTTGTATAACCTGTCAGCTACTGAGTCTTCACCAAAATACTTCTTTAGAGTCTCTTTTTGGCGCTCTAAAATCTTACGAATTTTAAAGGAATTTAAAAAGGACTTTTCAAGATAGGTAGAAGCCAATTTCAAAAGATTGTGCCATAGAAAGGAGATTTCAATAGGTTTTTCATATCTTGGTGTGAGAGGATTTCCATCTATCATGACATCCATCCAAGTTAAAGCAAGATTGGATTCTTCAGGAATGCAAAGGAGCCCATCTTCCTCATCATAATAAAAGGGAAGAGAACTTTCAGTGATAAAGGTCTCTATTATTTCCTTCACTGCTTGAAGAAGATTTCTCTTTTTATCTTCTGAAACCTTCTCACCAAAGAACTCTAAATACTCAAGAATTCGCAGACCAAACCAAAGGGTACCATCTAAGGAATTATAATTTGTCTCTTCCTCTGAGCCTATTACATTAGGGATTAACCCCTTTTTCATCAAACCTTTATAATTTTCAAAGATTTTATAACAAATCTCTAATCCATCCTCTAAGTAAAAAAGAGCAGGAAGGCCAATAAAGGTATCCCTTCCCCAGCAGTAAAACCAGGGATATCCTGCTATAATATTCTTCTCAATAAGAAAGTCCTTAAGCATATTCTTTAAGAGAGGAAAGAAATCTTTGTCACTAAAGCCCTCTTTAGAGATTTTAAGGGAGGAATTCCTATAGTATGATTTAATAGCCTCCACTTCCTTCTCAAAATCTTTAATAGGCATATCTGAAAAAAGAAGGTATAAGGTCTCAGTGGGAGAGAGTTCTATTTCAAGGAGAAAAGGGGAAAAGAGATCCTCTAGAGCAGGATAACCCCTTAACTCTTCAAGGGGATAATACACTCTATAATAAAAAATTGGGTCTACCTGAACTTTACCTTCAGAAAAATAAGTAAATAGGATAGAAGCATCTTTGGAAATAAGAAGCTCTCTCTCACCCTCTTCTATTTGATAATCCCTCCAAGAAGAAGCATTAGTTACATGATGATGATTTCTAAAGGTAAGTTTGGGACGAAGATAAAGCCTAAAGGGATAAGTACTTAAGTTTTTATATTCAAGGAGAATAGCATTTTTATCCTTAGAAAAATATAAATTTTTTTGTAAAAAGTTTTCCTCAGATTTAGGGCAATAAAAGGTAAAAGAAGGATAGGGCCTGAAAAAGAAGTCCTTTATAAGTTTATAACCCTCAGGATAGACAGTATCTAAATAAAAGTTACTATCAAGATAATACTCTAGACCTGATAAAAATATTACTTTTTCTTCAAGAGTTGCAACTAAGTGTTCTCTATATCCCTTTTCTTTTCCTGCTATAAGAAGACCATGATACTTTCTGATATTGGTAAGGAAGGCTGTTCCAAGGGCATAGCCTCCTTTTTTGTTAGTTAAAATCCATTCATAGGGTGTAAATTTGGAGTAAAGATAAGTAAGCATATATTGGTATTATACAAAATTTAATTTTAAAAGACAATAGGAACCAATTTTAAGCTCTTGGAGAATTTCTACCCTAAGTTTATAATTAAAAAACTGCTTTTTAATAAGGTAGAGATTACCCAATGTATCCACAGATAAAGAGGAGAAAAACAAGAGAGGTCTTAGTTGGTTCAGTAGGAATTGGTGGAGATAATCCCATAAGAGTTCAAAGTATGACCAATACGGATACCCGTGATGTTAAAGCCACTTTAGAGCAGATCTATAGGCTTAAAGAGGCAGGATGTGAGCTTGTAAGGGTTGCCATTCCTGATGAAAAAGCAGTTACAGCCTTAAAGGAGATTCTCAAAGAATGCCCTCTGCCTATTATTGCTGACTTACATTTTGATACCTCCCTTGGGGAAAAGGCTATTTCTGCAGGAGTTTCTGGGATAAGAATTAATCCTGGTACTTTTAAGAACAAAAAGAGGCTTGACTCCTTAATTAAGGCCTGCAAAGAGAGAGGCGTTTGTATAAGAATTGGGATTAATGCCGGTTCTCTTGAAGGAGATCTACTGAAAAAGTATGGGCATCCAACTCCAGAGGCTATGGTTGAGAGTGCAGAGAGATGGCTTGAATATATTGTCTCAAAACACGATTACTACAATCTCAAAGTCTCTCTTAAATCTTCAAACTGGTGGCACACTGTAAGGGCATACGAGATCTTTTCAGAAAAGTGGGATTTCCCCCTTCACCTTGGAGTTACAGAGGCAGGAGGGCTAATCCCTGGAACAGTAAAAAATACTATGGCAGTGAGTTATTTGTTATTAAAGGGAATTGGAGATACCTTACGAATCTCCCTTACGGCTGATCCTGTGGAAGAGGTCTTTGTAGCCTATGAAATTTTGAGAAATCTTGGCTTAAGAAGTTTATATCCTGACATAATTGCCTGCCCAATTTGTGGAAGATGTGAAATTGATCTTATGAAGCTCTATGAAGAGGTTTTAGCTTATGCAAGAAAAATTAAAGCTAATCTTAAGCTTGCTGTTATGGGCTGTGTGGTAAATGGTCCGGGAGAAGCCAGAGAGGCAGACCTTGGAATTGCCGGTGGAAAAGGAGTGGGAATTATCTTTAGAGAAGGAAAAATCATAAAAAAGGTAAAACAAGAAGAGCTTCTCCCAACCTTTTTTGAAGAGATTGAGAAATTCTTAAAACAACACCCAGAAAGACTCAACGTTTAATAGTTTTTATATAATGATAAATTTCCTTGGAAGAGATTCCATATCTTTTGGAAAGGGTCTTGGAAATTTCTTTAATTTTTAAACCCTCTCTTAAAAGTTCTTTGATCTCAGATTCAAGCTCTTTCTTTGTGAAGAAGGGGGATTTTAAATTTTTTTCTTCCTTTCCCTCTATAATTAGGGTTATTTCTCCTTTAAGGTTTTCTCTTCGGGCAAGTTCTGAAAGGCAAGTAAAAGTAAATTCCTCGTGAAATTTGGTCATCTCCCTGGCAAGAAAAGCTGTTCTATCTCCAAGAATTTCTAATAGGACTTTAATAGTTTTTGAAAATCTATGGGGAGGGATAAAAAGAACAAGAGGCATATCTTCAGGCAATCTTTTAAGTCTCTCTTTGATTTCTTTTTCCTTTCTTGGTAAAAAGCCAAGAAAAATAAAACCCTTAGAAAGATCTATTCCTGAAGCAGAGAGAGCCAAGGTCAGAGCTGAAGCTCCAGGTATAGGTTCAACCTTTATACCCTCAAGGTGAGCTCTTTTTACAAGCCTTGCTCCAGGATCAGAAAGAAGGGGAGTTCCTGCTTCACTGCAAAGGGCTATTTTTTTCCCCTCCTTAAGAAGGCCAATTATTTTTTCTTCCTTTTCAACCTCAACCTCCCTATAAAAACTAATAAGTTCTCTCTTAGGTAGATTATAAGCTCGCTCAAGTTTTTTGAAACTTCTTGTGTCCTCGGTAAGGATAAAATCAACGGTTTTTAAAATCTCAAGAGCTCTCAAAGTAATGTCTTTGAGGTTTCCAATAGGTAGGGCCACTATAAAAAGAATACCCTCTTCTTTCATAAAGTTTATTTTATTAGTCTTTCTTTAAAATTGAAGACTTAAGAAATTATGGTAATCTTTTAGCAAATAGAACCAAGAGAAATAATATAAAATGAAGCTTGCCTTTATTTGCACAGGAAACTCTGCAAGAAGTCAGATGGCAGAGGCCTATGCAGAGTATTTCCTTAATTTATATAAAAAGAATGTAAAAGTTTATTCCGCTGGAGCTAATCCTGAAAAAGAAATAAATCCTTTAGTGATAAAAATTATGAAAGAAGAGGGTATAGATTTATCTAATAAAAGGCCAAAAGGCCTTGAAGAGATACCTCTAAGAGAACTTGATTTAATCATTACCTTATGTGATCAAGCAGAAAAAACTTGTCCTTTTATTCCTGGAATAAAAAGGATTCACTGGAGTCTGCCAGATCCTGCTAAACTCAAGGGTGAGGAAGAGGAGGTCTTATTTTATCTAAGAAAAATTAGAGAAGAAATAAAGACCAGAGTAAAAGAACTGATAGAGAATCTTTAAGTAAATGGGTGAGGAGATTCTTCTTAGTGTTGGTGGTGGTGGAGAAGAGACCCAGAAGTTTCTTAGAGAAGTAATTTTAAAGTATTTAGGTAACCAATTCTTAAATTCTCTTGAAGATGCTACTCCTCTTGAGGTCTCTTCTAAAAAACTTGCCTATACCACAGATTCCTTTACCGTTAAGCCTATCTTTTTTAAAGGAGGAGACATCGGCAAACTTGCTATTACAGGCACTCTTAATGATCTTGCTGTAATGGGAGCAAAAGCAAGATTTTTATCTCTAAGTCTTATCATTGAAGAGGGATTCTCTTTGAGAGACTTAGAGAGAATCCTTCAGAGTATGGTGGAAGTCCTTTCAGAAAATGAAGTTCTTGTAGTAACAGGAGATACCAAAGTTGTTCCTAAAGGAGCTGCTGATGGAATTTATATAAATACTTCAGGAATAGGTGAAATTATTTATTCTGGGCTTTCAGCTAAAAATCTTAAACCAGGAGATGTGATCATAGTTACTGGTTCTATCGGAGATCATGGAGTTTGCATCCTTGCAGAGAGGGAGGGGTTTAAGTTTGAAGTTGACCTTGAGAGCGATTGTATGTGCCTATATCCCCTTTTAGAGCCCTTGTTTAGGGACTCTTTTGAGCTCCATGCCCTTAGAGATCCTACAAGAGGCGGTCTTTCTGGAGTTCTTTATGAGTGGGCCAGGGCTTCAAAGGTTGATATTTTGATTTACGAAGCAGAAATCCCTGTAAAACCCCAAGTTAAGGCTTTCTGTGAAATTCTTGGGTTTGAGCCTTATCATTTCCCTTCTGAGGGCAAGGCCCTAATTGCCCTTCCTGAAAGTGAAGCAGAAAAAGTTCTTAGGATCTTAAGGGATCATCCTCTTGGGAGGGAAGCTAAAATTATTGGGAAGGTTCTTAAAAGAAGCGACAACCCAAGAGTGTTTCTTGAGACTCCTTATGGAACAAGGAGAATTCTTGAACTTATGGATGGTGAATTTTTGCCTCGTATTTGCTGATGCATGAATATTCACTCTTTTTAAGTCTTTTAAAGACGATTGAAGAATACTTAAAACCCTATGAAAAACCTAAGATTTCCAAAGTAATCCTTTCTATAGGGATATACTCAGGGGTTGATCTTGAATATCTGGATGAGGTCATAAGGAATTTTAAAGTAGGAACTCTTCTTGAAGAGGCTGAAATTATCTTCGAAAGGGAACCTCTAAGGGTGCAATGTTTTCAATGTGGAAAGATAGGAGAACCCACCATACAAAGTGCCTCTTGCCCTTTCTGTGGCTCCTTTGATACTAAGATTATAGGTGGTTTCGATTTCATTTTAAGAACTCTTGAAATAGAGGATGAAGAAGGCTCTCCAAATTAAGGTTGTTGGCGTTGTTCAGGGAGTAGGATTTAGACCCTTTGTCTATCGTTTAGCTGAGACTTTATCCTTAACAGGTTGGGTTTTTAATTCTTCAGAGGGAGTAAAAATTTATCTTGAGGGTACAGAGGAAAATCTTCTATTCTTTCTTGAGAAACTCAAAAAGGAGGCCCCACCCCTTTCCCAAATTTATCATTTAGAAATCCAAGAAGTGCCATATGAAGGATTAGAGGATTTTAAAATTCTTAAGTCCGAGGAAAAAGGCAAGATAGAACTTGATATCCTTCCTGATTTAGGAATCTGTAAGGACTGTCTCTTAGAACTTTTTCAGAGGGAAGACAGGCGTTATAGATATCCTTTCATCACTTGCGTAAATTGCGGGCCAAGATTTAGTATCCTCGAAAAAATTCCCTATGAAAGGGAGAATACTACTATGAAGTTTTTTCCACTCTGTCCTTCTTGTAAAGAGGAATATGAAAATCCTTTGAATAGACGATTTCATGCAGAACCTATTGCCTGCCCTGTATGTGGTCCTTATCTTGAGTTATACAGTGGAGAAGGGGCGAAGTTAGCCTCCTCGGAGAAGGCTTTAGAGCTTTCTCAAAAATATCTCAAAGAGGGGAAAATTCTTGCAGTTAAGGGGCTTACAGGTTTTCATCTTGTGGCCAGGGCTGATGATCCTCAAGTCATAGAGATTTTAAGATCTCGAAAAAGAAGAAGTAAAAAGCCCTTTGCAGTAATGTTTCGAGATATAACTCAACTTGAAAACTATGTAGAATTAACGGATGAGGATAAAAGGCTTCTACTCTCCCCTCAAGCTCCTATACTTCTTCTTCCTGACAAGGGGCTTCTTCCAGCTAATTTAAATGAGGGGCTAAATACTTTAGGAGTTTTCCTACCTTATACGCCTCTTCATCATTTGCTATTGAGGGACCTTCCTTTCCCCTTAATAGTAACTTCAGGTAATTTCTCTGACGAACCCATTGTCTTTGAGAATGAAGAAGCCTTATCTAGGCTTTCTCAAATTGCTGATTATCTTTTACTACATAATCGCCCCATAAAAAGAGGTCTTGATGATTCAGTTATAAAAAGATCAGGGACTTTCTATATCTTTATAAGAAGAGCTAGAGGTTATACCCCCCTTCCTATCTTTCTCAAATTGAGCACCAAAAAGGTTATTCTTGCAGTGGGCGCTCAAGAAAGAAGTACTTTTTCTTTGGCCTTTAAAAATAAGATTATCTCTAGTCATCATCTTGGGGATATTGAGGATGTAATAAGTCTTTCCCATTTTGAGAGATGTGTCTATGATTTTTTAAAGCTTTATGGGATTTGGCCAGAGATCATAGTTTCAGATCTTCATCCGAGATATGAGACCACAAGGTGGGCTCTAGAATTTTCCCAAAAAGAAGGGATCCCCTTGATACAACTACAGCATCATTTAGCTCATATCTATTCAGTTTTGGCTGAAAAGGGTGAAATACCAGAGGAAGAAGTTTTAGGCGTCTCTTGGGACGGAACTGGCTACGGCTTAGATAAAACTATTTGGGGAGGTGAATTTTTCTTAATAAGAGGCTTACACTTTGAAAGAATCTTCACTTTAAGACCCTTTTCTTTAATAGGAGGAGAAAAAGCTCTGAAAGATACAAGAAGAATTGCCCTTTCTCTTCTCTTTGAGATCTTTGGAGAAGAGGCCTTGTCTTTAGATCTTCCTTTTTTGAAAACTTTAAGAGAAAGTGAGGTTTTAATGTTTTACCAGGCATGGAAAAGGAAGATAAATTCACCCAGCACAACCTCAATAGGAAGGCTCTTTGATGGTTTTTCTGCATTATTGGGTATATGTTATTATAATACCTATAGTGGAGAAGCTCCTATGAGGCTTGAAAAGCTTTATCAACCAAATTTTAAAGAGGCCTATCCTTTTTCTATAAAAGAGGGTTTTTATATTGATTGGGAGGAGGTAATAAGAGAGGTCCTGAGAGATTTCTCAAATCCTTCAGCCTGTGCCACTAAATTCATTAATGGCCTTGCAAGAATTATCTTAGAGATAGCCAAACTTTCAGGAGTAAGGAAGGTTGTTCTTTCAGGAGGGGTCTTTATGAATGGTCCTTTAATGCTTGAAACTTTAAGGCTTCTTAAAGAGGAAGGCTTTGAGACCTTAAGAAACGAGCTCTTTCCACCTAATGATGGTGGAATTTCTCTTGGTCAGGCCTTTTACGGAGTTTTAAAACTAAATTTTGACCCCCCACTCCCTTAAAATTTCTAAAATTTTTTCCTTTAGAAGGGGAAAGTTTTTTTTGACCTCTTCGGATAGTTCAGTTCCCACTGCAAAAGTTTTAGGTTCAATCCCAGCAATAATAATTTTTTCAAAGGTTTTACCTTTAAGTTCAAGGATTTTAAGAAGATCGGTGAGTCCGATCTCATGAAGAGAAATCTTTTCAAGGGTGGCCTTAGATAAATTTTCTAAAGATTCTATGATTACTGAACCAGGTTTTTCTCCTATTTTAATGGCATCAACAATGATGAGAAAGTCTGCTTTTTCAAAATGAGGGATGAGAAAAAAGGCACCAGTTCCACCATCAAGAATCTCTACTTCTTTGGGAAAGACTATTTCCTCCTCAAGCTCTTTTATTACCTTAACACCAAGCCCTTCATCACTTAAGAGAATATTTCCCAACCCTACGATAAGAATTTTTTTGTTTTTCATTCTGAGGAGAGTTTAAAGATTTTTAGAGGATTTTCAAGTTTGAAATTAACCATTTAAAATTAAAAAAACCCCCCCCCCGGGGGGGGGGGGGGGTCGAGGAGGGGAGTTACTGTAGGGAGGGGGAGGAGGGGATGGGATTATGGGATTTAGGGGATAAAGGGCACATTAAGGAGTTTTAAAGCCAAATAGGTACAACCAATAGCAGCTATTCTTTTCACCCAAATAGGGCTTAATCTTTTTGCAATTCTTGGACCAATGAAGCCCGCAGCCACAGCCCCAATAGCCATGATAATAAAAAGCAAAACATCTGTCTGTCCAAAGAAATAATATCTTGATGAGGCCATAAGGGTATTGAAGAAAATGGCAAGGAGAGAACTTCCTACTACTACATAAATAGGTAAACCCATGATAACTGTCATTAGAGGGACTACAAAGGGCCCTCCTCCAAAGCCACCTAAACTTGAGGCTACAGCAATAATAAAACCACCTAAAGCTCCAATAATCATATTTGCTTCAAAGGTTTCACCCCAAAATTCAAATTTCATTTTCATAGCCTACACCTCCCATTTTAAGATTTTTGTTCTTCTTTGGCTTTTTTAGCTGCAGCAGCTCTTTTCTTAAATTCCTCAAGAATAGCCTTCTCTTTTTTAGATTTTTCTATATAGCCAGGTGTCGTTTGCCAGAACATAAGAGCAGCTAAACCCAAAAGTACAATACCAAAGACAAATTTATATTCATCAAGAGTAACGAATTGGTTTAAAAGTGGACCAAAAAATCCACCTAAAGCCATAAAGATACCAATAGTTATACCAAGTTTCCAGTTGATAAATCCGATCTTTGAGTAATTATAAATTCCAGTTGCTTGACTAAAGAGTACTGTAGGCATAACAGAGCCAGCTACCACACCATGGGGAAGATGATAAATCATAATTAATAAAGGATTGAGAATAAAACCACCCCCAGCTCCCATTAATACTCCAAAAGTACAAATAGCTAAGGATAAAATAAGAGGCCCAAGAAAGTTAGTTGAAGTTCCTGCTACAGGAAAGTAAATCTTGGGGAAGCTGACGTCTACTGTTAATTTGATAGGCTCGCTTTTAACCTCCTTATTAACTACAGCTATCACCGTATAACTACGAGGAGGAGCATTATCAGGTAATTTAAAAGAGTATTCAAAGGTTCCGTCTTCATTGGTTTTAATCTTACCTAAGCTAAATATTTTAGGTAAATCTTTCATTCTTGTCTGTATCAACCGGGCTGCTTCCTTTTTTATTTCCTTTTTATCCGTAAGAGATGGTAAAGGTTCTCCTCTTGAGCCAATAATAGCTTTGGAAATAGAAGTTTTCCAAACTTTTATTTCGGAAATTAGTTTAGGAGGTGTAATAAAGGCTACATCAGCATTAGTTTCTTTCATAAATTCCCCTATCTTCCACTTCTTATTGGCTTTCCATTTGTTATAGACCTCTTTTACAGGCTTTTCTTCTATAGTTCCGTTTTTGTCTATCTTAGCTACATAGTCTTCGTTAATAACAATGTGATAAAAGGCGGGAATTTCCTTTGAAAGATAAAATTTGAAATCCTTTCTATCGAGACGAGAAACCTGAACTTTTGAATCAACAGAAGTGATTTCGATAAAATTTACTTTCATACCCGTGGGAACTTTGCCAGAGATTTTAATAGTTTCTCCACCTTTATAAACTTCTTTATCTAATTTAAGCTCAACTTTTGTAGCTTCTGATCCTTCACTAACACTGGGTTTAACTACAGTAGCCTCTGGTGACTTAGGCGCTCCTTGAGAAGCCTCTTTTTTAGCCTCCTGGGTAAAAACCCAGGAGTAAGCCCCTATAACTAAAAAAAGAGGTAAAACTACCCAAAAAAACCACTTCCACATCTTACTGATCATTATGCCACCTCCTTTGCAGTGTGTTTTTTCTAATTTTAGAATCTTCAAATTTTATGCCTAGAAAGGTGGAGAAGTTTTGTATCATCTATAGTCCTCTAAAAGGAGACCCAATTGTTCCATTTTGGACAAGCAACTGTTCCTTTTGGGACAATTGAATTCTTTGCTTAAGAAATCTTTTTTAAACTTTATTGAAGAAGGCTTTTCTAAAGGAAATAGAGAATCGCGAAAATAAAGAAGGGGTTTTTCGAGGAATGGCATTTTTTTTGTAAATCAGAAAAAAGAAAATGAGAGGGGAGGCTCCTATGGAAGATAAAAGGGTGGTTTATAGTCTTTGTTGTATGTGTACAGGTAGATGTCCCATTATGGTTGAGGTAGAAGGAGGTGTTATCAAGCACATCTGGGGTAATCCACATGTCTTTGGGGCAAAGAGTTTGTGTCCAAGAGGTGCAGCAGGAGTTGCCTTTGAGTATGACAATGAAAGACCCCAGTATCCTATGATAAGAGATGGTGAAAGAGGATCAGGTAAATGGAGAAGGGTTTCTTGGGATGAGGCTTTGGATTTTATAGCAGATAAACTTAAAAATATTATCCAAAATTATGGGGGTAAAGCTATTGCTTTGAGTGATAGAGGAGGTCCCCATACAGAACTTCATAAACTCTTCTTAAGAGCTATAGGTTCGCCCAATTATTTTACTCACAATCCTACCTGTTCTAATTCGGTGCATAATGCTCATATGAGTATTGCGGGGCTTGCCAGAAATGCAGTAGGTTATGATTATAGAAACTGTAAATATTTAGTACTATTTGGAAGAAATCTCCTTGAGAGTTTAGTAACTGGAGAGGCCAGAAATGTGATTGAGATGATTAATTCTGGTGGAAAGATGGTTTATATTGATGTGCGCTGGACCTATACCGCTTCTAAGGCTTATAAGTTTTTTATCATTAATCCTGGAACAGATTATGCTTTGGCCTTAGCTTTAATTAATGTAATTATAAGCCAACATCTTTATGATGCAGATTTTGTAAATAAGTATTTAATCGGAATGGATTATTTAAGAAGTTTTATTCAGCCCTACACTCCCGAATGGGCTGAGAAAGAAACAGGGATTCCCGCAGAAGAGATAAGAAAAATAGCCTATGAAGCAGCTGAAGCTAAACCCTCTGTAATCTTTCATCCTGGATGGATGACTGCGTGGTATTCTCAAGATTTTTATTTAAGAAGGGCTATATATATTCTTAATGCTTTAATGGGAAATTATGAGGCTAAGGGAGGTATTTTTATTGCAAAAGGCGCAGGAGATGCAGGAGTTAAGATTAAACAACCTACAGCTCTTGCCCCCAAAGTTACAGAAGAACGCTGTGATGGAGCAGGGACTAAATATCCATGGATAAAAGGTCAATGGGGTATGCTTCAAGTCTTGCCTGAAGTAATAGAAAAAAAAGATCCCTATCCAGTGAAGGCCTACATTGCCATGAGGCATGATCCCCTGGCTTCTATACCTGATCCAGAAGTGTGGATTAAAGCTTTCGATAAACTTGATTTGGTAGTTGCTATCGATGTAAATTGGAGCTGGACTGCTTGGTATGCCGATGTCATCTTACCTGAGGCTACCTATCTTGAGAGAACGGACAATGTGATTGTAAGAAAGGGGTTAAAACCCCAACTTGCTTTAAGACAGAAAGTCATTGAGCCAAGATTTGATGCTAAAAGTCGTTTCCAGATCTTTAAGGCTTTGGCAGAAAGGTTAGGAAAGGGAGAGTTTTTCCCCTGGAGGGACGAAATTGAAATGGTTAACTGGCAACTTGAAGGAACGGGTTTTACTTTTGAGGATTTTAATAAAAAAGGAGTTATTGACCTTACGAAAGATCCTATCTGGTATGATAGAAATAATCTCAAGTTTAATACACCTTCAGGAAAAATTGAAGCTTATTCAGAGTTTTTGGAAAAGGCCGGTATTTCTTCTCTTGCTCCTTATGAAAGACCTCTGTCCCCACCAGAAGGAACTCTTAGACTTATTGCTGGAAAAAATGCTCTTCACACTCAAGGAAGAACTACCAGTAATAACCCTTACCTAAATGAACTTTTACCGGAGAATCACCTTTATATTCACCCCGAGACCGCTAAAAAATTTGGCATAAAAGAGGGTTATCTTGTGGAGATATCCTCCAATGGAGTCTCAGAAAAAATAAGAGTAAGGATATCGCCTTATGTTCATCCTGAAGTAGCCTTTATGTTACATGGTTTTGGCGACCCTGTTC
>PNIE01000019.1 GCA_002877875.1 Caldimicrobium thiodismutans
TTTGGGATCCATTATGGATACTTGATGAAGAGATCATTAGTAGATACAATAAAAAGGTTTTATAAAAACTAAACATAGCCTGCTTAGAAAGAGGTGACGAGAAAAAGTTGGAGGAGCCGATGAAAGTCCTTATAGTATATTACAGTACCTATGGAAATACTTATAAAATGGCTCTTGAGATAGCCGAGGGGGTAAAAAAGGTGGATGGGGCAGAGCCAATTATACGCACCGTTCCCGAGCTTATTCCTGAAAAAATAATTAATTCTCGAGAGGATATGAAAAGGGGAAGGGATTTGCAAAAAGGGGTACCTTTAGTTACCCTTGATGATTTTCGTGAGGCTGGAGCTATAGCCTTTGGAACACCAACCCGTTTTGGGGTAGTCTCAGCCCAATTAAAGAATCAAATAGATAGGCTTTCTCCTCTTTGGCAAGAGGGAGCCCTTGAAGGAAAGCCTGCTGGAATTTTTGTTTCAACCTCGACTCTGCACGGTGGGCAGGAAATGACCATTTTTTCCTTGCTTCCAGTCCTCTTACATCTAGGAATGATCTTTGTAGGAGTTCCCTATTCAGTGAAAAATCTTTTTACTACCAAGGGTGGTGGCTCTCCTTATGGCCCAGGGCATATAGCTGGGCCTGACAATTTAAGAGAGCTCGATGAAGACGAAAAGGCTATCCTTAGGTCCTTTGGAAAAAGATTGGCTGAAATAGGTCTAAAACTTAAGAAATCCTAAAACTTAAGAAATGAAAAATTTTATTCTCTTGCATATCTGTTGTGGACCCTGTAGTCTCTATCCTCTAAAAGTTTTTAAAGAAGAAAAGATAAGCGTAAAGGGCTTTTTTTATAATCCCAATATTCATCCTTATCAGGAGTTTAAATTAAGGTTAGAGGCTTTAAAGGAAGTTGAAAAAATTGAATCCCTTGAAATCCTATGGGATGAGACTTATGGATTAAGGTTTTTCTTGGAGGAAGTTTCCTTTCAGTGGGAACGCCCCAAGAGATGCGAACGCTGTTATTACCTTAGACTTAAAAAGACTGCAGAACTTGCGGAAAAACTTAAGGCTGAAGCCTTTAGCACAACCCTCCTTTATAGCCCCTTTCAGTTACACGAGCTTATTAAGGAAATTGGAGAAGAGCTTTCCTATCGCTATAAGGTGCCTTTCTATTATCGAGACTTCCGCGAAGGTTATAAAGAGGGAAAACAAAAGGCTATGGAACTTGGAATTTATCGCCAGAAATACTGCGGGTGTATCTTCAGTGAAGAAGAGAGATTTTCTCTCGCAAAAAGAAAGAAAATTTCTTTCACCCAAACCTAATTTTCCTTTTTTTATAAAGGCTTTAAGAATTTTTCCAGATTTTCAAAGGACAATTCTAAATAACTTGTATTACCTCTAAAAGGGATTAAATTTTTATGTGAATTAAAAGGAATTAAAAATTTTAAACAAAAGAGGTGAAAAAGTTTTATGATTACCCAGCTTATTACCAAAATTATTGGAACGAAAAATGAGAGAGAACTCAAGAAATTAAAACCTATTGTCCAAAGAATTAATGAACTTGAGCCAAGTGTGCAAAGGCTTTCGGATAATGAATTAGCAAGGAAAACTGTTGAATTTAAAGAGAGGATTTCCCAGGGAGAATCCTTGGATAAACTTCTTCCTGAGGCCTTTGCAGTGGTAAGAGAGGCAGCAAGAAGAGTTCTTGGCTTGAGGCATTTTGATGTTCAGTTAATGGGTGGCATTGTGCTTCATCAGGGAAAGATTGCTGAAATGAAGACAGGAGAAGGTAAAACCCTAGTGGCAACTCTTCCAGCCTATCTAAATGCCTTAACAGGAAGGGGAGTTCATATCGTAACAGTAAATGACTATCTTGCCAAGAGAGATGCTGAGTGGATGGGGCCTGTTTACAGATTTCTTGGTCTTACTGTGGGGTATATCGTCTCAGGAATGGATGATACAGAGAGAAAGAAGGCTTATCAGGCAGACATTACCTACGGAACCAATTCAGAATTTGGCTTTGACTATCTAAGAGACAATATGAAATATTCCCTTGAAGATATGGTTCAAAGGGATCACTATTATGCTATCATTGATGAGGTTGACTCCATCCTTATTGATGAAGCAAGAACTCCTCTAATTATCTCTGGACCCTCTGAGGAATCTACTGATCTTTATTATTATATCGATGAAATCGTAAGAAAACTTAAAAAGGACCTTCACTTTACTGTAGATGAAAAATCAAAAACAGCTCATCTTACTGAAGAGGGAATTGCTGAGTGCGAGAGACTGCTTGGCATTAAAAATCTTTACAATCCAAGATATGTGAGGTTAATTCATCATATTCACCAAGCTTTAAGGGCTCATCATCTTTTTAAAAGAGATGTGGATTATGTAGTTAAAGATGGAAAGGTAATTATTGTAGATGAATTTACTGGAAGGCTTATGCCTGGAAGGCGCTGGAGTGATGGTCTTCATCAAGCCATAGAAGCTAAAGAAAGAGTTCCCATTGAAGCAGAAAACCAAACTTTGGCTATGATAACCATCCAAAATTATTTTAGAATGTATGAAAAACTTGCGGGGATGACAGGCACTGCCGAAACAGAGGCTGCAGAATTTAAGGAAATTTATAATCTTGATGTAGTAGTTATCCCTACCCACAAACCGATGATAAGAATTGATTATCCAGATCTTGTTTTCCGCACTTACAAAGAAAAACTTGAAAAAGTAGTGGAAGAAATTGAGGAAAACTATAAAAAGGGAAGGCCTGTTCTTGTGGGAACTATTTCTATTGAAAAAAGCGAGCTCCTCTCAAAAATGCTTAAAAAGAAAAAGATTCCCCATCAGGTTTTGAATGCTAAGCATCACGAGAAAGAGGCCCAGATTATTGCCCAGGCTGGAAGGTCTTATGCAGTAACTATTGCCACCAACATGGCTGGAAGGGGTGTTGATATTCTTTTGGGAGGAAATCCAGAGGGACTTGCTAAGGCTCAGCTAGAAGCAGAGGGGTATGATCTTTCAGAGATCCCGGAAAGGGCATGGAACGAAGTCCTTGCTATGGCAAGACAGGGACTTAATCCCACAGAAAAATATAAAGACTACTGGGCCAAAGTACTATATGAAAAATATCTTGAATGCCAGGAGGATGCTCAAAGAGTTAAAGCCCTTGAAGGACTTTACATTATTGGTACAGAGAGACACGAATCAAGACGCATCGATAATCAGCTAAGAGGTAGAGCTGGAAGACAAGGAGATCCTGGAGCAAGCCGATTTTTCCTATCCTTAGAAGACGATTTATTAAGACTCTTTGGCTCAGATAAATTGAAAAGCCTTATGGAAAAACTTGGTCTTCCCGAGGGAGAACCTCTTGAACATCCCTGGCTCACCAAGGCTATTGAACAAGCTCAGAAAAAGGTTGAAGCCTATCACTTTGAGATTAGAAAGCACCTTCTTGAATATGACGATGTAATGAACAAACAAAGAGAGACTATCTATTCTCAGAGAAAGGAGATCCTAAAAAGTGAATCTATTAGAGACTGGATAATTTCTATGATTGAAGAAACCTGTGAAAACTTGGTCAATACCCTTCTTCCCGAAGAAAAAAACTTTGATGAGGAATCTCTTAAGCTTTTAAAAAACAGATTCAAAGAAATCTTTAATTTTGAGCCCAAAATTTTAGAAGGGGCTCTCTCAAATAAAACTACTTTGATATCCTCCTTAAAGGAGCAAGCTTTGTCAGCTTATGAAAAGAAAGAAAAAACCATTGGGCCAGATCTAATGAGAAATCTCGAAAAATACTTCCTATTAACTACCATTGATAGTCATTGGAAAGAACATCTTCTTATGCTTGATCACTTAAAGGAAAGCGTAGGGTTGAGAGGTTATGGACAAAAGAATCCCCTTCAGGAATATAAGAAAGAGGCCTTTCATCTTTTTGTGGAACTTGTGAATAAGATTCGCGAAACTACCCTTACTTATCTCTATAGAGTTGAGCTAAGAGAGGAGGCAGAACGCTTTCAGGAAATGATCCTTGAAGAAGGTGAAATTGATGAGAAAAGTCTTGAGTTTAAGAGAGAGGATCCCTTTGCAGATAAGGAGGAGCCTACTAAAGAACCTGTAAGAACTGTAAAGATTGGAAGAAATGATCCTTGTCCTTGTGGTTCAGGAAAAAAGTATAAAAAATGCTGTGGAAGAGCCGAAGAAACCAAGGAGGCCATAAATGAGATGTCCTAAATGTAATTACTTCTTTTCTGAAGAGTTAAAGACCTGTCCGCGATGCGGGGCTGATATGGGATCTGAAATTGAAAAATTAGGAGTTTTTCCACCTTCTGCTGAAGCACCTTTTTTGACAATTGAAGACTTTGTAGAAACCCCAAGTTTTATAGAAGCCTCAAACCAAGAAAGGGTAATTGACTTTCCCTTTTCCGAGGGTGAGTCTTAAGGAACAGGACTTCCAAAGAAATCCTTTTTTACGCCCCGATTGAGTTCTTCTGTCTCCTTTAGTGCCAGTCTGTAATATTTGTCAAGGAGACCTGCTGCATATTTTGCGGCATAGGTATCTGGATAGGTTTCCATAAGGTAAAGAAGCCTCTTATAAGCTCCTCTATAATATTTAATTCTTTCGTAAAATCTTGCTACATACAGCTCGTGCTGGGCAAGAAGTTCTCTAAGCTCAGCCACTCTCTTTTTGGCCTCAAAGGAATAGGGATTTTCTGGAAAGGTCTGAAGTAGCCTTTGATAGGCCTCAATAGCCTTTCTAGCATAAGTAGGATCTCTATCAATGCTCTGACGAAGCTTATAATAGCAAGTGCCTATTTGAAAAATCACATAGGGTATAGCCTCGTTGTTGGGATAAAACTTTTCAAATTCCTCATAGAGGGCTATAGCCTCTAAATAAGACCCTTCCCAAAACTTAGTATCCGCAAGACGAAGTTCAGCAAGAATAGCCTCTGGTGTCCCAGGATACTTGTTTTTTATTTCTTCATAATACTGATAGGCAAGATCATACTGGCCCCTTTGAAAACTTCGTTCTGCTCTTTGTATTAGATCATAAAGAGGGGATTCTTTTTGAACTTTTATCTCACTTGGCCTCCAGAATTTTAGCTCTTTGGGAATTTGGCTACACCCAGAGAAAATTAAGGAAAAAAAAGAAATAAAAAACAAAAACTTAAAAGTTTTCATTTTTCAAGGTTTTTAATATACTCTTCTGCATTTAGGGCAGCTACAGCTCCTTCCCCACAGGCATTAATAATCTGACGGAATTTTTTACTAACACAATCTCCACAGGCAAAAATACCTGGCCGTGAGGTCCTCATCTCTCTATCTACTATGATAAATCCACTCTCATCCATTTCAAGCTTTCCTTTAAGCCAACCTGTCTCTGGCTCATGACCAATAAAGATAAATACACCTGCTACTTCAAGCTCTCTCTTTTCATTACTTTTTAAATTACGATAAACTATTTTTTCCACCTTATCGCTTCCCTTGATTTCTTCAATCACTGAAGGAACAATAATTTCAATTTGAGGGTTTTTCTTTACCCTTTCCTGAAGAATAGAAGTTGCCCTAAAGGTTTCTCTACGATGGATAAGATAAACTTTTTTCACATATTTAGTTAGATAAATAGCCTCTTGAAGAGCAGTATTTCCCCCTCCAATAACTGCGACTTCTTCCCCTTTAAAAAAGGGACCATCACAAATAGCACAATAGGAAACTCCCCTTCCTGTAAATTCTCTTTCTCCCGGAACCCCAAGTTTTCTTAGCTTGGCTCCTAAAGCAAGAATAACTGCCTTAGCTTTCAAAACCTTACCACTTGAAAGATGCACTTCTTTTACTTCTTCCACTTCTTGAAGATCAATAACCTCTTCTTGCAGAAATTGATACTCGTAGTCCTCAAGTTGCTTTTGAATTCTCTCTATCAGTTCATATCCAGAAATTCCCCCGGGAAACCCTGGGTAATTTTCAATTAGATCTTGGCCACCAATTGGGCCTTTTTCAAGAAGTAAAGTCTTAAGAAGAGATCTTGAAGCATATAGACAGGCCGTAAGTCCGGCAGGTCCAGCTCCCACAATTATTAGATCAAAGAGTTCCTCACTCAAGGGCTAATTATCCCAATACTTTGTTTAAAGCATTAACAAGAGTTGCCTTAGAAACTGCTCCAACTATTGTTTCTACAGGCTGGCCATTTTTGAAGATAATAAGGGTAGGAATGGCTCGAATTCCATATTTGCCCGGAGTAAGAGGATTTTCATCTACATTTAATTTACAAACCTTTACTCTACCAGCATATTCCTCTGCGAGCTCATCAATCACAGGAGCGATGGCTCTACAAGGGCCACACCAAGCTGCCCAAAAATCTACAAGCACCGGAATAGGAGACTGTAAAACCTCCTTCTCAAAATCTTGATCCGTAACTTTGCAGGCTCCCATAACTCCCCTCCTCAAATTATATTTATTTTTAAAACTTTACTACACTTTAAAGTTTTTGGCAAGTCTTTGCAGCTTTCAAGTTCCATTTTATTCTCCTGCTAAGCAGGACAATTCTTTCTTCTCTCTAAATTCTAACTCTCCAAAAAGTTGAATTTTTCAAAATTTAAAGAATTCTCTCCTCCCAAGGATAAAAAAACTTCTATAAAGCAATTCCATCTCCTTAGCAAGGCTCTCTTTTTTTAATAAAAAGTAATTATAAGCAAGGCTTGCAGGTATAGCCACAATTAAGCCCAGAGCGGTATTAATTAGAGCCTCTGCAATACCTGGAGCCACAGTAGCTAGAGAAGCGCTTCCTTTAAGTCCTATTTCATGAAAGGCACTCATTATTCCCCAAACTGTTCCAAAAAGACCTATAAAAGGAGCTGTGCTTGCTGTAGTTGCAAGAAAGCCTAAACCCTTTCCCAGCTCAAAAAGCCCCCTTTCCTGCTCAATCTTAACATATTCTTCAAGATCTTTTTCGGCAAGTTCCTGCAATTCATCCCTTTGAACCTCATTCTTTTCTTTCTTACCAAAGTAATAATCATAAATTTCGGCAAATCTCATCACAAATCTTTTCAAACTCTTCGAAAGATCGTCTCCTGAGTTCTTCACTTCCCTGATAATTCCTGAGATATCCCTCTGATTCTCCAGTTTTAATCTCCACCTTTCAAGTAGATCCTTAAATCTCCTAAAATAAAAAAAATTATAAAAAATATAATACCAGGAAGTAAAACTCATCAGTAATAAAAAGAAAAGAACTCCCCTCCCAACCCAGCCAATCTGCCAAAAAAATTTTAAAAATTCCATCTACTATATATCCCAAAGGTATTTTTGAATATCTTCTTTTAAACCAAGAAGATGCATAAATATTTGAAGGGAAGATAGAGCCTCATCTTCTAGACGAAAGGTAAATTTATTTACATAGGTTTCTATATGCCTAAAGATTACTTCCCTATCAAGTTCCTGAGAATATTTTTTAAGGAGGGGATATATCTCTTCTTTATGCTTCCAGGCATACTCAAGGCTTTTTCTTAAGGCTTGAAGTACCTCCTTTTTTATTTCCTTAGGAAGCTCTCTCTTTATAAAAAAACCTCCCAAAGGGAGGGGAGCTCCTGTTTTCTTTTCCCAAAGCTCTCCAAGATCAGAAATAAGTTTAAAACCATATTTTTTATAAACAAATCTTCCCTCATGAATTAAAACTCCCAAATCAACCCTTTTTTCTAAGAGGGCTGGTATTATTTGGTGATAAAAAAGAAAGACCTTTTCACCCTTTCCGTTAAAAAAGAGATCATAGAGAAAATTAGCTGTGGTGTACTTCCCAGGAAGGGCTACTCTTTTTCCTGTGAAATCCTCATCCTCTTTTAGGTTAAAATCCTCCCTGGAAATAAGAATAGGCCCAACTCCAAAGCCAAGAGCACTCCCACAAGAAAGAATCTCATAATCTTCACAAATTAAGGGATAGATAGCAAAGGAGGCTTTGATAATGGGATATTCCCTTTTTAGAGCAAGGGTATTTAGGGTTTCAATATCAGTCAGTTTAAAAGTGATTTCGAAGGGAAGTTTCACTTTTTTTTCAATTAAACCAGATAGAATGAACACATCATTTGGGCAGGGAGAGGCTGCTATTTCCAGTCTCTCAAAAGACATTCCCAGACCTCACGAAGCCTCTTTCCTGCATTTTCAAGATCCCAAGCCTTTTCGGGTTGAGAAAGGAGATTACTTATAATCCTTACTTCAAGCAAGAAAACTTTTGCCCTTCTTGCAGCTCTTCCTACTCCAAAACCCTCCATATTCTCAGCAATGACTTGAAATTTCTCCTCTATAAACTCGGCCCTTTTAGAATCATAAGTTGCTGCGCAGACTGTGGCCAAAGGACCTCCTTGAGGATTAAACCCATTGATTTCAAGAAGGTAAATAAGTTTTTCTGTAAAGACATGGGCTAAAGGACAATAATCCCAGGCAGGAATTCCTTCTGGAAGTGGAGTAAAATGAGTGGCATATTTTCTTCCAAAATCAACAAACCTCTCACAGGTTCCTACCACCACATCCCCTATTTTAAGATCACTCTTGGGATAAGCTCCTGCAAATCCAGTAAGAAAGGCAAGACTAGGCTTCTTTTTTAAAAAAATCTCATAAGCCGATAAGGCAGCATCCACTGGACCTATCCCAATAATATGAAGATCAAGAGGAAGATCCTTTAAAAATTTGGCCTCAAGCTCACTTGGAATAAGAACTAAAAGACTCACTTATTCTCTTTCCCCTAAATCATCAAGATAATAAAGATTACAATTTATCCCTAAATTATATAACTCACCTAATAAAAAATCAACTTCAAAGGCCCTAAGAAGATTTCCCTCGGAATAAAAAGGAAAATATAAGTTCACCGAGGGAGGATTTAGAGAGGAAACCTCAATTTCAATCTTTACCCCCTCAGGAAGTCCCTTAAGCTTTTCCTTAAGAAACCTCTTAACAAAAAGTCTAAGATCCTTTTCTTTACGAAAATTTTTCCATTTCTGCATAAAAGCCCTTTTTTTTAAGAATATCTATAGCCTCAAGCAGGATTCTTTTTAAAACCGGCCAATCCTTTTCTAAAACCTCCTCTTCAAGGTAAGATAGAGCTTGAGGAATAAACTTAAGAAAAAAACTCTTACCTTTAAAAAAAGAGAGATTCACATAGGCAGCTAAGGCTTGAAGGTGCCTCTGGATTCTTAAGAATCTCAAGCTTTCAAGAAAAATATCCTTATCAAAGGTTCGATCAATTCCCATTCTTTTTTCTATATAAAACTTAAGCAATTCCTCTCTTTCCTCTTCTCCAAACCTATAATAGGGATCCCAAAGAAGAGAGGCGATGTCATATCCAGGAGGTCCAATTCTTGCCCCCTGATAGTCAATCAGATAAGGGACATCTCCCTTTATCATAATGTTTTGTGACTGAAGATCCCTATGAATGAGATTTTTGGGAAAGGAGTCACAGATCTTGGCAAGGCTGTCAAACTCCTCTTCAAGCTCTTTTGAGGCTTTAATTCCACAGAGAAACTCTAAAAATTTCTCCTGAAAATACCTTGTTTCCCAGCGAAAATGCTCAAAATCAAAGACCCTAAAAAGCTTTGGCTCTTCTATCTTAAGGGTATGAAGTTTTATTACTTCCTCTATAACTTTTTTATATACCCCTAAAATTTTTGTTTTATCCCTTTTCCCTTTAAGCCAGATATAAAGAGAAATATCGCCCAAGTCCTCAAAAAAAATCTCTCCTCTCTGAAAATCAGCCCCTCTAATTTCGGGAATTTTTATTCCCTTTTCTCTTAAAAGAAGACCATATTGATAGGTTCTTTCAAAATCCTCGGCCGACTTTTCATCCTTCATAAGAACATTTCCATTAAAAAGCCTAAAAAATTTTCTTTCAGAGCCTCCAAAGCCAATTTCTTCAAAGGGCTCTTTATTTTCCTTAAGTGGAATGAAGATTTCTTCAAAAAGAAGGCCTCCTTCAAATTTTCCTGAAACTCTTCTCTTTTCCGCTATCACTATTACATCTCTTAAAAAACTTCCCTTTTCAAAGGTAGTTTCTGTCTCAACAGAAAGAAAACCCTGAAATTCAAGGTTATCACTTTTAGCCTTAGGATGAAAATAAACCAGCTCTCCCCAGTTTCTTAAAAGGGTCTTTACAGCCATAAAATAGCTATAAAGAGAGCCACAGTCAAACCAGAAACCTCTTAAGCTTAAAGTCTTTATGGTATAGCCTGCCTTTATGGCCTCAATCCATGCTGAAACTACCGAAGAAAAGGACCTCTGAAGAAAATTTAAAAATTCAGGCTCATAAAGAGCAATGCCTGAAAAAGCGACCTTTTGATAGTATTTCTTAGGCTCTAAAAAGCCCTCAACTCCAATGAGATTTCCTTCTTCATCAAGAAAGAGTTTCTTTTCTTTTGGATTCTCTAAAACAAGTAAAGTGGCAAGAGGTCTTTTTCTAAAATGCTCAGAGATCAACTCTCTCAGATCGAACTCTGAAAGGATATCTCCATTGTGAACAAGAAAGGGTGAGTTTTTTAAAAAAGGCTCGGCATTTTTTAACCCTCCACCTGTTCCAAGGATCTCCTTTTCAGAGAAGATTTCAACTTTGCCACAAAAGGGCGAATTTTTAATAAAATTAATCATCTTTTCTCTAAGGTAGTAAACATTGATACCTATCTCATTAATATCAACTCGATATAAGCTTCTTATTATACGCTCAAGTAAGGGCTTCCCAAGAACGGGAATTAAGGGCTTGGGTATCTTCTCAGTAATAGGCCTAAGCCTTGTTCCAAATCCTGCACAAAGAATAAAAGCTCTAAGAGTCATCCTTCTTATAAATTACCACACTTTTTCAAATATTTTTATGTAGAGAAAATCGCAGTAAAATTATTTTAAATCCTTAAAGTAAAGTGCCCCATTATCCAATTAAAGCATTTAAATAGCTTAATCTTCAATCTTTACAAAAACTGTGGTATATTCCTTAAAACTCGTTTCAGGAGGGTTCCAAATGAAGAGGGTTCTCATGCTTGGGACAGATGCCATTGCAAGGGGAGCTGTAGAAGCAGGCATTTCTTATGCTACCTCTTATCCAGGAACCCCAGCTACACAAATTCTTGAGTATATTGCCAAAAATACTGATATCCCCTGTGAATGGTCCATCAATGAAAAGGTAGCTTTTGAAGTTGCTTATGGAGTTAGTATTACTGGAAGAAGGGTGCTTTGTTCCATGAAGCATGTTGGGCTCAATGTGGCTGCCGATCCCTTTATGACAGCCTCTTATCTCGGGGTAAGAGGGGGTTTTGTCCTTGCGGTAGGAGATGACCCAGGGGCTTATTCCTCCCAAAATGAGCAGGATTCTCGCTTTTACGCTTCCTTTGCCAAAATCCCTTGTCTTGAACCCTATGATGGGGAAACAGCCAAGATTTATACTAAAATTGCCTTTGATATCTCTGAGGAACTTGGCCTTCCGGTGATGGTAAGATCCCAAACCAGGCTCCTTCACTGTTTTAGCCCGGTAACCCTTGAAGAAATTAAACCCCAAAAAGAAATAAATCTTTACAAAGATCCCCAGCACCTTATTGCCATCCCACGCCATGTTATTCCCCTTCACAAAGAACTCAATAACAAACAATTTAAAATTCTTGAATTAATTAAAAAATATAAATTTAACGAAATCATTGAAGGTGAGGGTAAAGTAGGAATTATTGCCTGTGGGCTTGCCTATACCTATGCCCTTGAACTAGGAGAAAAGCTTCCAATTTTAAAAATTACAGCCTATCCTGTGGAGGAAAGCCTTCTTAAGGAATTTGTAAAAGACCTCGAAGAGGTAATTGTAGTTGAAGAGGGATATCCCTTAATTGAAAAACAGGTGAAATGTTTTCATCCTAAGGTTAAAGGTAAATTAAGTGGAGATCTTCCTCTTGAAGGAGAGTTAGGCCCTGATCCCCTTCTTAGGCTTTTTGGAAAGTTACCCTCTGTAAGCCCTGAAAATGTTCCTGGAAGGCCACCTACTCTTTGTCCCGGATGCCCTCATAGAGAATTTTACAAGGCCCTACTTGCTGCAGGGCCTTCTTTTGTTACTGGTGATATTGGTTGTTATACCTTAGGATGTCTTCCTCCTCTTTCAGCCCTTGATACTTGTTTATGTATGGGGGCAAGTATCAGTAAAGCTATAGGAATCGCTAAGCAAGGAATTAAAAGAGTGGCTGCAGTGATTGGAGATTCTACTTTTTGGCATACAGGAATTCCAGCTCTTATTGATGCTGTGTATAACAAAGCGGATATCTTAATTTGTATCCTTGATAATTCAGTAGTTGCTATGACTGGGCATCAACCAACTCCTCATCTTGGCTTGACTGCAAAGGGTGAAGAAACTAAAAAGTTAAGCCTTGCTGAAATTTGTAAGGCCTGTGGGGCTGACTCAGTGGTTGAGATTGATCCTTTGAAACAGGAAGAATTGATCGCTGCCCTTAAAAGAGGGCTTGAAACTCCTGGCGTGCATGTGGTTATCTCAAAGCGACCTTGTGTGCTTATCGCTGGAAAACTTAAAAAGACCTAAAGATTCTCTACAGCCTTGCTATCTAAGAGTTTAACTCCTTTTGCTTGAAGGATATCAATTGTCTTTTCAAGATTATTTGTTCTCAAAACTACAAGGGCCTCTTCTCCACTTTTTTCTACAAAGGCATAGACATATTCTACATTAATATCATTCTCATAGAGGATTTTTAGAATCTCAGCTAAACCACCGGGCTCATCTCTAACTCCAACAGCAATCACATGGGTAATCTTTGTGGTAAAACCACCTTCCTCTAAAGCCTTTTTGGCCTCTTCTGGTTTATTCACAATCATCCTCAAAATTCCAAAATCTGAGGTATCAGCTATGGATAAAGCCCTGATGTTAACCCCAGCTTGGGCCAAAGTTTTTAAAGCCTCATACAACCTTCCTTTTTTATTTTCCAAAAAAACAGAAATTTGCTTTATTTTCATAGAACCCTCCCCTCTCTGCTACATTTTAATCTACTATATTTCTCTTTTATCAATCACTCTTTTGGCCTTTCCTTCAAATCTTGGAATAGTTTTAGGTTCAACAAGGGTTACTTTAACTCTTATTCCTACTGTTTCTTCAATGCGTTTTTCAAGTTTTTTTCTGAGAGCTTCTATCTCTCTAACCTCATCGGAAAAGGTCTCCTTGGACATTTCAACTTGAACCTCAATCTCATCGAGATGATGAGGTCTTGTAAGAATTATCTGATAATGAGGTTCAACCCCTTGGATTTCAAGGATGGCCTGTTCAATCTGATAGGGAAAGAGCATAACCCCTCTTACTTTTATCATATCATCGCTTCTTCCACGGATGCGCTCAATTCTTCTTCCTGTCCTTCCACAAGCACACTCACCTGGAAGTAAAGAAGTTATATCCCTTGTGCGAAATCTTATCATAGGCACACCTTCTTTAGTTAAAGTCGTAAGAACAAGCTCTCCCCTTTCTCCATCAGTTAGAGGCTCTCCTGTTTCTGGATCAATGATTTCAGGATAAAAGTGATCTTCCCATATATGAAGACCATTTTGTTCTTGACATTCGTGAGCCACTCCTGGGCCTATAATCTCTGTTAAGCCATAGACATTATAGGCCTTGATGCCAAATCTTTTTTCAATTTCCCTTCTCATCTCTTCTGTCCACATCTCAGCTCCAAAACTTCCCATCCTTAATCTAAGACCTGAGGGATCAATTCCCATCTCATCCTTAGCATACTCAGCCAGATAAAGGGCATAAGAGGGAGTACAACATAATACGGTGGTTCCAAAGTCTCTCATAAGCTCAATCTGTCTTCTTGTATTTCCTGCAGATACTGGCACAATGGTTGCACCTATAGTTAGGGCTCCATAGTGAAAGCCAAGCCCTCCTGTAAAAAGTCCATATCCATAGGCAATCTGAATGATATCCTCCCTTGTAATCCCTATCATAGTTAAAGACCTTGCCATAACTTCTTTCCAGACTTCAAGATCATTTTTGGTATATCCCATAACTACAGGTTTTCCTGTAGTTCCGCTTGAAGAATGAATCTCCACAATTTCTGAAAGAGGTACGGCAAACATCCCAAAGGGATAAACCTCTCTCAGATCAGCCTTACTGGTAAAAGGAATATATTTTATATCCTCAAGACTCTTTATATCCTCTGGCTTTATTCCTACCTCATCAAATTTTTTACGATAAAACGGGACTCTTTCATAGGCATATTTAACTACCTTTTTTAAGCGCTCAAGTTGAAGTTCTCTTAATTTTTCAAGGGAAAGAGTTTCCATCTCCTTATTCCAGAACATCTCTACCTCCTAAAATTTAAAGTTATTCATTAATGAAATCTGAGGCCTTAAGAAAATTAACCTTTTCATCCTTAAGTTTTTGCCAAGCCTCCTCAAGATTTTCAACTTCAAAGACAAAATAGGCCTTTTTTCTCGTTTCAGCCACATACACTAAGGCACTCTCAATATTGATTCCTTTAGAACTAATCAATTTTACAATCTCATATAAACCACCTGGTCTATCCTCAAGTTCTACTCCAAGACAGAGTACTTTCGCTACAGTAAATCCTCTTTCTTTAAATTTCTGATAGGCCCTTTCAGGTTTATCTACCAGGAATTTTATCACTCCAAAATCTTTGACACTTATAATAGAAAAGCCAAGAATATTTATACCTTCACTGGCAAGAACCTCTGTTATTTTCTCAAGTTTCCCAGGTTTATTTTCTGCAAAAATACTTAATACTGGAACAGCCTCCACCTTTACTCCCTCCTTAAAGAGTTCTTTTATCAATTACTCTTTTTGCCTTTCCTTCACTCACAGGCAAGGTCCCAGGCTCAACAAGCTCTACTTTGGGTCGTACCTGAATGGCCTGGCGCAGTTTCTCAGTGATCTCCTCCTTAAGCTTTAAAAGCCTTTCAATTCTCCCATCAAAAAAGTCCCTGTCAAATTCAACCTTAACAACCATTTCATCATAACCTTCAAGGATTATTTGATAATTCTGAGCCACTCCCTTTATACCCATAAGAACAGCCTCAATCTGTTGCGGAAAAATATTAACACCTCTTACAATAAACATATCATCTGCTCTTCCAAGAATTCTTGCAATTCGAATATGAGTTCTTCCGCAGGAACAGGGCTCAAGAATAAAATGAGTTAGATCCCTTGTTCTGTATCTAATTAAAGGCATAGCTTCACGGTTAAGGCTTGTTAGTACGAGTTCTCCAATCTCTCCTGGTTTTACTGGTTCACCATTCTCTGGGTTTACGATTTCAACTAAAAAGGCATCTTCCCAAATATGTAAGCCCTTTTTAGCAGGACATTCAAAGCCAACTCCAGGACCTCCCATCTCTGATAAACCATAACAATTAAAAACCTCTATTTTTAACATTTCTTCAATTTTTCTTCTTGTCTCCTCAGTATACGGCTCAGCTCCTAAATAAGCCCTCTTAAGCTTTAAATCCTTTCCAGGCTTCAACCCTTTTTCCAGAATCACACTCGCCACATAGAGGGCATAGGATGGGGTCATATGAATACAGGTGGTTCCAAAGGTTTTCATAAGTTCAATTTGTCTTTCTGTATTTCCGGGGCCAGCAGGGATGACAAGCATTCCAAGAAGCTCGGCTCCATAGTGCATAACCAGAGCCCCAGTAAAAAGACCATAGGTCATAGAATTCTGAAGGATATCTTTAGAGGTTGCTCCACTCATTACTAAAGACCGAGCAATGAGCTCTGCCTGAGCCATAACATCTCTTTTGCTAAAGAAAAGAGCCTTGGGTTTACCTGTAGTTCCACTTGAAGTATGAAGCCTAACCACCTTTTCCAAAGGTTCAGAAAGAAGCCCAAAGGGGTAATCTACAAAGAGATCCTCTTTAGTAGTAAAAGGAAAATGCCTTATGTCTTCAAGAGTCTTAAGATCTGAAGGCTTAACCCCAGCCTCTTCAAATTTTTTCCTATAATGAGGAACCTTTTTATAAACCTTGTTAAGAAGCCTTTTTAATCTTTTGAGTTGAAGCGCCCTAAGCTCTTCCTTAGAAATAAGCTCAATTTTCGGATTGAAGTATCTCTTCTCCAAGGCGTACCCCCTCTTCAAAGGCTTTGAGATTAAGCTCATGAAATTTCTCAGGCAAAGCCTCTTTTAAAGTTTCTTCCCAGGTTCTCCTCTCAAAGGGAAGAAAGAGAGATAAAACTCCAAGAAGAACGGTATTTTCGACCCTTGAACTTCCAAGATCTTTAGCCACCTCTCCTGCTTTAATTTTAATAACTCGATAGCCTTTACTTTTAATCCTTTCGAAAATATCCTCAGGATACTGGGAAGGTTCAAGTCCAGCAGGGAGAATCCTTTTTTCATTTAAAATCACTGTGCCTTTTTCTTTCATATAATGAAGATATCTTAAGGCCTCAAGCTCTTCCAAGGCAAGCATTATATCTGCCGTTCCCAAAGGAATGCTAGGAGAATAAACCCTCCTCCCAAAACGGATTTGCCCTATCACTGAACCACCTCTTTGAGCCATTCCATGAATTTCGCTTTCCTTTACCTCAAAACCACTCTTAAAAGCACAGAGGGCTATAATTCTACTTGCAAGAACTATTCCCTGCCCACCAGTCCCCGATAGCAAAATATTCATAATCTCTTGCATCCATCACCCCCATTAAGCTTTATCAAAAATTAACATAGATTTTAATTATCACAAGAGAATTTTATAATTAAAACACTTGCTTTTTTTAAAAAATCTAGTATTAAAGGCTAAAGAGAAGATTTTTTTCATAGGACATTATCTTAATGATTAAAAATTTGCAGGAGGGTTGCTATGAAGAAATTTTTTATGTATGGAGTCTCAGGTCTCTTATTTCTTTCCACAACTTCATCCCTTTTAGCCCTTGATCAGCAAATCGGAGCCCAGTTGAGGGTTAGGTACGAAAATTGGGATAATCTTTTTACCCTCGGGACTAACACACAATCAAATTCTTTTAAAGATAGATCTTTTTTCCGCTTTAGGGTTATGCTCTGGGACGATATTAAGTTTAATAATCAAACAAGTCTTCGTATAAGACTTGTTACCGAGCCTAAGTATCAAATGGGACCCTATTACAATGGTTGGAAGGGCGGAGATAAACACTTTGATCAAGATGAGGTTGTGATAGATAATCTTTATCTTGACATAAAAAGGCCCTTTGCTCTTCCCTTAGATTTAAGAATCGGAAGGCAAGAATTTCTTGGCCCAGACATGTATGGTGAAGGTTTTCTTATTCTTGAGGGAACCCCTGGTGATGGTACGAGAACTTTTTACTTCAACGCTATAAGAGCTAGGCTTTATCTCTGTGGCCCAAATACCATAGATTTCGTAGTCTTAAAACAAACAGTAAGAGATATCTATCTACCCAACATACATCCAGCTTATGATGATGGTGGTAAATTATATATAAAACATAAAAAAAGACTTACCTCCACAAATGAATTTGCTTTCTTTACCTATGGAAGATTTAAACCTCATGCTAACCTCGATTTTGAACCTTACTACTTTTACAAAAAAGAAGAAAAATATGAAAAGATTCCAGCAAGTTATCTTCACAATGTGGGCTTAAGAGGAGTATACAGGTTCACTAAAGACTTCAAAGTAAGAGCTGAACTTGTGCACCAATTTGGAGAATACTCTGCCAATGGAACTGACAGAAGAGCCTGGGGAGGATATGCCTTTTTAGAGAAAGCCTTCCCTAATTGTCCTGCCAAACCAACTCTTGAGCTTGGCTATGTCTATCTCTCAGGAGATGACCCAAATTCCAAAAAAGATGAGGCCTTTAATCCCCTTTTCTCGAGAAATCCTAATTGGAATGAGTTAATTGCTTATACCTACTTACTTGAAACTATTGATAAAAGCGGACCTATTCCTGGATACTGGACTAATCTTAAAATGCCAATGATAAGGGTCAATTTTAGTCCTTTAAAAAATCTAAAGGTCTTATTAAGTTATCAAAAACTTTATGCCGATGAAAAAACCAAAAATAAATTCAGCTATATGTTCTCAAATCATGGTAAAAATCGAGGCGACCTTTATGTAGGTATAGTCAATTGTAGCTTTACTAAATCTATAGATGGAATGCTACAGTATGAAATTTTTGATCCCGATGATTTTTATGCTAAAAATGCCAAAACTGCCCACTTCCTTAGAGCCCAACTTCTGTATAAATTTTAAATTTTGATCTATTTTATTTAAAGAGGGGGCACATAAAGCCCCCCTATTTCCTAAGCTACTTCAAAAATTCCAAACAGCTTTCCCATTTTATTTAGCTTTTTAGATGTTTTTTTGTTCGCTAATTTTTCTATTAGAAAACCTCCGAAAATAAAAATAAAATTTTTAAAGATTGACTCCTACGAACAGAAGATTAAATTATAGGTGGTTTTAGGAATTAATATTAAGTTTTATTCAAAGGAGGAAAAGTTATGGAAAAAATTGTCTTTCTTTATGTCACTACTTCTTCTCCTGATGAGGCCGAAAAGATGGCTAAAATTCTTCTTGAAAGGAGGCTTTGTGCCTGTGTAAATATCTACAGTGGAGTGAAATCACTTTACTGGTGGGAAGGTAAAATCGATTCTTCAAGTGAGGCCATAATGATTGTAAAGACCCGAGAATCTCTTATCCCTCAAGTAGAGAAAACTATCAAAGAGCACCACAGTTATACTTGCCCTTGCATAGCTAAAATCCCTGTTGAAATAATCTTCAAACCCTTTGAAGAGTGGCTCTTAAAAGAAACTCACTCTTAAATGAAAGCCTTGAAAAAGGAGGAGGAATGCTCAGTAAGCGCGTAGTGGTTTGCCTTGATGTAAAGGATGGAAAAACCACCAAAGGTGTAAAATTTAAGGACAATATCGAGGTGGGAGATCCTGTAGAAATGGCAGAAAAATACTATCTTGAGGGGGCTGATGAGATTGTTTTTTATGATATAACGGCCAGTGCTGAACATCGTTCAATTATGATTGAGGTAGTTAAAAGGACTGCTGAGAGAATTTTTATACCCTTTTCAGTGGGAGGGGGAATTCGCACAGTGGAGGATATGAGAGAGGTTCTGCTTGCTGGGGCAGAAAAAGTCTCAGTTAACACGGCAGCTGTGCTTAATCCTAAACTTATCTATGAAGGAGCTAAGGCCTTTGGTTCCCAATGCATTGTTTTAGGAATGGATGTAAAAAGAGTAGAAAGATCTTCTAAAATCCCTTCGGGATATGAAGTTTGGATAAAGGGAGGAAGACAGCCTATGGGAATTGATGCCCTGTGGTGGGCAAAGGAGGCAGAAAACCTTGGAGCTGGAGAAATTGTCTTAAACTCCATAGATGCAGATGGCACAAAAGAGGGCTACGAATTAACCATTACTCAGATGATTGCAGAGGCTGTGAAAATTCCAGTGGTTGCCTCTGGAGGTGCAGGACATCCTGAACATCTTTATGAAGTGCTTACTAAAGCTAAAGCTGATGCTGCCCTCATTGCCTCCATGGTTCACTATGGCTTATATACTATTAAAGAAATTAAGGAGTATCTTGCTAAAAAAGGCGTTAAGGTTCGTCTAAAATGGTAGCCCCTTCACCTCAGAATTGTTTCGCTTCTTCCCTTCACCATTTTTTTTACCCATAGCAAAAAAGTAAATCTCCTCATCCTCCATTTCAGTAGGTACAATTTTTTCGTATTCTCTATTCCACATATATCTTTCAAGACCTTGGAAAGATTCCAATAAATGCCTTTCTTAAAGAAGGCCTTAATTCTTATAACGACTGGATTAATTCACTGGAAAAGATGCCCAATATCTGCCATGCTAAAACTATTCTAAATAGCTTTCAAGACGCTTTCTTAAGAGTAAAAAAATAATAA
>PNIE01000027.1 GCA_002877875.1 Caldimicrobium thiodismutans
TCTTTGACCTTTACTTTTAATCTCTCTCCAAGGGTTCCTCCGGGGTGGTTTTTACGAAAATCTTCTGCTTGAAGCCCTCTTAATTCAAAGAGCACTATAGCAAGGGCATCTCCCAAGGCAAGCATAGCAGTAGTGCTGGTTGTTGGCGCAAGATTAAAGGGACAAGCCTCTCTTGGAACAAAGGCATTTATGACCACATCAGATAATCCTGCTAAAACACTCTCTTTATTACCAGTAATTGCTATTACAGGAATGTTTCGGCTTTTAAGGATTTTAACTACTTCACAGACCTCAAGGGTATGGCCTGAGTAAGAAAGTGCCAAAACAATATCTTCTGAAGTAACCATTCCAAGATCTCCGTGAAGGGCCTCAACTGGGTGTAAGAAAAAAGAGGGAGTTCCTGTTGAGGAGAGAGTGGCTGAGATCTTACGGCCTATTAGCCCACTTTTCCCAATCCCCGTTATGACAACCCTTCCTGGGGTATTAAGAATTAGCTTAACAGCTTTAACAAAGGAAGAATCTAGGTTTTTTATGACTTCTTCAAGGCCCTCTTTTTCCCTTTGAAGAATTTCCCTCGCTCTTTCAAGGATTTGTGAATCCTTCATTAGTGATAAATAATTTTATCTTCTTTGATTAAAGCCCCAGTTTCTTTTAATTCTCTAAGATCTTCCTCAAGGAAAGCCTCTGAAAAGATATCTAAGACCTTTTCTATAGTGCCTGTGATTATATTTTCACGGGTAAGAATTTCATCTAATTTTTGAAAAACCCAGGGGAGCTCTTCCGAGGAAATATCTCTCCAGGAGAGATGTTTAAAAAGTTTGTAGTAAGCCTTTCTTGTCTGCATACGAGTTTTAAGTTCTCTGAGAAATTCTTTGGGATTCTGAAGCTTTTCTTTGAGATCCTCAAGGAAAAATTTAATATCCTCTTCCTGAAATTGCCAAAAACTTTCAATCCAATCTTTAATGGTTAAGAGGCTATCCCTCTCTTGCATAAGATTCCTTTTTTTAAGATTCTTTTTAAAGAATAGGTTAATCCAAAGAGGAAAAAAAGCAAGATTGTGCTAAATTTAGAGTAATGCTTGAGAGAGGTTTTATCCATCTTTACTTTGGAGAAGGAAAAGGCAAAACAACTTCTGCCATTGGGCTCTCCATCCGAGCCCTTGGAGCAGGCTTAAAAGTGGCTTTTTTGCAATTTTTTAAACCAGGCAACTCCTCTGAGGTTAAGATTTTAAAAAACTTTTATCCCCACCTCCTTTATGCCTTTTTTCATTTTGGAAGCTTTGTAAGGGGAAAAAACATTAATGAGGAATTAGTAAAAAAAATTCATGAAGGATATGCCTTTTTTAAAGAAATTCTTTTTCAAAAAAACTATGATCTCATTGTCTTAGATGAATTTCTTTATGCCTTAAACTGGAATATAATAAATCTTGATGAATTTCTTGAAGTTTTGAAAAATAAACCCCTTGAGATAGAAATTGTAATCACTGGAAGAGAAGCTCCCAAGCCTCTTATTGAAGTAGCTCATCTTGTTACCGAAATGAAGATGATAAAGCATTATTTTAAGGAGGGAGTGAGAGCAAGATGGGGAATAGAGAAATAGAACTTATAAGAGAAAAGATTCTAGAGGGAGTCCCTCTTGAAAGGAATGAGGCGCTACTTCTTTTTAAGTTTCCTCTACATATTCTTGGAGAACTTGCTAGAATAGTAAGATTTAGATTGCATCCAGAGAGAATAGTTACCTATGTAGTGGATAGAAATATAAATTACACTAATATTTGTATTTCAGGGTGTAAATTTTGTGCCTATTTTAGGGCTCCAAACTCAAAGGAAGGCTATTTGCTCTCCTTTGAGGAGATCGCCAAAAAAATTGAAGAAACTCTTGCCCTTGGAGGCTATCAAATCCTTCTTCAGGGAGGCCTTCATCCTGGGCTTACTCTCGAATATTATGAGGAGCTTTTTTCCTTTATAAAAAGTCGCTTTCCTGAAATTCATCTCCACGCCCTCTCTCCTCCTGAAATTATTTACCTTAGTAAGACCTCTGGGTTATCAGTTGAAGAGATTTTAAAGAGACTAATCAAGGCAGGTCTTGACTCCATTCCAGGAGGAGGAGCAGAAATCCTTGTAGATAGAGTAAGAAAAATTATCTCTCCCAATAAAGCTACTTCTGAGGAATGGCTTTATGTAATGGAGGTAGCCCATCGCTTGGGACTAAAAACTACCGCCACCATGATGTTTGGACATATTGAAACGGAAGAGGACATTGTGGAGCATCTCCTGAAAATAAGAACTCTTCAAGAAAAAACAGGAGGTTTTACCGCTTTTATACCTTGGACTTTTCAGCCAAAGAATACTGCTCTTTCACACCTTAAAAAAGTAGGTTCTGCCAGATATCTTCAAGTCCTTGCCATAAGTAGGCTGGTTCTTCATAATATACCTAATCTTCAAGTTTCTTGGGTAACTCAGGGGCCAAAAATGGCTCAGCTTGCCCTTGAATTTGGAGGCAATGACTTTGGAAGCACTATGATTGAAGAAAATGTAGTGGCCTCTGCCGGAGTTTCTCATAGACTTACCGAAGAAGAAATACGAGCTTATATTAAAGAAGCTGGTTATATTCCCAAGAAACGCAGGATGGATTACACCCTCTTAGAATGAGTCTTATGGAAGAGATTTATCTTGAGCCCCATCATCACTTTTTAATAAGAACTAAATATCTTTTTGCTCTTAACGAGCCTCCTCTTATTTTAGATGGAGCCTTAGAGATAAAAAATTTGAGAATTTTAAGATATGGAGCCTATAGAGAAATTCAAAAGGAAGTAGTAGGAGCTAAACTTATTGATCTTGAGGATCACATTCTAATGCCTGTTCTTACCAATGCTCATCTTCATCTTGAACTTTCTGCTCTTCGATTCAGAATTCCCCCTACAGGAAAATTTATTCTCTGGGTAAGACAGGTGATCAAAAAAAGGATGGAACTTTCACCTCTTGAGATAAAGGAAAGTGCCACCATTGCTATTAAGGAGCTTCTTAAGGAAGGAGTGGGTATTATTGGTGATGTGGGAAATTCAGCCCTAACCCTTGAACCTCTCTCTAAAAGTCCCCTCTTAGGATATCTCTTTCAGGAAATCATAAATTTTAAGGGCAAAAAAATTTCTCTTTCACCTCTTAAGGAATTTTCAAATAGGCTAAGACTCACTTACTCTGCTCATGCCCCTTATACCGTTTCTCCTTTACTTCTTCAGGCTATAAAGGCCTATTGCAGAAAGAGAAAAAAACTTTTTGTAATCCACCTTGCCGAGTCCAAAGAGGAAATACAATTTTTAAGGGAAGGAACTGGCCCTATAGCTGAACTTTTAAAGGAACGAAACCAGTGGAACGAGGCCTTTATCCCGAGAGGAACTACCCCAGTTAAATATCTTGACTCCCTTGGAGTGCTTGATGAAAATACTTTGGCTATCCATGCTATCCATCTTGAAGAAGAGGATCTTAAGATTCTTTCCCAAAGAGGAGTTAAAATTTGCCTCTGTCCCAGAAGCAATCTCTATACAGGTGCAGGGTTTCCTAATCTTCCTCAGCTTTTAAAATACAAACTCTCCCTCTGTCTTGGCACAGACTCTTTAGCAAGTAATGACAGACTGTCCCTTTTTGAAGAAATGAAAACCCTTTTACACTTTTATCCAGATACAGATCCCCTATTACTTTTAAGAATAGGAAGTATCTATGGGGCCAAAATCTTAGGCTTTGAAGATTATGGAACCATAAAAGAGGGTGCTTTTGCCAATTTAGTGGCTATCTCCCTTTCCTATCCCCCTTCGGAAAACCCTAAAGAATTTGCCAGAGATTTCCTTTTTTCTGAAAAGGAAGTAAAATATAGGTTCTATGCTCTCAACTAAGGAAGAGACTATTCTGAAGATAGGACTTCCCCGCTATCTAAACACTTTACCTCTTCGCTATTACTTAAAGGCTTCTCCAAGACTTAAAATTGTTCTCCTTCCCCCTTGCGAGATTAATTTAGCCCTTGATAGGGGTGATCTCGATGCAGGGCTTGCTTCAAGTCTCTTTTATGCCAAAAATTTTCGAAATTTTTATATCTTGCCAGATCTCTCTATAAGTGCTGTTGGAAAGGTAAAAAGTGTAATCCTATATCACAGGGTATCTCTCAAAGAACTTGACAAAAAAAACCTTGGAATTACCCCAGAAACTGAGACCTCTTTTGGACTTCTAAGGATAATTCTTGAAGAGTTCTACGAAGCTTTTCCCCATTATAAATTTTTGGAAAAACCCCTGAGTGAAATAAAAGCTAATCACTATGAATTAGAGGGTTATCTTGCTATAGGAGATGAGGCCCTTCTTTTTGAGAAAAAAGATTATTTTCCCTATTCTACGGATCTTGCTGAAATTTGGCTGGAAAAGACCCAGTTTCCCTTTGTCTTTGCCCTTTTTATCCTTAGAAAAGAAGTAATAAAAGATAAAAAAAGCCTGGTTAAAGGTTTTTTGAAAAATATTTATTTTAGTAGAGCCAAGGGTCTTTCTTCCCTTGAAAAACTTGTAAGGCTTTCGGGGATTAATCTTGACAAAGATTTTGCCCTTAATTATCTCAAACATCTTGAATATGATTTTTCAGGGCTTAAACAAAGAGCTTTTTTATATTTTTGTGAACTCCTTGCTAAAAAAGGAATACTTCAGGAAATTCCTGTTCTTAACTTCTTTTCTTTATGAAGCTTCAAAAAGAGGAACATAAAAGCTTCGTTCAAAGAAAATTTGATCGGATTGTAAAGCGTTATGATCTTGTAAATGCTCTAGCAAGTTTTTTTCAAGATAGACTTTGGAGAAAAAAGGTAGCAAGCTTCTTTAAAAACCTTGATGGGCCTTTTCTTGATTTATGTTCAGGTCCTTATACCCTAAGCTTCGAAATCTTAAAAAATAAAAGAGAAAAGCTCTTTGCTCTTGATCTAAGCTTGGAGATGCTTCTTTACGGAAGGACCAAAAAATCACCTCTTTTAAAATTTATCTATCCCTTAAGGGGTGATGCTGAAAGGCTTCCTTTTAAGGATAATGTATTTAGTGGGCTAAGCATTGCTTTTGGTTTAAGAAATCTTCCTGATAGAGAAATGGCTGTCTCTGAATTCTACAGAGTGCTAAAAAAAGGGGGACTTTTAGTAATCCTTGAGTTTTCTATGCCAAAAAATTATATTATAAAAGGGTTCTATCTAATATATTTGAAATATTATATACCTTTCCTTGGAGGGCTTCTTACAGGAGATAAAGAGGCCTATAAGTATCTTTCCCAATCCATTCAAAAATTTCCCCCACCTGAAGAAATTCACCAACTTCTCATTCAAAGGGGCTTCAAAAAATTAGAAATTAGATCTTTTACCTTTGGTGTTGTAACTCTCTATATTTATCAAAAATGAATTACCTCTCTTCAAGGGGTTTTAAAACGAAAAGAAGCTGACCTTCTTCTACCATCTGGTTCAATTTCACGCATATTTCTACTACTTGAGCATCAAAGGGGGCAAGGATAGGATTTTCCATTTTCATAGACTCAAGATTGGCAATTTCTTCACCTTTATGCACGATATCTCCCACTTTAAGGGTTCCTCTCTTAAGATTTCCAATTCTCCATACCGTCCCACTAATAGGGGCACCTATTTCATTGGGTTTTGTCGCTTTTCTGACCTCTTCCTTTTTAGCCCTTGGGGTTTTTACTTCAAAAACTCTGGTTTTATTGTTTACTTTTAAAACTACATGAATAATTCCGTCATTTTCTGTTCCTATAGAAACAAGTTCAATACAATAGGGTTTCCCCTCAAGTTCAAACTCCACTTTATCACCAGGTTTTGAAAGGCCCTCTCTCCAAACTTTAGTAGGAAGAACCAGAGGAGCAAGACCATACTTTTCTCTAAACTTAATGAAATCAATAGCATCCTTAGGATGCATAAGATAAAGAATAAATTCTTCCTCACTGGCAGGTCTTCCAATCTCTTCCTCAAGTTGTCTTCTTAGGGTATTTAAATCTTCATCAGGGATATTTTCAAGAGCTGAAGTTTCCTTTCTTTCTTTAAGCTTTTCTTTCCAGGCCTCACCAAAAGCTGATTTATAAACCCATTCCTCAGGCCATCCTACAGGAAGTTTTCCATAATGTCCAAGAATAAGATTTTTAAAATCTCCAGGGGCCTGTCGAAAAAGTTGCAAGAGTTCCTCCTGTTCCTCAGGTTCCATAGCAGAAAAATCTTGTTTTTTCTCTTCTACAAATTTTTTGAGAAGATTTATAACCCTTTGAACTCCTGTTTCTCCGAATTCTTTGTAATAGCGATTAACTATTCCTGAACAGGTAACCCAAGTAATTTGAGAACCAGGGGTGACATCAAAATATTTTACTATCTGATTGTAAAGGCTCATAACTTGAAGAATAGCAGGCATCAAATGAAGAAAGCCACCCTTTTCTGCTTGCTCAAAGGAACTTGGAAAGGCACCTCCTGGCATCTTATGTTTAGTAACCATATGATCAAAACCTTTGAAAGGAGATTCAGCCCATTCATAATCTCTTATCCATTCCCTAACCTTTTCCACAGCAAGTTCTGCAGATCTTCTATTCAGATTAACAGGAATTCCCTCCTCTCGAAGAATAGCCTCAACAGCTAAAATAGGAGAATGCCCATAAAAGCGACAAAGAGTATCCTCTTCCACATCAAGAATCTTGGCTCCTGCCTTAGCAGCAGCAACGAGCACTGGAATAGCAAGACCATCTGTTATATGACGATGATAATTTATCACTAATTCAGGATATTTTTGTTTGATAGCATAGATCAGCTCAGAGACACTTTTCACTGTTCCCACACCAGCCATATCCTTAATACAAAGAATAATTTCATCCACTCCACCACAAAGATCTACAATTTCATCCACTACTTTGAGATAATATTTAGTATCAAACCATGGAGCTACTGTATAAGAGATAGCCGGTTCAAAAAGCCTTCCTCTTTTCATCACTACTTCTGCCACAACTCGCATATTACGAACATCGTTCAAAAAGGAGAAACATCTCCAGACATCAATATCTACTCTTTCCACCACATATTCTATAATGTTTTTAGGATAGGGTCTATAACCCCACATATTCGTCTCACGAATAAGGGTCTGCAAAAGCACATTTGGCATAAGTTCCCTTAAGATCTCAATCTCTTCAAAGGGGCTCTCTCTTCTATTCATAATCCCCACATGCCACCTTGCCCCACCATGACATTCTGCTGCAAAAAGCCCCATCTCATTGTAATAAGGAGCAAGGGTTTTCAGATCAAAAATTCTTAAACGATTTTTATAATCCGATTGTCCTGCATCTCTCATTCCTACTGAAACAAAAGCTACCCCTGGAAGCTCTCTTACCTTCTTAACAATTTCTCTGGGACTCATTCCAGGTTTAACAAAGATGTAACTCACTTTAGGCCTCCTTCTGCAAGTTTTATATTAGCCTATACATAATTTAAAAAAATTTTACATCCAGGGCTGAGGACCAAGGGCTGAGATTTCAGCTACATACTGGGCTATTTTTAAAACCTCATCATCTGCGGTTTTTTCTCTGAAGGCAGATATGAGCTCAGGAAGGTGCTCCTCAATAAAACGCGTTGAAAAATTGCCGGCTATAAAATCAGGATGCCTTATAATACTTAGAAGAAGGGGTGCTATGGTTTTAACTCCTTCTACCCTTAACCCCCTACTTAAAGCTCTATCCATAACTCTTATGGCTTCAGCTCTATCAGCTCCAGCAGACATAACGAGCATAATAAGTGAATCGTAGTAAGGAGGGACATCAGCCCCTTCATAAACCCCTGAAGAAACCCTGATTCCTGGCCCTTGGGGAATTTCAAGCCTTGTTATTGTTCCAAAGGAGGGATTAAAAGTTTTAGGATCCTCAGCATTTATACGCACCTCAATAGCATGTCGATTAGGATAAATATCCTCTTGCTTAAAGGGAATTTTTTTGCCTTGGGCAATATCAAACATAAGTCCCACAATGTCAACCCCAGTTATTAATTCCGTAACCCCATGCTCAACTTGGAGCCTTGTGTTAACCTCAAGAAAATAAAATTTTTTGGTTTTAGGGTCAAGAAGAAATTCCACTGTGCCAGCGGAATAATAACCTATCTCTCTTGCAAGCCGAATGGCGGTATAACAAATTTCTTGCCTTAAATCTTCATCTATACTGGGTGAAGGTGCCTCCTCAAGGATTTTCTGATTTCTTCTCTGTAGGGTACACTCTCTTTCAAAGAGATGGACCACATTTCCAAATTTGTCACCAAGAATTTGCACTTCAATGTGTCTACCTCTCTCTATATACTTTTCCACAAAAACAGTATCATCACCAAAGGCCTTTTTAGCTTCGGATCTTGCCTTTTCAAAGGCAATAGGAATCTCTTCCACAGAATTAACTCTTACCATTCCCTTTCCTCCACCACCTGCAGCAGCTTTAAAAAGGATAGGAAATGTTACCTCCTCTTCCTCCATCCAGTGAAGTACATCCTCTGGTGACTTAACTTTCATAAGGCCTGGAATAGTAGGGACATTGGCTTTTTGGGCAATTTTTTTGGCCCTAATTTTATCCCCCATTAGCCGAATAACCTCGGATGGAGGCCCAACCCAAATAAGTCCAGCCTCTTCAACCATCTCAGCAAAGCGGGGATTTTCTGCGAGAAAACCCCATCCAGGATGAATAGCTTGACACTTCCTTTCAAGAGCACATTTTATAATTTTTTCCATGTTGAGATAGGAATCATGAGGCGGAGCCTCACCAATATGCACAGCTTCATCAGCAAGAAAGACATGATAGGCTAATCTGTCAGGAGTGCTGTATATGGCCACTGTTTTGATTTTTTTATCCCTACAGGTATTCATAATCCTTACAGCAGGAACTCCTCTGTTAGCAATAAGTACCTTTCTTATGTCCCTTTCTAAGGTCATAACAACCCCCATGGCTTTAAATTTAACTAATTCTATATAATCTCTTAAGGCTTGTCAATAAAAGATTTAAAAAACTTTTACAAGGCCTGCTAGTATTAAAACATAAGACGGTCCTAATAAGAAGTTAAATAAATTTTGCTCAGTCCTTGCAAAAGTTTTAAGAGAAATTTGGAAGAATTGAAAAAAGAGAGATTTTTAAATAAAATAGACCTAAAGCTTCTTGAGTTCTCATACTTTGGAAGAAAGGTAAGCTTTTTATAAAAAGGTCTTTTATAGATTGGGTAGTTGTGCAAAAATGGCTCATTTTAAAAAATTTTTTCAAGAATTTCAAAGAAATTTATGAAAAAATCTGGGAAAAATCCCTGGTTTGATAAATGGGCCGCCCTTGCTAAAGAAAAGGGATATCCTGCTCGCTCAGTTTTTAAGTTAAAGGAGATCCAGGAAAAATTTCAGATTATAAAACCAGGCTTTAAGGTGCTTGACCTGGGAGCTAGTCCTGGTTCTTGGTCTCAATTTGTGTGTGAAGTTGTGGGTAAAGAAGGAAAGGTAGTTGGGGTTGATTTAGAACCTGTTAAATTTCACTCAAGACTTTTTACCTTTTTACAAAAGGATGTATTTGACCTTGATAAAAGGGATTTTGAAGAACTCGGATTTACAGAGTTTGATGTTATCTTGAGTGATATGGCACCTAAAACCACAGGTATAGAGGATAGGGATCACTTGAGAAGTGTAGAACTAGTGCTTAAGGCCTTAGAGCTTTGTAAGGAATTTTTAAAAAAGGGAGGATCTGCTGTTGTTAAAATTTTTGATGGCCCAGAACTTCCCAGAGTTCGTAAAGAATTTGAAAAAATCTTTGGAAGTGTTAAAATTTTTAGGCCAAAGGCCACAAGGAAGGGAAGTAAAGAACTTTTTTTAATTGGTCTTAATAAAAAATGAAAATTATTCTTACTTCAGATTGGCACCTTGGAAAATCTATCTATTCCGCAAAACTCATTCAGGAACAGGCCCTTTTTTTTGAAAATTCTTTTTTCCCTCTCCTAAAAGAGATAAAACCGGATATTCTCATAGTTGCAGGGGATATTCTTGACAAACCCCTTCCTGATCAGGAAACACTCTCTCTTTATGGAGATCTTTTGTGGAAACTTGCCACTCTAAATATACCCTCTCTTTTCATTTTGGGAAATCATGATTCAAGAAGAATAACCCTTCACAAAAAATTTCTTGAGCTTGCAAACCTTTACCTTATTGATGATCTTAGTTATTTCTTTAAGCCTTTTTCTTTTCAAAATAAGAGAGGAGAAAAAGCTTTTTTTTATCTTCTGCCTTATTTTCCCTTCTACGAACTATTGGAAAAAACCAAAGAAGAGGGAGTTATTTTAAACCTTGAAGAACTAAATTTTGAAAATTTAATCAGAGAGCTTTTTCAGATGATTTCTCCTGAAAGCCCTTCTATTTTAATTTCCCATTTTGCTTTAGCCAAAGGAAGTTACTGTGGTGAAGAGATTTTTATAAAAGGTTTTTCTTTAGATTATTTAATTGAAGAGACTCTCCTAAATAAGTTTAATTTTGCCTTTCTTGGTCATCTTCATCGACCCCAGTGCTCAAAGGAAAAATTCTTTTATCCAGGATCACCTCTTCCTTATTCCTTTGAAACTTATGCAGAAAATAGAGGAGTTTATTTCTTTGAACTAAAAGAGACTATTCTTCACTATGAATTTATTCCCCTTTCTCCTTCTTATACTCTTAAGCTTTACAAAGGAACCTTTGAGGATATAATCAGGTTAGATAGCACAGAGAGCTATGTAAAAGTTGTTCTTCAAGATGAACTGCCTGTTTTTAATGTTTATGAAAGGCTTAAAGAAAAATTTCCTAATCTCCTTGCTCTTGAATATGAAAATCGCAAGGAAACCTCAAGGGAGATTAATTTTGAAGTTCTTGAGATTGGGGAAATAAACCTTGATGAAAAGGAACTTTTTAAAGAATTTTATCAATTTGTTGAAGATAGGGAATTAGACTTGAGGCTTAAAGAGGTCTTTGAAAAATATCTTGAAGAATTTTACAAGCTTGAAAGAGAGGAGGGAAGGCTATGCCAGTAAAAGCTATCATTGCAGGTGCTGCAGGAAGGATGGGAAGAACGATTACCCAACTTATTTTTCAAAACCCTGAGATAGATGTAGTTGCAGCTTTTGAAGCACCAGATAATCCCTATGTAGGTAGGGATCTTGGAGAGATAATAGGACTTCCCAAGACCGGAATTATCATCGAGGATTCCCTGGAAAAAATAATTGAGAAGGGAGATGTGATTATTGATTTTACCTTTCACAAGGCAAGTCTTAATCATGCAAGAATTAATGCTAAATATGGAAAGGCTATGGTTCTTGGAACAACCGGTTTTTCTAAAGAAGAGCTCTCAGAGATCCATAACTTAGCTAAAGACCATTTTCCACTTGTTCAAGATTATAATATGAGTATGGGAGTCAATCTTTTAACCAAGCTTGTGGAAATTACAGCTAGAGTTCTTTCAGAGGGTTATGATATAGAAATTATAGAGGCTCATCATAGAATGAAAAAGGATGCCCCAAGTGGAACTGCTCTTAAGCTTGCCCAAGCTATAGCCAGAGTTCTTAAAAGAGGTGAAGAAAACTTTAGGTTTTGCAGGGAGGGAATCATTGGAGAAAGACCATCGCAGGAGATTGGTATTCAAACTATACGGGGTGGGGACATAGTGGGGGAACATACTGTTATGTTTGCAGGAATTGGTGAGAGAATTGAACTTACCCATCGAGCAAGCTCAAGGGAAACCTTTGCCAGGGGAGCCATAAGAGCAGCCCTTTGGGTAGTAGGTAAAGCTCCCGGAGTTTATACCATGCTTGATGTTCTTGGACTAAAGGAGCTTTAAACTATGGAAAAAGAAACCTCTTCTTGTAAGCCTATTGAGGAGAGTGCTCTAAAATCCTTTAGATCTCATTCTCCTCTAAAAGAGGTTCGTTACATAATAGCTGTAGGTAGTGGAAAGGGTGGAGTTGGTAAAACTACCCTTTCAGTACTCCTTTCTTTGGCCCTTAAAGAAGAGGGATTTTTAGTGGGGCTCTATGACCTTGATTTTTACGGGCCAAATAGTTCACTTCTCTTATCTTCAAAAAAAGAAGAACCCATAAGAGATCCCGAGGGGTATAAGCCTCTTAACCTTGAGGGTATAAAAGTGATGAGTCTCTCCTTTATGATTTCTGAGAGGGAACCTGTGTTTATGCGGGGCCTTTTGGCAGCAAAGCTTCTTCAGGAGCTTACCCAAAGAGTTATCTGGGGTCCTCTTGATTTCCTTATTTTAGATTTACCACCAGGAACTGGAGATATCTTCCTCTCTATGATTGACCTTTTTTCTCCTGATGGATTTATCCTTGTTACCACCTCCCATAAACTTTCTTTGGCTGATAGTTTAAGAACGGTCTCTATCCTAAAGGAAAAGAAAGTTCCTATCTTAGGAGTAATAAAAAATATGTCTAATCTCTTTGGAAAAGAAGAAGCTTTCCGTAAATTTCTTGAAGATATAAAAGCGCCTCTTCTTTTTGAACTACCCTTTCTTGAAGAGTTTTCTGAGAAAGAGACCTTACCTGAAATCTTTTCAAAGAGCGAAAAACGGGAACTCCTGCAAGGGCTTGCTAAAGAGGTTTTAAAAAGAATTTTTCGTATTCATTAGGGAGGAAAATATGGGGCTTTATGAAGATTTAGTAGAGAGGGCTTTAAGTCTTGCCAGAGGAAAGAGAGTAAAAAGGGTAGTCATAAATCCCTTTTATGCCTTTGCTGAAATTGAAAGAGGGGGAAGCGGGCTTGCCTTTGTAGATCGTGATCTTATTCAGGCCTGTTGTGAAGATGCCTCTGATTCTTATTGGAGAAAAGCTGCCGATCTTATTGTTAAAGAATACCTTTATCCAGCAGGCCTTAAAAGCACCATCTCTCTTGCGGTAATGAATGCCATTTTTAATAATAGAAAAGAGTTGTTGAAAGAGGCCATAAAAGAGGATCCTTTGGATTTAATAGAACTCTCCCCAGAAGATGAGATCCTTATGATTGGGTATTTTGAACCTCTTATGAAAAAACTACAAGGAAGGGTTAGAAAAATTTGGGTAGTTGAAAAGCCTAATCCTTTTCAGGATTTATCTCGCATTGAAGATTTTAAAAAAATAAAAGTTGCTATAATTACTTCAGCCACTTTAAGTAATAAGAGTCTTCATGTGTATTTCCCTTATCTTGAAAAGATTCCAGAGGTTATTCTTATGGGGCCTTCAACCCCCCTTTCTCCAGAGGTTTTTAAATACACTCCTATAACTTGGCTTTCTGGATCTATGGTAAAAGAGAGTGAACTTCTTTTTAGACTTGTGTGTGAAGGTAAGGGGGCGAAAAGCTTTTTTAAAAGTGGGGCCCTTGAGAAAATAAATCTTAAAATAGAGAAAAAATAATGTTTCCGAAGCTTAACTTAAAAGTTTCTTTACTCATAGTTTTTTGGATCCTTTTTAGTTTAAGAATTTATCCCTCTAACCAATTAAAAACCATCTTAGAATCTCTTAAAATTTTTTTTGGATCAGGACTTTATGCTCTCGGTTTAATAATTATTATCAATGGTCTACTTTTTAGATTCACTAAAAAACACCTCACCAGAGAACAATTCATTAAATGGTTTCTTTGGATGGCCTTAATTATCTCTCTTTCTGCAAGTTTTGAACATTACTTCAGGATGAAATAAAGGAGGGTCCTCTAATCAGTGATAGGGGTCTTTGATTCTGGCCTTGGAGGTTTAACTGTTGTAAAGGAGCTTTTACAAAAACTTCCTAATTATAAAATTCTTTACTTTGGAGATACCGCAAGAACTCCCTATGGCACAAAAAGTGCAGAGACAGTGACAAGGTATGCTATCGAGAATACGGAGTTTTTGCTTGAAAAGGGAGCCAAGCTTATAGTAGTTGCCTGTCACACCGTTTCAAGCACAGCTATTCCTGTTTTAAAAGAGCGCTTTAAAGGGGTGCCCTTTTTTGAGGTAGTAACTCCCTCCTTTAAAAAGGCATTACAGCTTACCAGAAAAAAAATAATTGGACTTATTGGCACAAGAACTACCGTAGAAAGTGGAATCTATCAAAGGCTTTTTGCAGAGGTAGATCCAGAGATTAAACTAATAGCCAATCCTGCCCCTTTACTTGTTCCGCTTATTGAAGAAGGTTGGTTAAATAAACCTGAGACTAGAAAAATTGTAAAAAAATACCTCATCCCCCTTAAGATGAGAGGCATTGACACCCTTATTCTTGGATGCACCCATTATCCTTTAATAAAGAAGGTTATAGCTGAAAAGGCAGGAAAAAGAATCAAACTGGTGGATCCCTCAGAGGAGGTGGCTGAATCGGTATATCGCTATTTAGAGGAAAACTCTAAACTAAAAGAGGAGCTTTTGCCAAATGGGGAGCCAGAGATCTGGGTTTCTGATTTAACCCCCAATTTTGAAAAGTTGGCTACTCTTTTTCTCAAAAGAAAAGTTACCCTGCACAGAGTAACCTGGTAAAAGATTTAAACCTCAGTTTTTAAAAAATTTCTATCAAAAAAAGCTTTAGCTTGAGGGACAAGGTCTTCTTTAACTGCTTGGAAGGGTAGGAGCTGGATATCCAAGATAATAACCTTGGCCAAACTCAACCCCCAGTTCCTTTAAAGTTTCTGCTATTTCCTTATTTTCAACATATTCCGCTATTATTTTGATATTCAATCTTTTACAGAGAGCAAGGATACTCTCCACTATAGCAAGATCAACGAGAGACTTTTGAGATAGACCTACCACAAATTCTCCTTCTAATTTTACTAAATCAATCAAGAAATGCTTTATATATTGGAAGGAGGAAAAGCCTGAACCAAAGTCATCTATGCAGAACTTAAAACCATAACTCTGTAGATTTTTAATAAAACTTTCAAGTAATTTCAGATTTTTTACAGTTTCTCTTTCTGTAAGCTCAAAAACCATCTTTTCTGGAGGATAATTATATTTCTTTACAAGCTCTTTTATTCTCTCTAAAAATTCTGGTATAATCAAACCCTTAGGACTAAGATTAAAGAAGAGATATTCTTTATAGTTTTTCTCCTTGGCCAAGCTGAGGGCTTTTTCCATGTTAATAAAATCCATCTCCATGATTAAACCTAAGGTCTCAGCTATATTAATAAACCTCTGAGCCGGAATAATTTCTTCCTCCACAAGAACTCTCATTAAAACTTCACATCCCAAGAGTTCACCTGTTTGAAGATTATATATAGGTTGAAAATAGGGAATAATTTTTTTATTTTCAACAGCCTCCTTAACAAGCAGTCTTATTTCAGTAATCTCTCGGTAATAATTAAAAATTTCCTCAGTGGTTGGATAAACTATTAAATTTTTTCCTTCCCTTTTTGCCTTATACATTAAAGTATCAGCTAAAACAAAAAGGTCTTTGCTTGTTTCACCATGATCAGGAAAGATAACTATTCCAAAGGAGGCTGTCACTGAAACCATTTTTCCATCAGGAGCTTCCATTTTAAAATTTTGCAAATTTTCTTTTATTCTTTCAGCTACAGACGCTGCTTGAGTTAAACCACACATAGGAAGAATCATAGTAAATTCATCTCCACCATATCTGGCAAGTATATCTCCCTTTCTTTTACTATTTTCTAAAATTTTTGCGACTTCGACTAAGAATTTATCTCCAAAGTGATGCCCGTAAGTATCATTAATTAATTTAAAATTATCTAAATCTATAAAAATTAAAGCAAATTTATAGTTATATCTTTTGGCTCTTTCAACCTCGTAGTTTAAAAGCTCCCAAAATACTCTTTGATTGTAAAGATGAGTTAGAGGATCACGAGTAGCATAAAATTCAAGTTCCTTAGTATATTTGGTGATAGCCTTTACAGAACCAATCACATTTAGAAGAGAAGTTAAAATACTTTCAATAGCTATTTCCTCTGTAGGAGTTAAATTTTTAGGTAAAAGCCCAACCCCAACAATTCCCCCAATCTTTGGAGTGGTAAGAACTATACTTTTAAACCTGAAAGAAAAGAGATCTGAACTCTTCGGAAAAGGTTGTTCAACATTTTTATAAACAATATGGTGGACAAAGCTAAGTTGATTTAGAGAAAGGTTATTAACAATTAAATCTTTTATTTTAGTTTCCAAAAAGCTTATTAATTCCTGAGAGGGATTTCTCAACCAAAAGACTTCTATATCGTAAATTTCATCTTCTACATAAAAGATAGCAAAAATTACAGGAATCTCTATAATTTTATTGATCTCTACTAAAAGGTTTTTTATGTAATCCTTCCAATCCCTCATAAATTCGGAAGTGATAATAAATTTTTCCAACAATTTTATTTCAAATTCAAAGACCTTTCGGTCAACAGCTAGTTTTTTAACAGACTCAATAAAGGTATCTAAATTTTTAAAAAGTTCATCACATTCATAGATTCCAGTTCTTGAACTCTCTAAGAGCTCCTCAGTTTGTATTAATTCGTCAAATTTAGAGGCCTTTGTAATCAGCTCTCTTAATTCTAAGATTATTTTCTCAATTCTTCTTGCTTGAATTTTTCCTATGAGGTAAACCCCTAATAAAGGGAAAATAGAAAAAATTAAAAGAAAAAGGATAAGGTCCTTTTTAAATTTATTTAAATCTTCTTTGTAAAAGTAGTGGATAGTAAGAATTCCAAGAAGATTTCCTTCTTTAACTCCTTGGTGACAAATAAGACACTCCTTTTTAGCTCTGAGATTATATTGAATCTTTAATTTTCCCTCTTCTTTAACGATCAAGAAATCCTTTTCAGAGAGAGGAAGTTTATTATCTTTGCGATACTCTATTTCTGCTTTTATTTTCTCACTTTGAAAAGATTTCAAAAAATTTTCTATTTCTTCTTTGGTAAAACCCATTTTCATGCCTTGATAAAGAGACATAAATAAAGTTTTGGCCTCAATTATGGAGTTATCAATAATTATTCTCTCCAGGTAGGTTTTAGCTATGAAGTAAAAGAATCCATAAAGTAAAATAGAAAGTATGAGATGACCAAATAGGGCATGAAAAAAAGCTTGTGATGTAATTTCGTCATTGTATTTAAACTTTAACCTATTTTTCAAAAAAAAACATAGATTTTGTTTAATTATTTTTTAAAAAAGCTGAAATTATAAGGCTTTTCTTCTTCCCTGTTATTACTATTAGTCTACCCCATTACCTTACTCTTTAGAAGGCCACTTTGAAAATCTCTTTTCCATGAATTAAGCTAAATTCTTTCTTGACTTAATAGAAAATATCTTTTAATATTAAAAATTATGAATCTTACAGGAAAAAGAAATGTCTTACAAAAGTTTTATCTCCCTCTGGCTTATCTCTTATTTTGGTTTCAAACTCCTCCTAATATAATTACCTTGACTTCTCTTATTCTCGGAACAGCTGCAGCCTTAGCTTATTATTACGACCATTTACTTTCTGCCTTTCTTTTTCTTTTACTTTCAGGGCTTTTTGATCTCGCAGATGGAACGGTAGCTCGTCTTTCCGGAAGGCAAACTAAATTTGGAGCTGTTTTTGATTGGATAGCTGATAAATGGGTAGATGGCCTGGTTTTAGGTACAGTGGGTTATTTTTATGCTGGGCCTGTGTGGGCAACTTTTGCTATAACTCTCTCCTTACTGCATTCTTTTATTAAACCTGTAGCTTATGCAGAAATTGGATATCAAGATAGAGTAAAGGGTAAAATCTTTGACCCCCTTGAAGGAGTTGGCTTTTTTGGGAGGCCAGAGACTCATCTTACTTTACTCCTTTTTACTCTCTTTGAAAAAACCCATTTCCCTTTTGGTTTAAATATGGCCATCAAAGTTATAACAGTTTTAACAGCCCTCTCTTTAATTCAGCGCATCCTCTATTTGTATAAAACCTATAGGAAGGTGGAAGATGAATAGACCCTACATCATAATCGTTTCAGAGGTTACCTTAGACGGAAAACTAACTCTTTACAGAGGAGCCTCCTCCAAGGAATTAATGAGTCTTATGACCCAAAAGGTATATCAATACCTCCACAGCATTAGAGCGCAAGTAGATGGCATTATGGTTGGTTGTGAAACAGTTAGGACTGATGATCCCAGTTTAACCGTCCGTTATGTAGAAGGAAAAAATCCCATAAGAATCATTCCCTGTTCCACAGCTAATGTTCCCTATAATGCCCAGATTTTTTCAAAGGATGCTCCCACTATTATAGTTACTACGGATAGAGCCCCCAAGGAGAGGGTTGAAAAAATTAAAGAACTTGGAGCAGAAGTCATCTATGCTGGTGAGGAGCTTGTTGATTTTAAAAGACTTCTTCCTATCCTCTATGAGAAAGGGATAAAAAAACTTATGGTTGAAGGAGGCGCCTCTATAAACTGGGAGTTTGTCCGTCTTGGGTTCGTAGATGAATTGAGAATTATACATCTTCCAGTAGTAATAGGGGGTGAGAATGTTCCCACCTTGGTGGGAGGTGAAGGCTTTAAAAGTTTAAAAAGACTTATGCATTTTCAAATTATGAATCACTTTGTGATTGATAATTTCCTTATAACTGAATGGAAGGTTGTAAAAACTTAACCTTCGTAGGCTATTTCATAAATCTCCTGAACTATTTCTTTATTAAATTCCCTTTCAGCCTTCCAAATAAAAAGGATCTCACAGGCCTTTTCAATAAGTTGGGGAAGATCCTCCTTCTTTAATCCACATTCTTTTAAGGATTTTGGTAAATTAAAATAGTTAAGAATATCCTCAAAGGCCTTAAGACCTCTTTTAGCCAAATCTTTTCCCTCTTCAAGATCAAAAACTTTACGATAAAATCTCCTAACCACAGCCTGATGTCCAAATCTTTTTAAATAGGCCCTCATAAGGATAGTTAAACCCAGACCATGAGGAAAATCAAAAGTTCCACTTAAAGGATGTTCAAGGGAATGGAGAAAAAAGCGATAAGCTCCCACACCAGCCCGAACCCAAGGGGAAAGGGCTAAAGTTGAAATCCACATAACTTGAGCCCTGGCTGAATAATTCTCTGGCTCAAGATAAGCCTTTTTCCCCTCTTTTATAAGCCTCTTCATCAAGGTAACAAGCAGATCCTCACAAAGATTTTCCTCGTAATATAGGCGAAAATGGAAGAATTCAAAGAGATGGGAAAGGATATCCATAACACCATAGGCTGTATAATTTGGGGGGACTGTGAAGGTTAAAGTGGGGTCTAAATAAGAAACTTTGGGGAACAGACAGCTTGCCCTAAGACTCAACTTAATTTTCTTTTCATCATGGGTTATAACCGTAACCTCATTAGCTTCTGAGCCAGAACCGGAGATAGTAGGTATAGTAATAATAGGCAAAGCCCTCTCAGGGACACCCTTTCTTTCAAAGAAATCCCAAATTTTCTCTCCATAGAAATAGCCACAGGAAATAGCTTTGGCTGCATCAATGACACTTCCTCCTCCTACCGCCACTATGAAATCAGGGTTAAATTCCTTGGCAAGCCTTATACCCTCAATTACTTGGGAAAGAGTTGGATTGGGTTTTATTCCTCCAAATTCAACCCAGTCTATGCCCTTTTTTTTAAAGGCTTCAAGAATAAAGTCGTATAAGCCAGTTTTTTTTAAATGAGATTTACCATAGATAAAAAAGGCTTTTTTACCGAAATCTGAAAGGTCCTTTGAAAATCTTTTTAAAGAGTCCTTTCCAAAAAAAATTATGGGAGGAAAATAAAATTCAAAATCTTTCATATCTAATATAAAAAGAGGGGACCAGAAGGCCCCCACTTGAGAAAGTGATTTCTTAATTATTTTCCAAAAAGAGCCTTTCTTCCCTGGATAATTTCTTCAACTACAGAGGGATCAGCAA
>PNIE01000075.1 GCA_002877875.1 Caldimicrobium thiodismutans
GGGGTAGTCACTGTAAGAAGTAGAATAAACACTGAGAAATAAATCAAGTCCACAAGGGTCATGAACAAGTCCTCCCTTTCTAGAGATTATTTCTCTTTGCTCATACAGATAGTCTATTCTATCTGACCTTTGGCTGTGCAGTTAGAAGAGGATAACAAGGATGGTTGGTTAATGATGAATATAGTTAGACTTAGCGTTTGTTCCGTTGTCATTAAGTTTTAAGCATTTACTCAGCCCACTACTTATAGAGTTAAGTATACCGTACGGCACTCCATTTGTCAAGATAATTTTTATGCCCTAAAGGTATAGAGATATTGTCATAACTGGTAACTACCTACTTGATACCAAAGGTTACCATATCCCTCATAAAGGAGGGTCGCTATCGGATGTGAACCTATGGAGAGTATTATCAGCTGAGCCATTGATATGCCCCTTCCCTGACTCAAAAATTTTTCTCCCCACTTGTAATATAAAGCCTCTCTGATCCTATGCTCTCTCCATATCTAAGCTAAAGCCCACATTAACATCATAAAAATTCTTGATTTTTGAAGCTACCTATTTTTTAAACTCTGCGCTTAAGGACTATCGTTAATTTTTTCTCTGCTATCCATTTTTCTCTGTTTCAAGACTTTTCCCTGTTATAGGCTATTTCCCTCTTCTTGTGCAGAAAGTCAAGCTATCTAACCTTCCGCTCTTAAGCTAGAAGAAAAAAGACGCTTGGTTTATGGCAAATAAAGCCTGGCCCTCCTCTTTTTGTTAACCTTAACTTCTGCAGACTTACTATCTTAACTAGCAATACAGCTCAATATTTTCTTCTACATCTGTAATTATTAATACATTTATAGAGAAATGAGATTCGGGGTTATATATAAATGGGACTTATCTAAAAAATTATTAGATTTTAAGAGCTTGAGGGAGTTTTTGATTTCCCCCTTGACAAATTAAAAAAAATTGATTTATATTAAAAATTAATTTCAATTTCAGGTATGGATATGAAAAATTTGATTGAGGATTTTAAGAATTTTATTAAAAAGAAGGGGCTTAAATATACTTCAGAGCGGGAAGAAGTTTTAAGAGAAATACTTGAGGTTGAAGACCACTTTGATGTTGACACTCTCTACTTTAGGCTAAAGAATAAAAACAGCAAAATCTCTAAGGCCTCTATATATAGAACTCTTCCTCTCCTTATTGAGGCAGGATATATCCAAGAAGTTTACAAACAGGCTGGCCATTCCTATTATGAGGTAACCTTTAATAAGCTCCCCCATTTGCATTTTATATGCATTTCTTGCGGAAGGGTTGATGAAGTTATGGATCCGAGGTTGAATCAATTAATTAAAGAGCATGAGCAAGAAAAAAATTATAAATTACTATCTTATCATTTAGAAATCTTTGGGATTTGTTCAAATTGCAAGGAGGCATTGAAATGACCTTAAAGGAAGCTGCTTGCGGAGATGTAGTAGTAATCAAAGACTTTTTTGGAGATGAAGATATTATGAAGAGACTTTCTGCTATGGGGCTTAGAAAAGGAGCTCAATTTTTAATTGAGCAAAAATGTGGAAGAAATCTTCTCCTTAAAAATGGAGATAATCGCTTTATTATAAGCAAAGAACTTGCTAAAAGGGTAATAGTTGAATTAGTTGAAAAAGGGAAATCTTCCTGTGAAGAAATTTCCTGTGAATTAATTGATAAAGCCTGTCCCGGCGAGGGAAAAACTATGAGGCATAGATGCCGTCATAGAAAAAGATGGGGCTTTCTGCAAAAAATTTGTCCCTTTCTAAAAAAAGAGTGATTCATGAAAAAAATCAAAGTTGCTCTTGTTGGAAATCCCAATGTCGGTAAAACTAGTCTTCTCAATCATTTGGCAGGAACCGATCTAAAGATAGGCAATTGGCCTGGAGTTACTGTAGAAAAAAAAGTAGGAAAAACTACTTTTCAAGATTATGAAATTGAATTTGTAGATCTTCCTGGAATTTACACTTTAGAAAAGGCCTTTTCTGAAGATGAGTTTATTGCCATCAATTATCTTAAAGAAGGAGACTATGATGTTATTCTTAACATTATAGAAAGCCCGAGACTTGAAAGGGATCTTTATCTTACCCTTCAGCTTTTTGAACTTAAAAAACCTCTTCTTATAGCCCTAAATATGAAGGATGAAGCTGAGGCCCTTGGCATTTATATTGACGAAAAAGGCCTTTCAAACCTATTTAAAATAAAGGCTATTAAAACAGTCGGGAAAACAGGTGAGGGAAAAAAGGAGCTTCTTTTAGCCATTGTAGAGACCTTCGAGAACAAGCTTGTCCCCCAAATTGAAATCTTCAGTTTTTCTCCAGAGGAAAACAGTGAAGAAAAAAGACTTTCCCTTATCAAAGGGATTTGTGCAGAGGTAGTTAGAAGAAAGTTAATCACTAAGAAAAATTTTACTGAAATCCTTGATCAATTTTTACTTCATCCCTATTTAGGTTTTTTCTTTCTCTTTATCATTCTCTACGTCACCTTTAAACTGGTTTTTGATCTTTCTTCGCCTTTTGTGGATTTTATAGACGGTTTTTTTCAGAAATTTTTAAGCCCGGCCTTGGCACTTGGCCTTCAAAGTCTGGGGGCTTCTGATTTTATAATCAATTTTTGCACAGATGCTCTTCTTGGAGGCCTTGGTATAGTTCTTAGTTTTTTACCTCTTATTTTTGTTATGTTTTTCTTTATAACCCTTCTTGAGACCTCAGGATATCTTCCCAGGGTTGCCTTCCTTGTTGATCGCTTTACTCACAAAATTGGTCTTCATGGTCAAAGTGTGATTCCTCTTATTCTTGGGTTTGGATGTAATGTACCTGCCATTCTGGCTACAAGAACTGTCCAAGATCGAAAGGATCGTCTCTTAATCATAGCTATGATTCCCTTTATGTCATGCTCGGCAAGATTGGTAGTTTTTAGCTTTTTTGCCCTAACCTTTTTTTCAAAACCTGTTTACTTGATTTTAGCTCTTTATTTCTTAGGAATAGTCCTTGCATTTCTAACAGGATTTGTTCTGAAAAAGACCCTTTTTCAAAAAGAGCTCTCTCACTTTATAATGGACTTGCCTCCTTATAGATTTCCCTCTTTAAAGGTCTTATTTAGAATCGTAAACCTTCATGTTAAACACTTTCTCCTTAGGGCTGGGACTATAATTTTTGTTATAGCCTTGGTAGTTTGGTTAACCCTTAATCTTCCTCCAGGAGAAAAAGAATTAGAAAACACCCTTGCAGGAAATATAGGAAGAGCCCTTACTCCACTTTTTGAACCCGTTGGTCTTGGAGACTGGAGAATTACTACCTCTCTAATACCAGCCTTTCTTGCAAGAGAGGCTATTCTAAGCAACCTTGGGGTAATTCTAAAGGTTGAAGAAAAGGAAGAACCAAAAGAAATTAAGATAATTCCTGCTCTAAAAGAACAAGGAATGGCCCTTTTGGAGGCTTTTAAAGAGGCTTTCACTTCCCTTTTTACTTTAACCCCTGTTTCTTTAAAAGCCGAAGAGGAAGGGCCTTTAAGAAGTAAAATTAAAGAACTTTTAACTTCCTCTTCAGCCCTTTCATTTTTAATCTTCGTTCTTATCTACAATTCCTGTGTAGCAACTTTTGTTACTATGTGGAAAGAGGGTTCAAGAAACTTAGCTCTTGGTTTTTTACTATACAGCTTTCTTCTTGCCTGGATACTTGCTTTTATAACTTACCGAATTTTCTAATGCTTACTGCCAATCTCTCACCCTTAGTTTATTATTGATTTTTACTATTAATACTCTTTCCTATAGGACCTTTTCCCTCTTTTATTCTTGCTATCTTACTTTCTTTTTAGTTTTTATAAAACCTTAAGACTTTAGGTATTTTTCTTTGAATTTTAGAATTCTTCCTATCTCAGATTTTTATTTAGGTCAAGTTATGGGTCTTAAATAAAATAGAACTTTTCATAAAAAAACGCTGAAAATAAGAGTGAAAGGAGCTTTTTTAAGGGCTTTCTAAGGATAGGATTTCACTATCTTGAAGAAGAAAGATATCTCTGTAATTATTGTGCTTTCGGGAAGTAAAGAGGGCTTTCACCTTTTGTCCCAAAGCCTCCCAGTCCCTTTAGATCCA
>PNIE01000004.1 GCA_002877875.1 Caldimicrobium thiodismutans
TTCTTTTTCATAAAGATAAACCATAATTCTGTCAAGATGCTTATACAAGGCAATCCAATCCTCCATCAAACTTAAAGGAAAATAGATAGTAATATGATTTTTAGTAATGAAAATAACTTTGTCTTCTGTTATGGTTATTTTGGAGAGGTTTTCAAAGACAGGCAAATAGTTTTTATTGACCTTTATCCAAGAAAGAAAAGCCAAAAAAGTTTCCTTCCATTTTTCATTCTCAATCTCTACTACAGGATAAAAAAGATAATCATTAGGTAAAACCCCACCTATAATTACTCCCTTTTTATCTATAAGATACCCTCTCTGGCCTCGCACCAAAATAGCAAGCCCCTCCCTTTCCTTCAAAGAAATCTCAAGAGATGAGGGTAACCTCCTTGCAATAATAACCTCTTCAATCAGAGGATGGCTTTTTAATTTCCTTTCAAGCTCCTTAAGATCAATCCTGAAAAGCCTCTCTCCTCCTTTAAGACCAGTTAGCTTTATAATTTCCTCTTTGTTTATTCTGTGATTATTTTGAACTTTTATTTCCTTTAAAACAAAGGTATCTGTAAAATATAAAATATATAAACCTATAGTAAGCAAAACCAAAAAAGCTGTTAGACCAAGAATAGGGAAAAAATGTTTTTTAATCCAGGCAACCATCCTCTATCCCTAAAAATTTAACTTCTGGTTCAAGAAGAATATTAAAATTTTCATAGACCTTTTTCCTTGCAAGTCTCATTAAAGAGAGAACCTCTTCGGTTTTAGCACCATTCATATTTATAATAAAATTAGCATGTTTTTCTGAAATTTTGACCTTTCCAATTTGATAACCTTTAAGCCCCACTCTTTCTATTAAGGCCCCTGCATAACAACAGGGTGGATTTTTAAAAACCGAGCCAAAGGTCTTTTCTGAAATAGGCTGAGTTGCCCTTCTTTTCTCCCAAACCTGCTGTAAATTTTTTCTTATCTCCTCTTTTTCCGCTTTAATCAGTTCAAGTTCTGCAGAAAGTATAATTCCCTCTATTTTAAAGGCCCTGTAAGTCCAGTCATTTTCCTTGGGCTCAATCTCCTTAACCTCACCCTCTTGATAAAGGGTTACCTTTTTAACTAAAAGAGAAGTACTTTTTCCAAAGGCTCCAGCATTCATCCTAATAGCTCCTCCAAGGGTGGCTGGAACTCCTGCTAAAAACTCAAAACCTCCAAATCCCCTCTCATACCCTAGTCTTATAATCTCATTAATTTTTGTACCTGCAAGAATTTTTAGTCTTAAAACTTCATTTTCCTTAAAAATCTCTATTCCTTTCATAAATTTCGTAAAAACTACCACTCCCTGATAACCTTTGTCATTAACAAGAAGATTGCTTCCTCCTCCAATTACATAAAAGGGAATTTCCTCTTTGTTAAGATAGTCAAGCAAACTAATAAATTCTTTAATTTCCTTAGGATAAACCGTTCTTAGGGCTTGCCCTCCAATTTTTATTGTGGTGTGAGGAGAGAGGAGTTCTTCTTCTTTGTAAAAAATTCTTTTCTCTCTTAAAAACCAATCGAGAGCCTTAAGCCACTTCATAGGAAATTTCTTCTCCTTCAAATAACTCTTCACCAATCCTGTAAATATTGCCTGCCCCCATTGTAATGATAATCAAGTCAGAGGTTGCAAGCCTATTAAGAAGGGTTTTTACTTCCTCTAAGGTCTCGCCATAGAAAGTTGGCTTCTTTCCTCTTATTTCCCTTACAGCTTGATAGAAGGCCTCCCCTGTAATCCCAGGAAGAGCATTCTCACTTGCTGGATAAATTTCCGTAAGTATTAGAAGTTCAGGCTCCTTTAACACTAAAAGAAATTCATTCCAAAGGGACCTAGTTCGTGTATATCTATGAGGCTGAAAGACAACCAAAAGTCTCTTATCCGGATAAAGAGCCCTTAAGGTCTGAATAACACTTTCAATTTCTCTTGGATGATGAGCATAATCATCAAGTAAAAGAGCTCCCTTAAAAATCCCCTTAAACTCTATTCTTCTTTTAACCCCTTTAAAGTTTTGGAGAATCTCTATGGCTTTATCTACAGGTAATCCTAAAGTGTAAACCACTGCTAGGGCTGAAAGGGCATTTTGGGCATTATGCCTTCCAGGAACAGAAAGCCTAAATTTTCCAAGTCTTTTCTCTTGGAAAATTACTTCTACCAACGGATAGGGACCATCCTTAACAATCTCTCCCCTAAATTGAGCCTCAGCGGAAAATCCATAAGTTAAAAAGGGACCTGAAAGCTCAGAGGCCACCTCTCTTACCCCAGGATCATCCCAACACAAAATTACCTTTCCCTCAGGATGACACTTCATTATAAAACTTGCAAAGGCCTTCTTTATCGCCTCAAAATCCGCATAAAAATCTAAATGTTCCTTATCAATATTGGTTATAACCTCAATAAAGGGATCATAAAATAAAAAGGAACCGTCACTTTCATCTGCTTCAGCCACAAGAAATTCACCATTTCCTAAAAGGGAATTGGTTTTGATATTATTAATCACCCCTCCCACCACCACTGTAGGATTTAATCCAAGGCCTATTAAAACCTCAGCAATCATAGAGGTAGTGGTGGTTTTACCATGGGAACCAGAAACAAGAATACTTTTGGGATGATTTTTCATTACTTCGGCAAGCATGCTTGCTCTCGGAAGAAGAATTAGCCCTCTTTTTTTAGCACTAATAATTTCCGGATTATCCTTGGAAATAGCCGAAGAATATACTACTATCTCAACCCCTTCAAGATGAGAAGGATTGTGCCCTATAGAGACTTTTATGCCCTCTCTTTCTAGATCCCTGGCATATTTGCTTTTAGATAGATCACAGCCTGAAACCTCATGACCAAGCCTTTTCAAAATAAGGGCAAGACCACTCATTCCTACCCCACAGATCCCTATGAAATGAATCTTTCTCTTTTTATCAAGCATCTTTAGACTCCTTTAGCAAGTTTTTCCATCTCAGAGAGAATTATTTCAGAAGCCTTACCCATTTTTAAAACTTCATAGGCCATCTTCATTTTTTCAAGCCTTTCCTTGTGCGATAATAAGTCTTTAAGAGTCTCAAAAAACTCCTCCTCTTTAAGCTCCTCCTGATTAAACTTTAAAGCTCCTCCGAGACTTACCAAAAACTCAGCGTTTCTATCTTGGTGTCTCCCTGTAGCATAGGGATAAGGTATTAGGATAGCTGGTTTTTTAAGAGCCATAAGCTCTGCAAGAGTGGTTGCTCCAGCTCTTGCAATAACAAGATCTGCCTCACAATAGGCCCACCCCATATCCTCGATAAATGGAAAAATTTTTATTTGCTCTTTATATTTGTTAAACAAAGAGAGCTCTTCATATTTTCCCTTAACCCATTCAAAGTCTTCAAGGCCTGTCTGATGAATAAGATAAAGATTGGGAAAGGCTTCAAAAAGTCTAGGAGAAAGCTTAAGCATTAGTTCATTGAGGAATCTTGCTCCAAGACTTCCTCCTATAATAAGGAGCCCAATCCCCTGATGAGTCCTTTTTCTTGGAAGGAGAAGCTCCTTTCTCACAGGATTCCCCGAAAAAATAACCTTTTCCTCAGGAAAATATTTTTTGCTCTCAGGAAAACTTATAAAAACCTTGTCAACCATTTTGCTCAAAAAAAGATTGGCCTTTCCTGGGATAATATTCTGCTCATGAAGGGCAGTTTTTATGCCAAGTCTCTTTCCAGCAAGGACCACAGGGACTGAAACATAACCTCCTTCAGCAATGATTACCTTAGGTTTAAACTCTTTAAGAATCTTTTTAGCCTCCCAATAGGCCCTTATAAGCTTAAGCCCTGCTCTAATTTTGTCCTTAAAAGGTCTTCCCACCAAACCCTCAACCTCAAGATGATAAACCTTAAAGGGCTTATCCCTAAGGATATGCTTCTCAACAGGCCTTTTCCCCGAGATAAAAATCAATTCCTCACCCCTCTCCATAATCTCTTCAGCAAGCGCTATCCCAGGAATTAAATGCCCCCCTGTTCCTCCTGCAGTAATTACCCATCTCAATGATAAACCTCGCTTCTTAAGTTTTCTTTAAAATACTTTGGAGCATATTTTTTTACCAACTCCTTGAAAACCTCACCCCTTTCCTGGTAATCTCTAAACTGATCAAAACTTGAACAGGCAGGTGAGAGAAGCACAATATCACCTGGCTTGGCTACTTGAAAGGAGATAGCAAGGGCTTCAGGAAGCCCCTCGGCTAAATAGGTCTCACAAAGCTTTCCAAGTTCTTCCTGAATTACAAAACGGGCCTCTCCCATAAGAATAAGGGCTTTAACCTTTTCTTTGATCAAATCTGCAAGGGGCAGATAGGATGCTCCTTTATGCCTTCCTCCAAGAATAAGAATAATTTGACCAAAAAGCCCCTTTAGAGCCTGAAGGGTCGCATCCACATTGGTGGCCTTAGAGTCATTAATAAAGGTAACCCCTCCATAGGTGCCGATATATTCAAGTCGATGGGGAAATCCTATAAACTCTTTGATGAGTCTTTGACAAGCTGTTGGATCAGCTCCAGCTAATCTTCCGGCAAGTAAAGCCATAGTGAGATTAAATCTATTATGAATTCCAAGAAGCCTAAAATCCCTCAAAGAATATACCTCTTTCTCCTCCCCCCACTTTAGGACCACCCTTTCCTCATCAAAAAAGGCAGACACTCCCTCTTCCTCCTTCTCCCCTACAAAGAAAATCCTTCCTTTCACCATACTCTTAAACTCTTCAAAGAATGGCTCTTTGTAGGGTAAAAGAGCATAATCTTCAGAGCTTTGATTCTCAAAAAGGCGATACTTATAATAAGCATATTCCTTAAGGCTTTGATATCTATCTAAATGATCAGGAGTAATATTTAAAAGCAAACCAAGGTGAGGATAAAAGGTTTCAATTCTCTCTAACTGAAAGCTTGAAACTTCAAGCACAATTTTATCTAGTTTCACACCTTTTAGCACATATTCTGAGAGAGGAATTCCATAATTTCCACCAGTAAAAACCTTAAAGCCTGAGAGCTTAAGCACTTCAGAAATCATAGCAGTCGTTGTAGTTTTCCCGTTGGTTCCAGTTATAGCAATAAGAGAGCTCCTCTCTTCAGGGCTGAGAAATCTAAAGGCAAGTTCAAGCTCACTAATAACAGGAATCCCTCTTTCTAAAGCTTCCCTGTACACATAAGGTGGAACCCCAGGGCTAACCACTATTAAATCTGCCTTATTTAAAGTCTCAGCTCTGTGGCCTCCTGTTTCAAAGATAACTCCCTGCACTTCCATAGAGGAAAGATATGAAGGAGGAAGAGCCTCTCTTTCCCTTTCTTCTGAGACAATTACTTCAGCTCCCTTTACCAAAAGAAGCCTTGTGGCAGCTTGACCACTCTTGCCAAAGCCTAAAACTACAACTCTCTTTCCTCTTAAATCCATATTCTCTTTCCTAACGAATTTTTAAAGTACTTAAAGCAATTATTCCACAAAGCACAGAGATAATCCAAAATCTAACTACCACCTTGTTTTCCTTCCAACCAAGCAGTTCAAAGTGATGATGAAGGGGAGCCATTTTAAAAATTCTTTTCCCTCCAGTTAATTTAAAGTATCCTACCTGAAGAATGACAGAAAGAGCCTCAGCCACAAAAACTGCTCCAGCAACAAGAAGCATAAATTCCTGTTTCACCATAATAGCAATAGCTCCCATAACTCCCCCTAAAGCAAGGGAGCCCACATCTCCCATGAAGATTTCAGCAGGATAGGAATTATACCAAAGAAATCCAAGGCCTGCTCCTCCAAGTATTCCACAAAATACAGCAAGTTCTCCCGCATAGGGAATATGAGGTATAAAGAGATAATGAGCAAATTTATAATGCCCCGAGGCATAAGCAAAAACCAGATATACCCCTGCCACTACCACAAAAGGCACAGTAGCAAGACCATCAAGTCCATCGGTAAGGTTCACCGCATTGGAAGTTCCTAGAAGTACTATAATAGTAAAAAAAAGATAAAAAATCCCAAGATCAAGAAGTATCTTTTTGAAAAAGGGTACATTAAGAGTGGAAGTAAAACCAACCACTTTAAAAAGGAGCACATAAAAAATAAATGAAAGTATCAATTGGTATAAAAGTTTTTCTCGAGCTCTAAGCCCAAGATTTCTACCTCTCTTTATCTTAAGATAGTCGTCAACAAAACCTATCACTCCAAATCCAAGGAAGACAAAAAGAGAGAGCCATACTAAAGGATTTAAAAGATTACACCAAAGCAAAACCGAAAGAGTCACCGCCAAAATTATAATCACTCCTCCCATAGTAGGAGTGCCTGTTTTGGCTTTATGATGAGCTGGGCCTTCTTCTCTCACAATTTGCCCAAACTGTTTTTTTCTCATATATCTAATAAAAGGAGGCATAAGGAAATAAACGAGAAGAAAGGCCATAAGAGATCCATAAAAAGTACGAAAGGTAATATATTTAAAAAGATTAAAAAGGGGAAACCACTCACTTAAGGGGTAAAATAAGTGATAAAACATTAGAGGCCTTCCTCTATTAATCTTTTTACGATTCTCTCCATACGCATAGCTCTTGAGCCCTTAATAAGAATAATTGCTTTAACATCCTCAATTAAAGCTCTTTCAAGGAAATCCTCCACAGTGGCGTAAACCTCAAAAGGTTTGCCTGAGGCTTTAAAGCCCTCAGCATAATTCAGAGCCATCTCCCCTATAAAAATTGCCTTATCAACTATTTCCCCTGCAAACTCTCCTATTTCCCTATGAAGCTCTGCTGCCTTTTCTCCAAGTTCCTTCATATCCCCAAGAATAGCTATCTTAAAGGACCCTTCAGAAGCTTGATCATTCAGCCAAAGCAAGGCAGCCTTCATTGATCCTGGATTAGCATTATAGGTGTCATCAAGAATAAGCCAATTTCGGTGTGAAAAAATCTTACCCCTAATTAGGAAAGATAGATCTTCAGGAAGCCTCTTTAAAATATCCTCAAGAGATAGCCCTGTGGCTATGGCAATTCCAAAGGATGCTAAAAGATTAAAGAGATTATGCCTTCCAGGTAAGATTATCCTAAAGTAATATTCCTTTCTCTGATAACTAATCTTTACTTCATAAAAAGGTTTTTTCCACTCAACAGAAAGGAGCCTTAAATCTGCCCCTTCCTTTTCACCAAAAGAGATTTTTTCTTGGGGAAACCTCTTTGTGATATCTCGTAAGAGCTCCTGATCATAGTTATAGATAATTACTCCTGATGCTTGAGTTCTCTCGAAAAGAGAGATCTTTTCTTCTAAGACACCTTCAAGGGACTGAAGCCCCTCTAGATGGGCAGGTTGAATACAGGTAATAAGGGAAATTTGAGGCTTAACAATTTCTGCAAGCCTCCCAATCTCCCCTTTCATATTTGTTCCAAGCTCTAAAACTACCCAGTCAGGATCCTCCTTTATATTTAAGACACTCAAAGGAACCCCTATAAGATTGTTAAAATTGGCCTCATTTTTTGAAGCTTTGTAAAATTTATTGAGGATTTCAAAGGTTATTTCTTTAGTAGTTGTCTTTCCGCAGGATCCAGTGATAGCAATAACCTTGAAATCTTTTTTCCTTCTATACCAGCTGGCAAGCTCTCCTAAGGCAAAAAGGGTATCCTTTACTAAGATAACAGAGATGGTCTTAGGAAGCTCCTCAAGTTTTAAATCTTTAGGAAAATGAGAGATTAAAAGTCCCTTAGCTCCTCTATCAAGGGCTATTTTCCAAAAATTATGGCCATCAAAATTTTTTCCCTTAAGGGCCCAAAAAAGATAGCCTGGTTCAATAATTCTTGTATCAGTACAGATTCCCTTGAAGGGAATCTCCATATCTCCATTAACAAGTATTCCCTTGGTGGCTTTTACGATTTCTTCAGTTGAAAATCTATTTTCAACAAGCATAGTTTGATAGGTTCCTTAAAACTTTTTCTACCTCTTCTTTATCTGAAAAGGGATATCTCTTTCCTTTTATCTCTTGATAGTCTTCATGTCCTTTTCCTGCAATAAGAAGTAAATCCCCTTCTTTCAACTCTTTTATGGTAAAAGCTATAGCCTCTCTTCTATCAGGAATAGCATAATAAGGCTTTGCCCCATTTAGACCAAGTTTTATATCTTCAATGATTTTCTCAGGATCCTCAAAACGAGGATTATCAGAGGTAAGAATCACAAGATCTGAGAATTGGCTTGCAATCCTTCCCATAAGAGGCCTTTTCCCAGGGTCCCTATTCCCTCCGCATCCAAAAAGAACAATTAAACGCCCTTTCTTGAGAGGTAAAAGGCTCTTTAAGGCACTTTCAAGGGCCTCTGGAGTATGGGCATAGTCTACAAAGATGTAAGCACCTCTATAGGTTCCGCACAACTCAAGCCTTCCAGGTGGATTTTTAAGATCCTTTAAGGCCAAAATCACCTCTTCTTCATCTAAACCAAGGGCTAAAGCACAACCCATAAGAGTCCCAAGATTAAGTGCCTGATAATCTCCCAAAAGCTTAGTTTCAACTAGGTACTCTCGCTTAATCCCCTTTACCTTCAATTTTAAAAAGGGAGTTCTCTCAAGGATCTCAACCCTTATTGTTGCATTATTTACAAGAAAAATTCTCTCAGGCGCTAAGACTCCCTCCTCTCTTAGTTCTTGATAAAGCCTATGGCCATAAGAACTTTCAAGGGAAATCACAGCAAATCCCTCAGGTTTAAGATAATGGGTGAAAAGTTTTTTCTTGGCAAGATAATAGGCCTCCATATCAGAGTGATAATCTAAGTGATCTCTTGAAAGATTAGTGAAGGCAGAAAGATCAAATTTAAGAGGATAAAGTCTATCCTGATCAAGGGCGTGAGAAGAGACCTCCATCACAAAATATTTTACTTCTGCCTCTTTAGCTTCCTTTAAAAAAGAGGCCATGTCAAGAATAGAGGGAGTTGTCTCCTTTGCAGGATATTTCTTTTTATCTATTTCATAAAAAAGAGTCCCTACATAGCCTGTCTTTAACCCAAGGTTTTCAAGAAGGTTTTTTAAAAAAAAACTGGTAGAACTCTTCCCATTAGTTCCTGTAATTCCTATAAGCCTCAATTCTTTTTCTGGATTTCCAAAAAATTTAAGAGCTAATTCTCCCATAACACTTTTAAGGTCTCTTACCTGAAGCTGAGGACATTTAAAAGAAGGCTCAGGAGGCGTTTCTCTTATAATACAAACGGCTCCTTTACTTATAGCCTCGGGAATAAATCTCTCCCCATTTTCCCTTGTCCCCCTTCTTGCAAAGAAGATAAAACCGGGCTCAACTCTTCTTGAATCATCTGTCAAACCTAAAATTTCTATACTTTCATCATAAAGAAATTTCTCAACAATTTCCTTTCCTGCAATAAGATCTCTAAGGAGCATTACAGGTTTCTAACAAGGTATTTTAGATTATTTTTTAACGTTTCAGGAGTATATTCTTTCTCATTTAAAGAAAAGTTTCCATAAAAGGCATAGAGTATATCTCCCTTTCTTGTAAAATAAAACCACTCTTCTAAATCCTTAAGTAAATAAAGGGCATCCATTTCTTTCTCCGAGGGGATGCAAGCTTCTCCTTTTTTTGGCAAAATGGTTGGATCAAGAGGTTTACCACAGGCCTCAGTCATAAGGGCCTTAATTATGTGAAGGGGAGTTATTTCCATAGTTGCTCTATCCTCTTTTATGGCTAAACTTCCCAATTCCCAGGTAACTTTATCCACTTTGCTTTGAAAATCCCTGGTAGACAAAGCTATTCTTTTTTCCAGCCAGTTCCTCCCTCCTTGAGAGTAATAAGCCAAAAGCTCTCCTGTTGAGAGTTTAAAAACTGCAAGCCCCCTTATAGAAAATTTTTCATAATTTTTATTCATATAATAAACCCTTTTTAAAATTTTAATATCAAGTGAGGTAAGTATACTTTCTCCTCTCTTCAAGTAAGGATCAAAGATTTTTTCAAGCCCTGAAATACCCTCTCCTTCTGCAACTTCACCAATTAAAGGCCTTAGCCCCTCAAAAAGAGGTTGTCTTTCAAGTTCTCCCTTTATGATCACATTTTCCACCTTCTTAAGATTTTTTACCTCATCCAGAGTGAGATTTTCGGAGAGTAAATAAAGACCTTTTTCAGGCAGATCAAGGGGATTTTTTATATAAGGCTTAATTTCCTTTGGCCAATCAGTTCCTATTAAAGACTTACCCTTTAAAAGAAGATAGGCTTTAAAATTTTCTTTATTAATAATAAGAGGTTCTCCCTCTCTATCAAGGAGATACCCCCTTCTGACATTTAATTCTTCAGAAAAAGAGTTAAATCCCTTTCCTGAAGAAAGCCCAAAAAACATAGTCAATCCTAAGATAAAAAGGGCTAATATGGAGCAGAAATTAGGGCAGCTTCTCATTTTAAGTAAATATAATCCTCTTCTTTAGGTGGTCTTAAGCCAAGTTTTCTTGCCTTATCAAGCAAAATTTCCCGTGAAGTAAGTTTATTAAGTTGCTCTTCTAGAACCATTTTTTCTGCTAGACGATGATTTTTTTCTCTTTTAACCTTAAAGTAAATAAAACTCTTATAGGCAACTCCTGCTGTAGCCACTATCAAGATGGAGAAGAGAATTATCAATAAAAGGCTTTCAAAGGCCTCCCTAATTCTCTCCTTTAGAGATACTTCCTCTTCGGCCTTCTTTCTTGGGCTAATTCTTTGATAATTCACATCAGGTTTTAAGGTGTGTACCTTACCTGCCATTGAACTCCCTCCTTTCAGCCACTCTCATCTTAGCACTCCTTGCCCTAGGATTTCTCCTTACCTCCTCAAGACTTGGAACTATAGGCTTCTTGGTTAGAACCAAAAGGCGAGGATCCTCCTTAAAAGCCCTTTTAACCAGTCTATCTTCCAAGGAATGAAAGGTAATTACTACAAATCTTCCACAAGGCTTAAGAATATCTGGAATCTCCTTCAAAGCCCTCTTAAGATTTTCAAGTTCCTTATTAACCTCAATTCTTAAGGCTTGAAAAACTAAAGCCAATAAATCCTTTTCCTTTTTCTTAGGAGGTCTGTAAAATTCCTTTATGGCTGAAACTAGATCAAAGGTGGTTTTAAAAGGGCTCCTCTTTCTTTTCTTTACGAGGAATTGAGCCAAAGCTTTGGCCTTTGGAACCTCTCCATTTGTAAGAATTCTCCTTAGCTCTTCTTCAGAAAAGGTATTAAGGATATGCCCAGCCGTTAGCTCAAGTTCAAGGCTCATTCTCATATCAAGAGGTTCGTCTTTCTGAAAACTAAAACCCCTTCCAGATCCTTCAAGTAAAAAGGAAGATAAGCCCAAATCAAGAAGAACTCCATCAACTAAAATCCCTTCCTTTTCCATTTCTGCTTTTATATAAATAAAATTTTTAGGAATAATCTTTATTCTATCCCCATAGTCTTTCAATCTTTCCCTTGCTAATTGCAAGGTATCCTCATTCCATTCAAAGGCATAAACCTTAGTGGTAGGAGCTCCTCTTTCAAGAATAGCTTTTGTGTGTCCTCCAAGCCCAAGGGTCCCATCCACATATATCTTATCTCTCTCTACTCTTAGCCAATAAAGCACCTCCTCAAGAAGTACTGGTTCATGATGATACAGGCCTTCCTCCCTCAAGATAAGGATTTAATACCTGAAGAATATCTTCAAAATTAGCCTTAATTTTTTCAAATCTCTCAGAAAGGGTTTTAGGATTCCAAATCTCAAAATAAGTTAACATTCCAAGAAGAATTACCTCTTTTTCAATTTGAATTTCCTCTCTAAGAGCTTGGGGTAGAAGAATTCTTCCCTGTTTGTCGGGCTCACATTCTTCGGCAGAGCCAAGAAAATACCTCAAGAATTCTCGAGCTTGCCTCATACCAAAGGGAAGATTAAGGAGTTTTTCTTCCAATTTTTTCCACTCAAAAACTGGATAGGCCACTAAACATTCTGGAAGATTAGTTATCACTAAGGTTTCGGTACCGTATTTTACCCTTAAAACCTCCCTAAATTTGGAGGGCAGACTAAGCCTTCCCTTCTCATCCAGATGATGTTTAAATTTACCTCTAAACATTTTCCACTTTGTTCCACTTTATACCACTAAGCATAAAAGAGGGATTTAAAAAGTCAAGAGTGTTTTTTTGAAATTTTTTTAGCGGAAGAACTTAGTAAAAGAGAAGGGATATTCGCCTTCTTCAAGCTAGAAAAGGGGCTTTTAATAATTTTTACCATCTAATTCGAAATAGGCACGAGAATGAACACAGGGTAGCAAAGATTAGGAGCTTCAAAGGCCTCTATGAATATCTTCGTAATTACTACCTCTTCAAACAGCCTCTACCTGGTTTAAGACTATTCCTTCTTCAAAATTCTTGGCAAGTTAAAGGTATCTCTTTTCGTAAAATTGTTCTGCTATAGCTAAGGATTTAAATATTCTCTCAATCTTTTCGAAACCCTCTTTTCTAGCCACATGACAAAGATTGAATACCTCATTGAAGATTGTTCATTTTTCCTTCATAAAAAAGGCGCCTTTTGGATTAATATTTCTTTATAGAAAGTTTTTAAAATTTATAATTTGGAATTAGACAAAACCCTCTTAAGTTAAAGAGATTTTTGATTAGAGGAGAATTTTCTTAGGAAGTAAGTATTGCCAATAAAAAGAAGTGGTATTTTGTAATGAAAGATGAGGGGATATAGGCAGATAAACCTCTTGACAAATCCCTAAAATAGGTAATATTTTTAGTGATTAGGGCTGCCGGGGTAGCTCAGTCGGTAGAGCAGCGGACTGAAAATCCGCGTGTCCCTGGTTCGATTCCGGGCCCCGGCACCACCAAAAACTATTCATGCAAGTTCGTCCTGTTGCCAAACCCATAAAAGCTAATCTATCTAATCTTGCCGTCGTCTTAGTGAATCCTCTATATCCTGAAAATATCGGCTCAGTAGCAAGGGCCTGTGCCAATTTTGGAATAGAGGAGCTGATTCTGGTTAAGCCTGAAGATTTAACCCGGCTTCCTATGGAGGCTATGGCTACAAAAGCAGGTCTTCCCATTCTTGAAAAGATGAAAATTTATGAAACCCTACCAGAGGCTATTGAAAACTTTAACTTAGTTATTGGAACTACCGCAAGGCTTGGTAAAAGAAGATTGGTTCATTATACTCCTAAAGAAATTGCTAAAGAAATCTGTGATCTCTCCATTAATAATCGCATAGCTATCCTTTTTGGAAATGAGCGTCTTGGTTTAAGTAATGAAGATCTTTTTTATTGTGATAAAGTTATAACTATTCCAACCACTGAAAAGGCCTCTCTTAATGTCTCTCAAGCAGTAGTAATCATTCTCTATGAAATCTTTCAGGAGGCTAGTTCAGGGCCTAATCTTAAAAAGCCTGAATTAGCTACCCAAAAAGAAATTAATACTATGTTCAAACTGATTGAAGCAACCTTGCGAGCCATTGATTATATACCTCATCAAAATCCCATTCTCTGGCTCACTAATATCAGAAGATTTCTTACTTCCAGGGAGCTTACTTCGAGAGAGGTTAAAATAATTATGGGTTTTTGCAGACAATTCCTTTGGGCTCTTGGAAAATCGCCTAAGCTCTCCTTTGAAGAAGAGAAAGAACCTCAAAGTGATAAGTCCGAGGAAACATATCAAAAAGATAAAGCTCCTTGAGTTCAAATCCCTCTTTTTGAAGAAGCAGAATATCCCTTATAAGAGTGGGAGGATCACAGGAGATATAAATAATTTTATGAGAAGCCACTTCAGGAAGTAGTCTCATAAGTTCTTTACAGCCCCCTCTTGGAGGGTCAAGAAGAACAAGATCAAATGTTTTCCCTTCCTGAAAGGCTTCATAAAGAGCCTCAAGAGCACTCATTTTTCTTAATTCAAGCCTTCCATTTAACTCATTTTTTTCAGCAGTATAAATTCCATCTTCAATAGCTCTTATATCAGTATCTACTCCTAAGAATTCCTTGGCTTCGGAAAGATGCTTTACTAAAGGAAGTAAAAAATTCCCCATACCAGAATGAAGATCAAGAACTCTTTCAGCCTCCCCTGCAAGTTCACAAATTTTCTTTATAATTTCAAGGTTTATCTCCCAATTAACCTGATTAAAGACTCCGGGTTGAGAGTAATAGATGAGATCCAGAGCTCCTTGAAAAATCCTTCTTCCAGCATGAGGAGCTTGTTCAGGATAAGGGCCTTTGGGTCTTGCCCCCTTTATAAAATAAAATATACTTTTCACAGAGGGTATTAGAGTTAGTTCTTTCAGATCTCTTTTTTCCGGAGGAAGGATTGTCCAAAAAAGGAGACATACCTTACTATCCAGAGGTGAAAGTTCAAGACGCAATCTCTTAACGTAAAAAGCCATATTTATCCAACAGGTATTTTCATAAAGTCCCTGCAAAACCTCATTTAAAAGCTTATCTCCAAGAAGACATCCCTCAATTTTTAAAACCTCATGAGTTCCCCTTTTAACAAAACCCATTTTAAAGATATGATTTTCTACATGAAGTCTTAAACGATTGCGATAGTGATAAACTTTGGGCGAGGGAATGATTCCTTTCAAGGGTAATTCTCCCTTAAAACCCTGTCTTAGGAAAAGTTCTTTTAAAATGTCTCTTTTTATTTCTAATTCTCTTTCATAGGGAAGATGCTGAAATTGACAGCCTCCGCAAAGCCCGTAATATTTGCAAGGTGGAGGTATTCTCTCTGGGGAAGGTTCTATGATTTCAAGGGGATAACCCACTGCGTAATCTTTATATTCCTCAAGGAGAACTATCTTTACCTTTTCTTGAGGAAGAGTGTAAGGTACAAAGACTACCTTTCCACTAGAGAGTCTAGCAAGGCCATCCCCTCCATAAAGCACTTTTTCAATAATAACTGTTTCCTGTTTCATAAGGATCGATGATCTCTTTTTAGGTAAAAATTAAGCCAGGAAGAAGTTTTGAAGAGATCCCAATTTCTGGGAGGAATAAAAAAGGTTTCCCCAGGTCTAATAAATTTTTTCAAAACCTCCTTTGAAGGGCTCTCCTCAAAGACCTTTACAAAGTGACATTTTTTCTCAAAAGGATAAACCTCACAAAATCCCTTTATACTCCCTCCGCAGGGGCCATTTAATAAATATTTAGCACATCCACTCTGGGGGCATTTATAATTAAACTCCCAAAGAGTGCAATCTCCACATTCCTGACAATTAAAAAGGAGTTTTTTAATAAAATATTCCAGAGAAGTAAAATAGCGCTTCAATTTTGGCCTTTGATCTATAAATTGGGCAAATTTTTTGAGATATAAAAAATAAGTCTTTTGGGGATTAAAAAATAAGTTATGAAAGACCTCATTCATGAAAAAGGAAAATTTGTATTTCCCTTGAAAGGAAAAGTCAAAATCTTCTTTTAATAGACAAGGAAGATCCTTTTTTAGAACTTTTCCCTGAATTTCAAATATGGCCTTTCCTTCAAATTCTTCAAAATAGTCCTCCCAGGAAGCTTCATATTTGGAGAATTTTTCAAAAAAAAGCTGAATCTTTGAATAATCAAGGGGAAAACCACAGAGATGAATTCCATTATAACCAAGGCCTTTTAAGATGGCAGCAAACCTTGCTGCTATATCAAGAACTGTTTCTTCAAAATTTGAAGACCCTTCCAGGCGTTTAAGTATACTCTCAGTTAGAAGAATCCCCGGAATCTTTGCTTCTTTTATAATCTTTACAAGAAATGGAGTAAGATACAAAAGGCTTCCCAAAAGGGGAACATTTTTAAATTTTTTATCTTCCTCAGGTAGGTGAAGCTCTTTGTCTTCTAAAAATCGTGAAAAAATAAAGGTTATCCCAGAATCAAAAAGGCTTTTTAATTCCAACCATTTTCTAGGATAAAACCCTACTTGGGTTATAATAAAATAAGCTCCAGCTTTTAATTTTTTATATAGCTTCAGATATTGCCACCATATTTCAGGAAGAGTAAGTTTAAAAGGATTAACCACTGCTCCCTTAAAAAAGGGAATAGCTGGCCTTTCATCAAAGCCCCTCTCCATGTCACTTATCATGGAAAGTAAAAGCACCGAATCTAAATCATATACAGGTTTTGCCCTTCCTAAATATCCCTGAAGAGGATAATCTCCAGTAAGAATAAGCAAATTATGAAGTCCTTCCTTATCAAGGGCAAGGAGTTCACTTTCTATTTGATTACGATTTTTGTCTTTACAAGAAAAATGAATGATAGGCTCAAGCCCAAGATTTTTTATGGTCTTTCCAAGAGGTATGGGAGATAAAGCAGGATTTCCTCCTGCATTATCAGTGATGGAAAAGGCCTGAAAAAGATTTTTTTTCTGACTTTCCAGTAAAAATTTAAGAATTTCTTGATATCTTCTTGTGCGAACACTTCTTGCTGGGACGAGTTCAAAGGTAAAAACAAAATCTCTTCTCTCTAAAAGTTCCTGAAAACGGGTTTTCATTTTCTAATTTTGAGCTTTATTTAAGACAAGAAAGAAGATGCCCAAGTTTTTCTTTTTTGGTCTTGAGATAGTTAAAATTTTCCTTAACTGGAGCAATTTCAAGAGGAACTCTCTCAACTACTTTAAGGCCATATCCTTCAAGACCAACAATCTTTCTAGGGTTATTGGTCATAAGTCTCATACTCCTTACCCCTAAATCTCTCAAAATCTGAGCTCCAATTCCATAGTCCCTTAAATCAGGCTTAAAACCAAGGGCAAGATTAGCTTCAACCGTGTCAAGTCCTTTATCCTGAAGACTATAGGCCTTTAATTTATTAAGAAGTCCAATGCCCCTTCCCTCTTGTCTGAGATAAAGAAGTACTCCTTTACCCTCTCTTGCAATCATCTCCATTGCCTTCTTAAGTTGATTCCCGCAGTCACATCTCAAAGATCCAAAAACATCTCCTGTCAAACATTCCGAATGGACTCTAACCAGCACAGGTTCCTCAGTTATCTCTCCCATAACAAGGGCTACATGAGTTGCTGAATCAACCAAATTACTGTAAGCAATAAGTTTGAAAGTACCATAGGGAGTAGGAAGAATCGTCTCAACCTCTCTTTTAACAAGACTTTCATTTTTTAAGCGATAGGCAATAAGATCTCTGATAGTTATTATTTTTAATCCCCATTTTTCAGCAAATTTTTCCAGATCAGGAAGCCTGGCCATAGTTCCATCGTCTTTCATAATTTCACAGATAACTCCCGCAGGTTTCATACCACATAGCCGTGCCAGATCAACAGCAGCCTCAGTATGACCTGCTCTTACCAGAACACCTCCTTTTCTTGCAATTATCGGAAAAACATGCCCTGGGGTAACAAAGTCTTCTGGTTTACTGGAATCATCAATAACCAATTTGATAGTATGAGCTCTGTCATAAGCAGAGATACCTGTAGTAATGCCATATTTAGCATCAATAGAGACAGTAAAAGCAGTTCCATAGGGGTCTATTCCCCTTCTTGGCTGAAGCTCAAGCTTTAGACGTTCAGCAATTTCATGCGTTATGGCAAGACATATAAGACCTCTCCCATACATCGCCATAAAATTAATGGCTTCTGGAGTAACCTTTTCTGCAGGTATAATAAGGTCTCCTTCATTCTCTCTATCTTCGTCATCTACCACGATGATCATCTTTCCTGCTTTCAAATCTTCAAGGGCCTCTTCTATAGTAGAAATAGGCATAATATCTCCTCCCCATAGATTTTCTTTAGTGATTATCTTAATAATTATTAAACCTTCTTGAAAAAATTCCAAGGGTTTGAAAATTTTGGATCTATTTGTATATTCCTATTATAGATATTTTTGGATATTTTTTAGAATCAAAGGAATTGATGAAAAATACCTTAGCAGGCCTCTATGTGATTACTGATGAAAAACTTACTCCCTACTCTGGAGGAAAAATCTTTGAATTCGTAGAAAAAGCTCTTAAAGGTGGAGCAAGATTTGTCCAATTAAGGGATAAAAGTAATAAAGAGGAAGAGCTTTTTAATCTTTCCCTTGAATTAAAGAAACTTTGCCACAGGTATGGAGCCTTTTTTATAATCAATGATAGGGTTTCTCTGGCTAAAGAAGTTGAGGCTGATGGAGTTCACCTTGGGAAGGAAGATGAACCCTTGGAGGAGGCAATAAAAAAACTTAAAGGAAAAATCATTGGAGTTTCCTGTTATGGAAGTCTTGAGAGAGCAAAATGGGCTGAATCCTTGGGAGTAAGTTATGTAGCCTTTGGAAGCTTTTTCCCCTCTCCTACCAAACCGGAGTCCCAACTCGTTCCCTTAGATTTGATTTCTAAGGCCAAAAGAGAGTTAAAAATTCCTATCTGCGCCATCGGTGGAATTACTCTCGAAAGGGCAGAAGAATTGATCAAACTTGGAGCTGATATCCTTGCTGTGATAAGCGATATTTGGCTTGCCGAAGATATTGAAAAGAGAGCAAAAGGTTATACCCAACTTTTTAAAAAATACGGAAAACTTTAGGGGCTTAAGTCCCTAACAAGAGACCATTTATCCTCTGGAAGAGAGAAGATCTCCTTTCCAAGAGTTTTAGCTTTTTCAAGGTATTCAGGATAATCTAATATTTCTCCTCTTTTATCTATACCCCTAAAAAAAAGGCCTCCACTGTAGGTGCCCCATCCTGCATCCATTACATATTTAAAAGTACGAACCAGGGCCTCAAAAAGTTTTTTTCCTTTGGTTGCCCCAAGGGAGAGTAAAATACCCTTAGGATTTTTCCCATAAGGATGGGAATGATTAAGTTTATATTTTTTGGCCCAAAAAGCCTGAAAGCGTTCAAAAAAGGCTTGAACCATAGCAGGATGAGAATAGAAAAAAATAGGAGTAGCTACCACAAGAAGGTCTGAAGTCAAATATTTTTCGTAAAGAAGAGTCATATCATCTTTGAGCACACATTCACCAAGATGATCACATTCTCCGCAGGCAATACAGGGGCTAAACTTAAGCTCATAAAGCTTAATTTTTTCAAATTCTCCACCACCCTCTGCTACACCTTCAAGGAAGGCATCAAGAAGTATTTCTGTATTTCCCTTGTCTCTTGGGCTTCCATGAATAGCAAAAATTTTCACAGTTTGTGAATGGTCTTTTTAATGACACTGTGAACTAAAGTGAAGACCTCTTCAAAGGTAGCTGGAGAACATCTTCCCATTTCTATGAATTTAATCACTATTTCCTTAGTGGTTCTAAGGATAGTTTCTTCAATAGGTGAAAGGGACTGTTTTTGCTCTTGAGAGGCTTTTTTTTCAAGAGAGACTATTTTATCTTGAGACATTTAGATATCCTTTTTT
>PNIE01000021.1 GCA_002877875.1 Caldimicrobium thiodismutans
AACAGAGCCTTTGTAGGAGAATTATCCTTAGATGGATCCTTGAAAGGAGTTAGAGGGATTTTGCCCTTTGTGCTTAAGGCTAAAGAATTAAATCTGGAAGAAATTATTATTCCCTATGAAAATTTAAGAGAAGCAAAACTGGTTAAAAATTTCAAAGTTTCTGCCTTTAAGCATCTAAGAGAAGTCTTTGACTATCTGAAATTTGGGAATAAACCTTCCTATGGAGAGGATTTTCAGGAGGATTTCTTTGAAGAGGAGATTTTGGGTGATTTTAGCGAGATTGTGGGACAACATCTTGCCAAAAGAGCCTTTGAAATTGCTGCAGCTGGAGGCCACAATCTTTTAATTATTGGTCCCCCAGGTGCAGGAAAGACTATGTTAGCTAGCAGATTGCCAAGTATTTTGCCACCTATGACCTATGAGGAGGCCCTTGAAACCACAAAGATTTACTCTGTAGCAGGGCTTCTTTCCCAGGAAAAACCATTTATTTCAACAAGGCCTTTTAGGAATCCCCATTTTAATATCTCAGAGGCGGGCCTTATTGGAGGAGGGACTTTTCCTAAGCCTGGAGAGGTAAGTCTTGCGCATAATGGAGTTCTTTTTCTTGACGAGTTCCCCGAATTTAGAAGGGATGTTATTGAGGCCCTAAGGCAACCACTCGAAGATGGAAAGGTTACTATTACACGGGCAGCTTTTACCGTTACTTATCCTGCAAGATTTATGCTTATCTGTGCTATGAATCCTTGTCGATGTGGTTATTTAGGGCATCCCACCAAAGCCTGTCAATGTACTTATCAGGAAATAAAAAAGTATAAAAGCAAACTTTCTGGGCCAATAGTTGATAGAATTGATCTACATGTGGAGGTGCCTCCTGTTGAGATAAAGGAGCTTCTAAAGGAGACTCCTAAAAATTTGGAGACTTCTAAAGATATAAGAGAAAGGGTTATCTTTGCAAGAAAAGTTCAAGAAAAGCGTTATGGCACTCCGTTAAAACTTAATGCCCATTTATCTTCCAAGGAAATAAAAAAATATGTTAAACTTGAAACAGGTGGGGAGGCTTTTTTAGAGAAGGCCTCTGAAAAATATGGTTTTTCTGCAAGATCTCTTCACAAGGTTTTAAAAGTGGCAAGAACTATTGCAGATCTCTCAGGTTGTGAGATAATAAAAAAGGAACATCTAGCAGAGGCTTTACAGTTTCGCATACTTGAGAGAAAAATTTATGAGTAAATTAAGTCTTACTGAAAAAATCAAACTTACCACCGAACCTTATCTTCTCCCCCTTGTGAGAATTCTTATGCATCTCAATATTCATCCTAATGTGATTACTTTAATTTGTTTTCTTGGATTTGTACTAAGTGCTTTTTTTATTGCCCAAGGCAAATTTCTGATGGCAGGAATTATTCTTTTATTGTTTGCACCCCTTGATGCTGTTGATGGCCTTCTTGCAAGAACCTCTAAAAAGGTCACAAGCTTTGGAGCCTTCCTTGACTCAACTATGGATAGATATGGTGAAATCTTTATCTTTTTAGCTTTAACCTATTATTTCATACTTAAAGCCTCCCCTGCAGGGATAATTTTGTCCTTTCTTGGTATTACAGGATCTTTAATGGTAAGCTATACTAGAGCAAGAGCTGAAGGAGTAGGAATTCCTTGTAAAGTAGGCTTACTTACCCGGTTTGAGAGAATAACGCTTATGGTCATCTCACTTATTCTTGATTCTATTTTTCTTTGCTTAACTATTCTTGCTTTTTTGACACATTTGACTGCCTTGCAAAGAATTTGGCATGTTTATAAAAATTCGAGAGGAAAAAACTAAATGTGCCTTGCCTATCCTTATCAAATCCTTGAAATAACAGGCCCTTTTACTGCTAAGGCCACAGTAGACGGGGTTAGTAAGGAAATCTATATCTCCCTTATTGGAGAGCCTCTAAGACCTGGAGACTGGGTTCTTGTGCATGTCGACTTTGCTATCCAGAAAATAGACGAAAAAACTGCTTTAGAGACTCTTAAAGCTTATTATGAAATCTTCTCTAAGCAGTATATTTAAGCTCACTAAAGATCCTCAACTGGTCAAGGCCTTAATAACCAAAATAAAACAATTCCTTTCAGGAATTGAAAGGCCTCTTAAAATTATGGAATTCTGTGGAGGACATACACATAGTCTCTTAAAATTTGGATTAGATGAGGCTCTAAAACCTGAGATTGAATTTCTTCACGGTCCTGGATGTCCTGTCTGTGTGCTTAGCCATGAAAGGTTAAATTTAGCTTTAAGAATTGCCCAAGAAAAAGAGATAATTTTTACTACCTATGGAGATTTGATGAGAGTTCCTAATTCTGAAGGTATTTCTCTTCTGAGCCTTAGGGCAAAGGGAAAGGATATACGTATGGTTTCTAATGCTATGGAGGCTTTAAGCCTTGCAAAGGAAAATCCCAAAAGGTTGGTTATCTTCTTTGCCCTTGGATTCGAAACTACTACTCCTCAAACAGCCTTTCTCCTTGAAAGGGCAAGAGCGGAGAACATAACTAATTTAAAAATTATCTCCAATCACATATTAACTACTTCGGTTCTTGAGTATCTCTTATCTAAATATGGTGTTTATATGGATGGAATCCTTGGGCCAGGGCATGTCTCTGCAGTAATTGGTGCCAGCTCTTATGAAGGTATTGCCCAAAAATTTGATCTTCCCATAGTTATCTCTGGCTTTGATCCTCTTGATATTCTTTTAGCAGTAAAATTGCTCTGCAAAAAAATTTTAAGAAAAGAAAAAGAAGTTTATATTGCTTATAAAAGGGCTGTTACCTTTGAAGGGAATTTAAAGGCTAAAGAATTAATACAAAAGGTTTTTAAGGTAAGAGAAACTTTTCCTTGGAGAGGACTTGGAGAAGTCCCCTATAGCGGTTTGTCCATTAAAGAGAAATATGAAGAGCTTGATGGTGAAAAAATTTTTGAGAGTATCCCTGAAAACAGGGAAGTTTCCAAGGGTTGTCTCTGCGGAACTATTCTTCAGGGGAGGGCTGAACCAAAGGACTGCAAGCTTTTTGGAAAGGTCTGTACTCCAAGCACCCCCATTGGACCCTGTATGGTATCCTCTGAGGGTGCCTGTTTAGCCTACTTTAAATATAAGGGGCCTCTTTATTAACCTCTTTTTCTACTACCTCAGCTGGCAAAAATTTTGAGCCAGAAAAGGCTCCAGAGATAATTGCCTCAGGTGCTTTAAAATCATTCCAAATAACTATATAAAGATGAACCAAAACAAAGACAATAAAGATCCAGTTAAAGAGGTAGTGAATAAATCTTGCCATTTGAACTGTACCAAAAAAGAAGCTTCCTATTTTTTTAATGATAGAAACTTCTGGGTAGAGAAGATAAAGTCCGGTAAAAATCATAATCAAGGCAGAAAAAAAGATTATCGTATAGATTACTCCGGCAAGCACAGTGTGTCCCTCTCTCCACTCGTGTTCATCTGTAAGATATAGATAAAATTTCAAAGTTCTCCAGAGAGAACGAAGATTTTCTCGGTTTACCGGTAAAAAGTCCTTGGCGCGCTCATATTTATTCCCAAAAAAAAGTAGATAGGTTCTTAAAATTATAGCCGCTATAAAAAAATAAGCTGCAACGAAGTGATAATATCTCAAGGTAGCCATAAGAAAGGAAGGTCTAAATTCAGCCCAGGTGGTTGTGATGGGTGGGTTATGGATATAAAGGCCTGTTAAAATTAGAGCGGCTATTGAAAAGGCAAAGGTCCAGTGAAAGAGTCTTAAGGCCCAGCTCCAAACAAAGACTCTTTTATATAATCTTGGTTCAACTTTCATATTTCACCCCCTTTTATTTTATTTGAACTAAAGCACCTTAACACGGGTAATCTCCTTTTTCTCTTTATCATAAAGATGAACTGCGCAGGCAAGACAAGGATCAAAGGAGTGAATAGTTCTTAATACTTCAAGAGGTTGGTCAGGTTTTACCAAAGGATTGTTTAATAAAGCCTCTTCGTAAGGACCCCGGTTACCTTTTTCATCCCTTGGGCTCACATTCCAGGTAGAGGGAACTACAGCCTGATAATTTTT
>PNIE01000011.1 GCA_002877875.1 Caldimicrobium thiodismutans
TTTGATGATTACTTGGCAGATATAAAGAAAAAACCAGGCTATAAAGCTGGAGATACCCTAAAACTTATCATCCCCTTTCTCAAACTTTTTGGAGCCTCAAACAAACTCCTCGAAGAGTTCTCTGAAAAAACTTTAATTCTTTTACCTGGGGTAGAAAGGGTTCTACCTAAAATAAGCCAAAGGATCCCTACTTTTATCATAAGTACAAGCTATAAGCCCTATCTTTCTGCTCTCTCAAAAAGACTCAATTTTCCTATGTCTCAGATTTTTTGCACTGCGGTAGACTTTGATAAAGTAAAACTTGGAAAAGCTGAAAAGGAAATTCTTCAAAAACTCTATGTAGAAATTCTCCATTATCCTTTGATTGAACTTCCTAAAGAGGCTAAGGTACCTGAAGATCTCTCTCCCGAATTAAAGTCTATTCTTGATAGATTTGAAGAGATCTTTTTTGAAATTATTTGGAATATGGATTGTGGGATCTTTCTTAGAGAGGTTAATCCTATCGGAGGTCAAGAGAAGGCTCAGGCTTTAAAAGAAATATCAAAGGAATTATCTGAACCTTTTTCATATGGTTTTTACTGTGGAGATAGTATTACCGATGTTGAAGCCCTCTTACTTCTAAAGCAGGAAGGAGGCGTTAGTCTCTCTTTTAACGGGAATCGTTATGCTCTAAGAAGCGCAGAATTTTATGCTCTTTCAAAGGAGGCCTATCTTTTCGAAGACCTTGTAGAGCTCTTTCTTGAAGGAGGGAAAGATCGCCTAAATACCTATCGAAAAACTCTTGAAGAGGGATATGAATTTTCCTCTATCCCCACCTCGGAGGACGATTTTTCTAAAATTGTAGAAAAGAGTGAGAACTTTAGAAAAAAAGTGCGTGGAGAACTTATTGGAGCTCTTGGATGATCCCCCTTCAGGATTTAAATCCCCGAAGAAAACCTCCTATCATTACTTGGATTTTAATCCTCATTAATATCTTAGTTTTTCTTTATGAACTTTCCCTTTCGCAAGAAGAAAGGGCTCTTTTTTTTCAAACCTGGGGGTTTGTTCCTGCAAGATTTTTTGATAATTATTTTGCAGTGCTAACAGGGTATCATCCTCTCTCTTCCTATCTCTCTTTATTTACTCATCTTTTTATTCATGGTGGTTGGCTTCACCTAATAGGTAATATGTGGACCCTTTGGATCTTTGGAGATAATGTGGAAGATCGCCTTGGCCCTATTAGATTTTTAATTTTTTACCTGGTTACAGGAATTTTAGCCACCCTTTTTCACTCCCTTATTTATCATGACTCAACCATACCTTTAGTGGGTGCAAGTGGGGCTATTTCAGCAGTTATGGGAGCCTATTTTATGATGTATCCCTTTGCAAGAATTCTTGTTTTGATCCCCATATTTTTTATCCCCTTTTTTATCGAAGTTCCGGCTTTTTTATACTTAGGACTTTGGTTTTTCATTCAGTTTTATAGCGGGCTTTTTTCTCTTGCCCTTCCAGGAAGTATAGGGGGGATCGCCTGGTTTGCCCATTTGGGAGGATTTATCTCTGGTGCCTTAACCTATAAACTATTCTGTAAAAAAAGGTGTCGCTATTATAAAGATGAATACGGAATCTTTGGTTCTCTCTTTGATTTAGATAGACTATAAAAAGAGGAGGTTTTAATGACTGGATTTGAATTTTTTTGGTTAATTTTTCTTGCCCTTGCTATGCAACCCTTTTTAAGACAGAAATTACTTGAAATGGCCAGACAAAAACTGATTGAAAAAATTGAGGAAAAAAGGGGCTCAAGGGTAATTCTCCTTGTGCATAGGCAAGAGACAATGAGTTTTTTTGGAATCCCTATCATGCGTTTTATTGATATAAACGATTCAGAGGAGGTAATTAGAGCTATCCACTTAACAGATAAAGATGTACCTATTGATATTATTTTACACACTCCTGGTGGGCTTGTCCTTGCTGCCCTACAAATTGCCTTAGCTATAAAGAAACATCCTGCTAAGGTTACTGCTTTTGTTCCTCACTATGCTATGAGTGGGGGAACTCTTATAGCCCTTGCCTGTGATGAAATTGTGATGGATGAACATGCTGTGCTTGGGCCAGTTGACCCTCAAATTGAAGGTTATCCAGCTGCCTCAATTCTAAGACTCTTAAAGAAAAAACCTATAGAAAAGATCGATGATAAAACCCTTATTCTTGCTGATATTTCGGAAATGGCTCTAAAACAGATGAAAGAAAATTTAAAACTTATTTTAAATGATAGATATCCCCCTGAAAAAATTGAGGAACTAGCTGAAATCCTCTCACAAGGGCATTTTACCCATGACCATCCCATAACCTTCGAAGAGGCTAAAAAACTTGGACTTCCTGTAAGAAGTGATATGCCTATTGAAATCTATCAACTTATGAAGCTATTTCCGCAACCTGTAAGAAGTGTCCCTTCTGTTGAATATCTCCCCCTTCCAAAGAAAAAAGTTGGAAAGCCCTAAACTTTTAAAGGGAGTTTTAAAACTTTTTCCTTTCGAATTTCACTTCTATTTCAATACCTCCCTAGAATTAGTAAAATTAAATTTTGGCTTTCATCTTGAATACCCAAAGAAGGGGTTTATTCTTTCACATCCCAACTTAGAGAGGGTTTTAGTAAGCTATATAAAAGAACTTAAAGAGTATTTTGAAGGCAGAATTTCTTTTCTCAATCCTCCTCATCATCTAAATCTTAAGCCTTTCTCTCTCAGAGTCCTTGAACTCTTAAGAGAAATTCCTAAGGGAAAAACGATAACTTATACTGAGCTTGCCCAAAGAGCAAATTTACCCTATGGCGCAAGGGCAGTAGCCAAAATTCTTGCTCTAAATCCCCTACCCCTTCTTTATCCCTGTCATAGAGTCGTTTCTAAGAAAGGACTCTCTGGTTTCTCTCAAGGAACTCTTCTAAAATGGCTTCTCCTATATTGGGAAGGTCAATATCAAAAAACTGACAAAAATTTATTAAAGTCAAAACTTTGACAGAAACCTATCGTGAATTATTATAATTTTTAGGCATAAGTTTTGTAAAAGATTAAAGAAAAAGGAGGTGTTCTATGGCAGAGGAAACCAAAGAAGAAGTTCAATCAAAAAAAGGTGGAAAAAAGAAACTGCTTATATTTATTCTTCTTGGCTTTTTCATAGTAGGGCTTGCTGGAGCTGGAGCTTTTCTTTTTCTTGGGAAAAAAGGAGAAGAGGACAAAACTGCTCATAGTAAGAAAAGCAAAGAAAAAAAACAAGCCTTTTATGTGGACTTTGATCCTATAATTGTAAACCTTCTTGATCCCTCGGGAAAGAGATTTCTTCAGGTTAAAATCACTCTTGAAGTCCCTGATCAGAAACTGGAAGAAGAGATAAAGAAAAAAGAGGCGATTGTAAAAGACACCATTATATCTACCCTTTCTGGAAAGACAGTAGAAGAAGTTATAGCCCCTGAAGCTAAAGAAAATCTTAAAAAGGAGCTTTTGGCAAAGATAAATGAAAGATTAGGTGAAGAGGTGATTAGCAATATTTACATAACTCAATATATTGTGGAGTAAGGGAATGGAAAATATTCTCTCTCAGGAAGAAATTGACGCCCTTTTGGTAGGCTTAGAGAGTGGGAAAATTGATACTACTCCTGAGACGGTAGAGTCTGAAAAGGTAAAGCCCTTTGATTTTAAACATTTTACAATCTCAACTCGCCTTAAAATTCCTGGTATAGATGTTATCAATGATCAGCTTATTCGTTCTCTAAGGCTTGGATTTTCGACTCTTTTAAAAGAAATGGTGGATATAACCTCGATTCCCACCCAAATGGAGAGATTTAAGGAATTTATGAACAAAATACCTGTTCCCACCTCTATTCATATCTTTAAGATGGAACCCCTTAAAGGAAATTTCCTTCTTATAATAGATGCCCCTTTAGTTTTTGTGTTTGTGGAAAGATTCCTTGGAGGAGGGGAAAGGAAAATCATTAGGGTTGAAGGAAGAGAATTTACACCCATCGAGCAGAAGTTAATCAAAAAGGTGGTGGATATGATTTTTGTTGAGCTTGAGAGAGCCTGGAGAAATATTACCCCTGTAAAACCAAAATATCTTAGAGGAGAAGTTAATCCCCAATTTGCAAGAGTTCTTCAACCAGAAGAAACAGTTATTGTTAATGGTTTTAATGTAGAGCTTGAAAACCTTAGTGGAAGAATCCTTTTTTGTTATCCCCTAAGTTCCCTTCAACCTATAAAGGAAAAACTCTTTGCACCCTACCAAATTGAAGAGGTTATAGACCCAAAATGGAAAAAGGCCTTAGAAAGAACTGTTTTAGAAAGTGAGGTTGAAGTTAAAGCCATCCTTGGAAAAACCAAGATCACCCTGGGAGATCTTCTTCATCTAAAGGAGGGAGATATTATTCTCTTAGATAAAAAAATTGAAGAACCTATAGAAGTTTATATTGAAAATATTCCAAAGATCTTAGGAAAGATGGGAATTTACAAAAAATATTTAGCTATTCAGATAGAAAATTACCTAAAAAGTGAAGAGGAATAATCTAAGGGAGGAAAAAAATGGAAGAAGAAAAAAAAGAAGAAGCTTTAAGTGCAGAAGACTTAATGTCTATGTGGGAAGAGGCTCTTAAAGAGGCCTCCTCTGCAAGTCCTCAAAGCGAAAGTTTTACTCAGCCAACCTCTTCCATTCCTTCAGAGCCTTCTACTAAAACCTCTCCCAAACCTGAAGTTAGTCCCTCTCCGCTAAGAGAACTAACTCCTCGAGAAGAAGGAACCCATCCTGAACTTGATTTTATTTTAGACATACCTCTTGAAATCTCGGTGGAAATTGGAAGAACTAAAATGCTGATTAAAGATCTTCTTAAACTTAATCAAGGCTCAGTAATTGAATTAGAAAAATTCGCAGGAGAACCTGTAGAAATATATGTCAATGGGAAACTTATGGCTCGAGGCGAAGTAGTTGTGGTGAATGACAGATTTGGAGTGAGAATCACAGAGATAATCAGTGCTCAAGAGAGAATTAGAAGATTGGGGAATTAAGATGGAATGGCTAAATTACCTCCAAAGCCTTGGAATCTTACTCTTAATTTTAAGCCTTTTACCTTTAGTCGCCCATCTATACAAAAAATATCAAATTAAAAACACTCATAATTCTATTATAAAGGTTCTCGAGATAAAACCTCTTTCTTATAAGGCACAACTTTTGCTAATTGAAATTGAAGGAAAACGCTTCTTAATAGGACTTACAGATAAGGGCTTTAGTTATCTTGGAGAAGTGAAAAATGATTAACTTAGTTGCCCTTGCTATACCTACCATAAAAATTGGGATTGAAGGGGCCCAAAATCCCTCCCAATTTAACATTTTCTTACAAATTCTTCTCCTCTTGACTATTTTATCCATAGCCCCTTCTCTTCTTCTTATGTTAACTTCTTTTACCCGTTTAATTGTAGTCTTCTCCATTTTAAGACATGCCCTTGGTCTTCAACAAACACCTCCTAATCAGGTTTTAATCTCTCTTGCCCTTTTTCTGACCTTCTTTATTATGGCGCCTATTTTTAACGAGGTTTACTACAAGGCTCTTAAACCTTACATGAATAAAGAAATCAATGAAGAAGAGCTCTTTCAAAGGGCAACTAAGCCTTTTAAAGAATTTATGTTTAAAAATACTAGAGAAAAGGATCTTGCCCTTTTTATTAACCTTCGCGGAGAGGAAAAACCAAGAAACAAGGATGAAGTCTCTCTCTTAACCCTCATACCTGCTTTTATGATTAGTGAGTTAAAAACTGCTTTTCAAATCGGCTTTCTTCTCTACATACCCTTCCTGGTCATTGATATTGTTGTTTCAAGTGTACTTATTTCTATGGGTGTTTTAATGCTTCCGCCCATGATGATCTCCTTACCTCTTAAACTTCTTCTCTTTGTGTTGGTAGATGGCTGGAATTTGCTGGTTATGTCTCTCGTAAAAAGCTTTTATTAAAAGGGAGGTTAAAAATATGACAGATGTCACTGTAATGACACTTGTGAAAGAGGCCATCAAATTGAGCTTTTTTTTATCTTTTCCTCTTCTTTTTACAGCCTTAGTTATAGGTTTAGCCATAAGTATCTTTCAGGCAGTAACCCAAATCCAAGAAATGACACTTACTTTTGTTCCTAAGATCCTTGCCATGGCCCTTGTTCTCTTCTTTAGTTTACCCTGGTTTATTAAAAAAATTGTTAATTTTACAGAAAATCTGATTTTAAATATACCAGGCTTTATAAAATAATATGTCAGAAAATCTTTTAACCCTTTTAGAAAAAGATTTTCTTCTATTTTTCTTAATATTTTTGCGTATTCTTTTTTTATTTTTCTTATTTCCTTTTTTTACTGCCAACTTTTTTCCTACCAAAATTAAAATCCTTATGGCTTTAATTTTTGCCTTAGTTTTAACCCCTCTTTTTATAGGAAAATTTAGAACTCCCTCTTCCTTTTTAGAACTCTTTTTCTTTATTTTATCTGACTTTTTTTTAATTTTTACCATGGTTCTTTTTTTTAGGATTCTTCTTGGAGGACTTCAACTTGGAGGAGAGCTTGTAGGGATACAGATGGGCTTTGGAATTTCTCAAACCTTTGACCCCCTTGGTGGTGTAAGTATGCCTATTCTTTCCCAATTTCTTTATTTAATCTTTCTTCTTCTTTTCTTTAGTTTTAATATTCACCATTATCTAATTTACTTTCTCGTTAAATCTTTTTATGTAATCCCCCCTGGGACTTTTATTTTTAAAAAGGGAATTTTTGAAATTTTAATCAAAAAAAGCGGTTTACTCTTTGAAATAGCCCTAAAAATTCTTGCTCCTCTTCTTGTCTTTATGTTACTTATAAATATTGTCCTTGCAGTTATTGGAAGGTTAATCCCACAAATAAATATCCTTTTTGTAAGTTTTCCCTTAACCCTTGGCCTTGGCCTTTTATTTTTCGGAATCATGCTCTTTTTTATTCCTAAGCTTTTCAAAATCTATTTTGAAGATTTCTCCAAATTTTTAGCTATCCTTTTAAAGGTTTAAGTACCTATGCCTGAAGAACCTGCACAAGAACGCACAGAAGAGGCTACTCCTCGGCGAAGGGAAGAGGCAAGACGCCGAGGGCAGATTGTAAAAAGTAGAGAGCTTTCTTCAGTTGCTATCCTCTCTACAGGCTTTCTCTCTTTCTTAATTCTCAGTGTTATTTTTTTTCAACAATTTTACTTTATCTTGAAGTTCAGTTTTTCAAGCTTTGAAAGGGAACTACTTCCTGGAGAATTAACTTACCTTGTTAAGACTACCTTCTTCGCTCTAATGAAGTTTCTCTTCCCCTTTTTCTTGATAATCACCCTTTCGGCTGTAATAGTCTATCTTTTACAAACAGGCGGTGGTGTTTTTTCAATAGAAGTTCTCTCTCCCAGGTGGGAAAGAGTCGATCCTATAGAGGGATTTAAAAGGCTCTTTTCTTTCACCTCCCTCATTGAACTTGTAAAAGCCCTTATCAAAATCGCTCTTATCTGCGGAATTAGTTATTGGATTATTAGTCAAAATTTTGACAAGCTTCTTAAACTTCTTGGTTCAAATTCTTATTATCTTATTTTAACCATTAAGGTCCTTCTTAAAGACCTTCTTGGAAAGCTACTTTTCGTTTTGTTCATTCTGGCTATCCTTGATTGGTTATATGCCCGTTGGGATGTAGAGAGAAAGTTAAGGATGACCAGGGAAGAACTTAAGGAAGAACTCAAACAGACCGAGGGTGATCCCATGGTTAAAGCTCGCATTAGACAGTGGCAGAGAAAACTAAGTCGACAAAGAATGCTTGCTGAGGTTCCAAAGGCGGATGTAGTAATTACCAACCCTGAGCACTATGCAGTAGCTTTAAAGTATGAAATGGGAAAAATGCCAGCTCCACAGGTTGTGGCTAAAGGGATTGATTTTCTTGCCCTTAAAATCAAAGAAATTGCCAGAGAAAATGGAGTCCCCATTTACGAAGATCCACCTCTGGCACAAATTTTGTATAAAAAAGTTGAGGTGGGTGAGTATGTTCCAGAGGAGCTTTATCAAGTTGTGGCTAAGGTTCTTGCCTATGTTTATAAAGCAAAGAAAAAGAGGTGGAGTTAGCATAAATGGAGCGGGCTCTGAACTTTAAAAATCTAATTGATTTATATAGTCTTTCTGCGGTTATAGGAATTATCCTTCTTTTTGCCTTAATCATTTTTCCTCTCCCCAGATTTTTGATCGATCTTGCGCTTTCTCTAAACTTCTCTGTATCTCTTTTAATTCTTGTTATGGCTATGCAAATTAATAAACCCCTTGATTTTACAGCCTTTCCTTCCCTTCTTCTTATTACCACTCTCTTTAGACTCACTATGAATATTGCCACTACAAGGGTCATTCTTTTAAGAGGTCACGACGGAATTGATGCTGCAGGGCATCTTATTAAAAGTTTTGGAGAATTTGTAGTTGGCGGTAATTTTATAGTAGGATTTATCGTCTTCCTTATCTTAGTTCTTATTAATTTTGTGGTAATTACCAAGGGTGCTGGAAGAATTGCTGAGGTTGCTGCAAGATTTACCCTCGATGCCTTGCCAGGTAAACAGATGGCTATCGATGCTGATCTTAATGCAGGGCTTATTGATGAAAAAGAAGCCAAAAGAAGAAGAGCAGAGATTGCTAAAGAAGCTGAATTTTATGGGGCGATGGATGGTGCTTCTAAGTTTATAAGAGGTGAGGCTATAGCAGGCCTTGTGATTACCACCATTAATATTATAGGTGGCATTCTTATTGGAACTCTTCAGAAGGGGCTTGATCTTGCTACTTCAGCTAAGACATATACTATTCTTACCATAGGTGATGGTTTAGTTTCTCAGCTTCCTGCCATCGTGGTTTCAACTTCAGCAGGTATTATTGTTAGTAGAGCTGCCGCTGAATCTGGAATGGGAAAAGATATAGCTAAACAATTCGCTATGAAGCCAGAGGCTCTCTTACTTGCAGCAGGGGCAGTCTTTGCTTTAGGTTTAATTCCTGGACTTCCCTTTTATCCCTTCTTCTTCTTTTCTCTCCTTCTTTTTGTCCTTGGTTATATCTCTTATCAACATTTAAAGAAAGAAGAAATAAAACCAGAGGAAAAACTTCCTCCCCCTCCCCCTGAAGTAGAAGAAGTAAAACCGGTTGAGCTTCTTGCTGTTGAGCTGGGATATGGGCTTATTTATATGGCTGATGAAGCTCAAGGGGGAGACCTCCTTGATAAGATAAAAGGGTTGAGGAAACAGCTTGCCCAAGAACTTGGAATTATGATTCCCTCTGTACATGTAAGAGATAATCTTTCTTTAAAACCGGGAGAATATCAAATTCTTATAAAAGGTGTTGAAGTGGCTAAAGCAGAACTTCTTCCTAATTATTATCTTGCCCTTCCTCCAACTCCGGATACTCTTCCGCCAGAGGGAGCTATTCCTACAAAGGATCCGGCCTTTGGTATGCAAGCTTATTTTATCACAGAAGACCTAAGGGATGCAGCTGAAATGGCTGGCTTTACGGTGGTAAGCCTTTCAACTGTAATTACTACTCATCTTTCTGAGATCATCAAGACCTATGCAGACGAGTTGCTAACTAAACAGGAGGTTCAAAAAATAATTGACACTATGAACAAATACTATCCCAAACTTGTGGAAGAAACCCTTAATGTAGTAAATCTAACTACTATTCAAAAGGTCCTGCAAAATCTTTTAAGAGAGGGAATTCCTCTCAAAGATCTTGTTACCATCTTTGAAAGCCTAAGTGATTATGGAGGAACTATTAAAGACCCTGAAATTTTAACAGAATATATAAGGCAAAGACTTGGAAGATTTATAGTCAAACCCTATCTAATGGATCAAAAATTACCCTCTCTTTTAGTAGGAGACGATGTAGAGGACATTATTAAAAAGAGCCTTCAGAGAACGGACCAGGGAATCTTTCTTATGATTGACCCCAAGATTGGTGCTAGAATTGTTACGGCTTTAACCCAAGCTGTAGAAAGGGTGGGGCAGAAAAACATTGTACCTGTAATCCTTTGCAGTCCCACTATTAGAAGACATCTGAGAAAATTAATCGAAAGAAGCTTAAAATACATTCCTGTAATATCTCAGGCTGAAATACCTGGAGACATCCAGGTGGAAATTTTAGAAGTTGTAAGATTAGTCAAAGAATAAGGTATGAGAATAAAAAGATTTAGAGCCAAAAACATGATGGAGGCTTTGAAGAAAGTAAAAGCTGAACTTGGGGAAGAGGCAGTGATTCTTGATTCCGGAAAGGTAACTGAAGATGGAAATTCCTATTATGAAGTAGTTGCAGCCATAGAAGAAAGGGAAGATCAGCTAGAGCCTCCCTCTCCCTCAGTTCAAAATTTTCAAGAATTGGAGACTGCCGATCTTGAAAGCTTAAAAAGGGATTTGTTAGAGATTAAGAAAGATATAAAACTTCTTTTAGAAAAAAATAAGGTAAAAGGAGAAAAATACAGCTATCTCTTTAAAGAAGGAGTTCCTGAAGAGATTGTTCAGCTCTTAGAGGAGGCTGATAAACCTATAAAGGATTTTTTATTTGAAAAGCTCAGTCAAAAAGGAGTATGCCCATTTTCAAAAGTTCAACTTTTTATTGGAGAACCTGGGGTAGGGAAAACAACTACCATTTTTAAAATGGCCTTCTGGCTAAGACTTAAGAAAAATTCAAAAGTTATGGTTTTAAATAGTGATAATTATAAGATTGGTGGAAAAGAACAAGCTCTCAGACTATCTCAACTGCTTGAAATCCCCTTTTCTCAAATTGACTGGGAAGACTTTGAAGAAAAATATAAAGTTTTTTCCAAAAATTTTGATTATATTTTAATTGATACTCCAAGTCTGGGAAAAAAATTTTCTCTCTATGAACTTACAGAAATTGAGCAAAGGTTCCCTTTTGTGAGGTTTCACTTAGTTTTAAGAGCCTCTGAAAATCCTAAAAATCTTTTAAATCTTTGGGAAGAAATAAAAAAGCTTCCTATTGAAAATATTACTCTTACTTTTCTAGATAAGCTTTATAGTGGTTTTAGCCTTTTTTGGATATTACATCCTGAATTCCCCTTTCCAAGCTTTGCTTCAACAGGAGAGCGAATTCCTGAGGATTTTGAAAGATTGGAATATGAAAATTTTTTAAGATATTTATTAAAGGGCACTGAAAAATTTTTAACTTAGCCGGAGGTAAAATATGAAGAGTTTTTCTATAGCAAGTGGTAAGGGAGGAGTAGGAAAAACAAGTTTTGTAATCAATTTATCTTTAGCCTTAAGTGAACTTAATCAAAAGGTGGTCATCTTTGATGCAGATCTTGGGCTGGCTAATGTGGATATTATGCTTGGAATTTCACCTAAATTTGACATTAGATATGTTCTAAATGGAACTTTAACCTTAAAAGATATTATTCATCCTACTGAATATAAATTTTCTTTAATTCCTGCCGGTGCAGGAATTTATGAACTTACTCAACTAAGTGCCTCTCAAAAGCTTCTTCTTAGGGCTCAAATGGAGGAGGCTCTCTATCCCTTTGATTTTTTATTCTTTGATATCTCTGCAGGTATTTCAAGCAATGTCCTTTTCTTTTCTCAGTTAGCAGAGGAGAGAATCGTTCTTGTAACTCCGGAGCCAACTTCCATGGCTGATGCCTATGCCTATATTAAAGTGCTTTATAAACAGGGTAAAATTAAAAATTATCAGTTAGTTGTAAATATGGCTAAAGATGAAGAAGAGGGGAAAAAAATTTATCAACAAATACTTTATGTTGTTGAAAAGTTCTTACCAGAAGTTAAAATAACTCTACTTGGAATTTTGCCTTACGATGAATGTGTAAAAAAGGCTATAAGATCTCAAATCCCCTATTTGAGTCTTTGTCCTGATGCTAAAATAAGCATTAAAATAAAAGAGATAGCTTATAAAATACTAAACCAAAAGACCCAAAGGAAAGAGATTGAATTCAAAGAATTTTTGGAGAGATTTTCAAATTTATAAAGATGGTTGGTAAAAACTCTTTTAAAGAACCTTTAGAAAAGGTAATTGAAGATTTCTTACCAAGAATTAATCACATAGCCAATAAATATGCCCATTTGGGCCAACCTGTTCTTTCTAAAGATGATCTTATTTCAGCAGGAATAATTGGCCTTATTGAAGCTTATCATCGCTTTGATCCCTCTAAAAAAGTTAATTTTAGAACCTATGCTGAATATCGCATAAGAGGAGCTATTCTTGATGAATTACGAAAAGTAGATATAATACCAAGAAGTGTTAGGGAGAAAACTTCAGCCCTTGAAGAAAAAATTAAGGATTTATATCATAAATTAGGAAGAATGCCCGAAGAGGAAGAAATAGCAGAAGCTATGGGCCTTTCCTTAGAAGAATATCACAAGCTCCTTGAGAATATAAAAGGTGTATCTTTCCTTGACATTGAGACCTTAAAACAAAAAATGCCAGATCTTGATAGCGAAGATATCTTTGAATTTCTCTCAGTTTCTTCTTCTAAAAATGAGGATCCCTTTGAAAAGTACATGTTAAAAGAGCTTCAAGAGAAACTTGAAGAAGCTCTAAGCTTACTAAGTGAAAAAGAGAGGTTAATTTTAGCCCTATATTACTACGAAGATCTCAATATGAAAGAAATTGCTCAAGTTTTGGGATACACGGAAGGGAGAATTTCTCAGCTTCATCAACAGGCTTTGATGAAAATTAGAAGTTATTTTAAAATAGATAAATCAAAATGAAAGGAGGAACTGGATTATGGCTTTAGACACAAATATTAAAGTTTTAATTGTGGATGACTTTTCTACTATGAGAAAGATCATCAGAAATATTCTTACCCAGTTGGGTTTTAAAAACGTTCTTGAAGCTGATGATGGAACAACAGCTTTAGAAATTCTCTCTAAAGAAAAGGTAGATCTTATTATTTCTGATTGGAATATGCCCAAAATGAGTGGTCTTGAACTTTTAAAAGCTGTAAGATCTAATGAGGCAACCAAAGATATTCCTTTTATAATGGTTACTGCAGAGGCCCAAAAAGAAAACATCCTGGAAGCTATAAAATACAAAGTTAATCAATACATTGTAAAACCTTTTACTCCGGAGACTTTAAAAGAAAAGTTAGAAAAGGTCTTTGGAGGCTAATTTGGAAGAAAATCCTAAGGAAACTCAAGAAAAAACTGAAGAGTTAATTAAAGAGCTTCTTGAGGATGAAAAAGATGATAAAGCTGAAAAAGAAAAAGTAGAAACTCAAGAAAAAGTCCCTAAATCTTCAAAGTCATTAATCTTCCTTTTTTTAATAATCATTGTAGTCTTACTTTTAATTGGAGGGTTATTTACTACCTATAAAATTCTTACCCATAAAAAAGAGGTCTCTGAAAGTCAAAAGGTTAGTAATATCACCAATCTTAGCGTTACCGAGAAAAAAACAGAAGAGGAGCCCCCTAAAAAAAAAGCCCCACCTCAACCCAAAACTCTATCTCAAAGCCCTACCAATTACCCTTATCGCTTGGAACTTAAAAATTTTCTATTTCCTCTTAATGAAAATACCTTCTTAAAGTGCGATATTTATATCTATTTTAAAACCTACGAGGAGCTAAAGATAGCCTATAAAAATGATCTAATTCTAAGAAAATTTTTTACAGAAAAACTGAAAAATATTCAACCTTTGAACTTGCAAAGTGAAAAAAACTTTGCGGAATATCAAAAAAAACTTTTAGAAGATCTTAAAAAGACAAATACTCAATTGAATCCAGCAAACATTGAAATAGAACCCATTCTTTTAAAGGTTTAATATGAATAAAGAGTTTTTACTTTGGGGTCTTTTAGCCTTTGATGTATTAATTATTCTTTTGCTAATTTTTCTATATTTAAAGGTCAAGAAATTTTTATCCCTTCCCTGGGAAGATATAGAAGAAAGTATTGCGAGAGCTCAAGCCCTGGTAGAAAAACTTAAAGAATTAAAGGATGTTAAAGGAACTTCTGATTATAATCCCGCCGATCCTAAAGAAGAGGTTGTTTTTTGGTATAAAAAGGGATTAAAATTAAAAGAGATTGCAAAAAAAACAGGACTTAGTGAAGGTGAGGTTGAATTAATACTAAAAAGTAAAAAACTTTTATAAAACTTAAATGCAGATTACAGCACCGCTTCCCATTTATTATCTGCCAGAAAACCTTTGGAGTCTCTTTACCAGACCGGGGAGAGAATTAACTGTTAGGGTTTTGGAAATAGAAGGAAAACTTCTTTATCTTGAGTTAGGTGGTTATAAATTTCAGGCGCGCCTTGCTGGTACTCTAAATCCTGAAGATTTTAAACCTGGTGAGTTATTAAAAGTAAAGATTCTTAAAACTGAAGAGCCCATTGTTCTTGAGATTCTGGATAGATCTAAAGAAACAGAAGAAGCTAAGCTTCTCTATCTTTTAGTTAAAGAAAAACCACCATTAAATGTCCCCAGAGAAAACTTAATTAAGGAAAGGGGAGTAATCTTTGAAATTCTTAGGAGTTTAATTTCCAAAGAGGAAAGTAAAGACAAAAAAGGCGATATAAAAGAATTAGAGGAAATAATTGGGAAATACCTTAAAGCCAGTGATTTTATTTTTGAAGAGGATAGAATTTTTTTGCCTTTCATTCTTTTAGATACCAAATCTTGGGGTTACTTAGAATTACCTATCCCTGAAGAAAAGGGAGACAGGGTCAAAATTTTAGTTTTAAAATTATTTTTCCAGTATCTTGGTCTTGTAGAGGCTATTTTTTATTATTCTTCTAATTCGGTGATGATTGACTTAAATTTTTCTGAAAGCACGGCTTATAAGTTAGCCAGAGAGGAGTTACAAAATTTAAAAAAAGAACTTTCTTTTTTCAAGAAAGAAATTAAAATTAATCTTGTAAAAAAAGAGACAAGGCCAGGCCTTTTTTTAGAAAAGGTGGGATAGGATGACAGTTTATTTTGATAGGCCAGGCCCGGAGAATACAGAGGCTTGTCTGGAAATAGCTTTGAAAGCCTTAAAGGAGAGGGGCCTCAAAAACATCGTTGTTGCCTCCACTTTTGGAGATACGGGATTAAAGTTTGCGAAGGCTTTAAAGGGAGAAGGGGTAAATCTCGTGATTGTGACTCATAATTACGGCTTTAGGGAACCAGGTACTATTGAAATGAAAGATGAGGTTAGAAAAGAGCTTGAGGCTCTCGGAGCCAAGGTTTATACAGGAACGATGGTTTTTAGAGGAATTGGCTCAGCCATTAGGTCGACTTTTAATTACTCTGAAGAAGCTCTTATAGCTCAAACTTTAAGGATTTTTGGTCAGGGTCTTAAGGTATGTGTTGAAATTGCAGTTATGGCTTGTGATGCTGGTTTGATTCTGCCAGAAGATGTCCTTTCTGTAGCTGGAACAGCTAGGGGAGCTGATACAGTGGCTTTAATAAAGGCTATGCCTTCTAATATGTTTTTTAATCTAAAGGTTAGAGAAATCTTAGCCAAACCAAGGGATTGGTAATGAAAAAAGCCTTAGTAGTTGATGATTCAAAAGCTATAAGAGAGATTGAAAAAAAATATCTTGAAGAACTTGGATTTTTTGTTCTTGAAGCAGAAAATGGTGAAGAGGCCTTAGAGATAGTTAAAGAGAATCCTGACCTTTCTCTTATTCTTCTTGATTGGCATATGCCTGTGATGAATGGATATGAATTTCTTAAAAAACTCAGAGCAAATCCTCTTTGGTCAGATATAAAAGTTATGATGGTAACCACTGAAAACCAACAAAAAAGTGTGATTGATGCTATAATGGCTGGAGCCAATGAATACCTTATGAAACCCTTTGATAAGGAAATGCTCGAGACCAAAATCAAATATCTCTTGGAAGGATTCTAAGGTACATGTCAGATAAGATCCGCGTTCTTATTGTAGATGACTCTGCCATCATGAGGAAACTCATTACGGATATTCTTAAAAAGGATCCCCAAATTGAGATTGTAGGGCAGGCAGACAATGGGAAAAAGGCTATAGAATTAGCCAGGCTTTTAAAACCTGATGTAATAACTCTTGATATAGAAATGCCTGTGATGGATGGTCTTACAGCTTTAAAATATTTAAAAAAGGAGATTCCTTCAGCTAAGGTAATTATGTTTTCTTCTCTTACTCAAGAGGGAGCCAAAGCCACCATTGAGGCATTATCCCTTGGAGCCTTTGATTTTGTCCCTAAGCCTTCAACCAAATCTTTCCTTGAAAGCGTAAAAAAAATAGAAGAAGAGCTTTTGCCTAAAATTAAAGGTGCCACAGAGCAGTTAAAAAGAAAGCCCCTGACCTTACCCAAACTACCTACAAGAATAAGGTCTGGTTTATATAGAGTTCTTGGAATAGGAGTTTCTACAGGAGGTCCTCAGACCCTTTCGGAGATCTTTAAGAATCTTCCTTCAAATTTTCAGATTCCTATCTTAATAGTCCAACATATGCCCCCTCTTTTTACTAAACAACTGGCAGATAGACTTGATAAAATCTCTCCTCTAACAGTTAAAGAGGCTGAAGATGGTGAACCCGTTAAAGAAGGTGTAGCTTATATTGCACCAGGGGATTATCATATGATAGTCAGAAAAGAAAATAACACTAAGGTTATTCGTTTACATCAAGGGCCTCCTAAGAATAATTGTAGGCCCTCGGTAGATGTTCTTTTTGAATCCTTAGCAGAGGTCTATAATGGCACCTGTTTAGCTTTAATTCTAACAGGGATGGGAAGAGACGGGGCTGATGGAGCAAGACTTATTAAACAAAAAGGAGGAGCTGTAATTGCTCAGGATGCAGAAAGTTCCATTGTTTTTGGGATGCCAAGGGCAGTTATTGAAAGTGGTTTAGCTGATGAAATCTTGTCTCTTTCAGAAATACCTAAAAGATTAAAGGAAATTTTTAGGTGCCTATGAGTGTTAATCCGGAGATCTTTAATTTTTTTACGAAGCTTGTAGAAAAGATAAGCGGTATCTCCTATCAAGCAGGCAAAGAATATTTAGTGGAGAATAGACTAACAGAGCTGGCTCTAAGCCTTGGCTATAAGGATTTGGAATCCTTTTATCAAAAGGTAAAAAATAATCTTACTCCGACTTTACTTAATCAAATTATTGATGTTCTTACCACCAATGAAACCTATTTTTTTAGAGATCAACATCCTTTTGAAGCTATAAAAAACCATATCTTACCAGAGTTAATTCAAAAAAGAGAAAAGGAAAAACAGATAAAGATCTGGTCTGCTGCTTGTTCAACAGGTCAAGAGCCTTACAGTTTGGCGATGTTAATTTTAGAATACTTTTCCAAGTACCTCTCCACCTACAGATTTTTAATTTATGCCACTGATATTTCTCAAAATGCTCTTAAAAAGGCCAAAGAAGGGATTTACAATCAAATAGAGGTTAATAGAGGACTACCTGTAACCTTTTTAGTTAAATATTTTAAACAAGAGGGGAGTTCTTGGAGGATAGATGAAAAAGTCAAAGCCTTAGTAAAATTTGAATATTTAAATCTCTTAGAAACAGACAAAAAGGTTAAGGAAAACTTTGATTTAATTCTTTGCAGATATGTTCTCATTTATTTTTCTAAAGAGACTAAGACCCAGGTTTTCAGAGCTCTTTGGAACACTTTAAATAAAGGAGGTTACCTTATCTTAGGAGCCACAGAAATTCCTCCCTTCAATCCACCAGATATGGAAAAAAAACTCTTAGGAAAAACCATTGTCTTTTTCAAAAAAGAAACCTAATAAACTTTATCCTTGGCCAATTTTCCCAGAAGCTCCCTCATTCTCATTCATTCCTTTTCTTCCTCTAAAATCTTAATTCCAGACTGAGTTAAAGCTTCTTTGATTTTATCTTGATACTCTAAAACGCCTATTTCTCCATCTCTGACATTGATAGTTATTTCTATTTTACATTCACTGAATTTATTCCCTAAGAAATTTACAATTCTTGCTATCGTTGAAATTTGTCCCACCGGAACATCAAGCTTCAATCTTATGTGACTTACCTTATCTTCTAAAGTATTTTCTTGAGTTCTTTCCTCTAATACTTCTGGGGCAAATGATGTTACCGTTTCATAAATTTCCAAACTCTTTGCTTCCTTCTCTTTTTCAATTTCTTCTTTTTCTCTACATAATTCTGGCTTGATGATTACTTCTTCCTCACTAAAAGTGATTTCTGGAGTTTCTTTTATCTTTTCGCAAATAGGTTTACCGGCTTTAAGGTATCC
>PNIE01000084.1 GCA_002877875.1 Caldimicrobium thiodismutans
AGGCCCTAAAAATAGAAATGAAGTCCTGTGAGAATTGTGGTATCTTTTTTTCTGAGAGTGAGGGTTATCATATCGAAAGGGACCATAAAGAATTGTTTTTTTGTTCTGAAAAATGTCTTAAAGAATTTTTATCCAAGGAGAGGGTATGATCCTTGGAGTAATAATAGTTGGCTTTATTTTACTTTCAGCTAAGCTTTCTTATGCCAATAAAATTTATGTCTATGAGGATCCAGAAACAGGCGAAAAATACTATTCCAATATCCCTTTAAATGAAAAATTCAAAGTTTACATGACCTTTCCTTTAAAGAAAACGAGTTTTAAAAGAAAGGAGGGGATTAATCCTTCCGCTTTTTTGGCTTCCTATGAAAAAGTATTTGAAGAGGTGGCTCGTAAATATGATCTTGATCCAGTCCTTCTAAAGGCTATAGCCAAGGTTGAATCTAATTTTAATCCTCGAGCGGTTTCTCCTAAGGGTGCTATGGGAATTATGCAACTTATCCCCTCTACAGCAAGATTAGTTGGGGTATTAGATCCCTTTGATCCTGTGGAAAACATCCATGGTGGGGCAAGATATTTAAAAATGCTTCTTCAGGAGTTTGGGGATCTTACTCTCAGTCTTGCAGCTTATAATGCAGGGCCTGAGGCTGTAAAGCAATATAAGGGAATTCCCCCATTTCCAGAAACTATTAATTATGTTAAAAATGTTCTTGAATACTATCGTCTTTTTAGAAAAGAAAAATTTTAGATATTAATCATAATATCTTTTAATTTGTCGAGATTATCAAGGGCCTTTCCTGCACCAAGAGCTACACAGATCATAGGATCTTCTGCCACTCTAACCGGAAGACCTGTGGCTTCAGAAATCAGTTTGTCAAGATTTTTAAGTAATGCGCCTCCTCCACTAAGAGTAATCCCACGATCTACAAGATCTGCAGATAATTCAGGTGGTGTTTCCTCAAGCACTTCTTTTATAGTTTGAACAATTAAATATACAGGTTCTCTTATCGCCTCTTCAATTTCTTTTGAAGTAATAGTTATAGTTTTGGGAATTCCGGAGATGAGGTCTCTTCCTTTTATTTCCATAGTTTCATATGGCTCTTCAGGATAGACATTTCCGATTTGAATTTTAATCTGTTCAGCTGTAGCCTCTCCAATAAGGAGATTATATTTTCTTTTTATGTATTGTACAATGGCTTCATCGATTTTATCTCCGGCAATTTTAATAGAACTTGAGGCCACAATGCCACCAAGGGAGATTACAGCTACCTCTGTGGTCCCTCCTCCTATATCAACAATCATACTAGCCACAGGTTCAGTTATAGGAAGGCCTGCTCCAATGGCTGCTGCAAGAGGCTCTTCTATAAGATAAACCTCTCGAGCTCCTGCACTTTCTGCGCTTTCTTTAACAGCCCTTCTTTCAACCTGAGTTGTTCCTGAAGGAACGCTCACAATAATTCTTGGCTTTACAAGAAAAGATCTATTATGAACCTTTTGAATAAAATAACGAATCATAGCCTCCGTAACTTCAAAGTCAGCAATGACACCTTCTCTAAGAGGTCTTACCGCTTTTATCATACCTGGAGTTTTTCCAAGCATCCTTTTAGCCTCTTCTCCAATAGCAACCACCTTTTTGTATCTCCCGTCCTCCTTTACTGCAACTACTGAGGGCTCCTTTAAAATAATACCTTTTCCCTCAAGATAAATAAGTGTATTGGCAGTACCAAGATCAATCGCAAGATCCTTAGAAAAGATCTTAAAAAATTTATCTAACATTAACTTCACCTCGATTTTTTTGTTTTTTAATTTTAATGCTGAATCCAATTTTTTAAAGGAAAGATTCTCCTATAATTACAAAGGGGCCGAAGCCGAAAAGATCTTTCTCTTCCTGAGGAAGAAAAAGAAGTTTTTCCGGCTTTTTAAAAAAGAGATAACTTGTTAAAGCACAAATTAGGGCATCCAAAAGGTCATCGTAAAAAAAGGTGTGAGTAAGCTCTATGGAAAAAAGTTTTTTGAAGTAATTTTTTAGGTAATTGATTTCCTCCTCCTCAAGGGGTTCTCTCTTATATTTATGAGCAAGGTATCTTTTTTCTTTGGGAAGAAGAAAAAAGAAACTTGCCCTGGGGTGGGTCTCAAGAATTGCTCCACAATAAGGGCTCAATTTTTGGGCAAGAAGTAAGCCTCTTAAAGGTATACCCATTAAGGCATGATAAGAAAGAACCCATTTTCTATATTCCCTTGGAAGTAGAGATCTCAAGGCGAGGTCAGAAGCTCTAAACCCCTTTTCAAGGTTTATGGAAAAACTTAAGGGTGCATCAATAGCTGTTCCAAGAACAGGGTTTTTTCTTACGAATTCAATGATTTCTACCATAGAAGAGGGTTTAGGGGAATTATTTTTAAGGGAAAGAGATTTCTCAATATGTAGTCCTACATTTGTCTTTTCTCTTATAGCCACAGCAAAAGTTTTTTCGCCCCCTCCAAGATCTACTCCTAAATAGTAAAACATGCATTAAATTTTAACGAATGATGATGGATTATCCAGAAGACCTTCTAATTTACGTAAAGAAACCTTCGCGCTACCTTGGAAGGGAACCTTTTTTCCCTTTAAAAGATTGGGATAAGGCAAGCCTTAGGGTTTGTCTTGGTTATCCCGATCTCTACGAGGTGGGAAGATCCCATCTTGGCATAAACATCCTTGCAGGAATTATTAATTCTCAAGAGAGCTATCTTTGTGATTTAGTTTTTGCAGTCTTACCGGATATGGAGACAGAGTTAAAAAAGAGGAACCTTCCCTTATTGAGTCTCAATTACCGAAGACCCCTTAAAGATTTTGAGGTTTTAGGACTAACCTATGCCTATGAATTACTAGCTACTAATATTCTGCAAATTTTGAATTTGGCAGGGATTCCTTTTAAGGCAAGTGAAAGATCCTCGGAATACCCTATTATTCTTGGAGGTGGCCCTTGTTGTGGCAATCCTGAACCTGTAGCTGAAATTTTTGATGCCCTCATTATTGGAGATGGCGAGGAGGCAATTCTTGAGATCTTAAAAGCCATAGAAATTTGGAAAAGTTCCTCCTCCAAAAAAGAGGAACTCTATGAAACCTTTTTAAAAATTGAGGGAGTTTATGTTCCTCTATATAAAAATAAGGTTAAAAAAAGGACCTATATAACCCAGAAGAAATTTACTCCTCTATACTCTATTCCCATCATTCCCCTTTCCCACGATAGAGTTTCTATTGAGATTTCAAGAGGCTGTACGAGATCTTGCAGGTTCTGTGAGGCAGGTTTCTATTACAGACCTGTTAGAGAAAAATCTCCCCTTGAGATTCTTGAAGAAATTAAGACTGCCTTTAACCTTACAGGTTATCGTGAAGCTTCTCTTATGTCCCTTTCTGCAGGAGATTATACCTGCCTTGAAGACCTGGTTTCTCTTTTAAAAAGGGAATTTTACTCGGCATCGCTTCGAGAATATATCTTTACTCTACCTTCCCTAAGGATAGGCAGTCTCACTCCAAAGGTCCTTGAATTTTTAAAGATGGGAAGGACAAGCACTATCACTCTTGCAGTAGAAGCTGCTTCAGAGAGATTAAGAAGAGTTATTAATAAAAATCTCACCCTCGAAGCCCTCTTCAGGGACATTGAATTAGCCAAAAATTATGGCTTTAGAAGAATAAAGCTCTATTTTATGTTAGGACTTCCTACAGAGAGAGAGGAGGATCTTGAAGAGCTGATAAAACTTTATAAAAATCTTAAAAAGACCTTTAAGGAGGTAGATATTTCTTTTTCAGCCTCCATTTTTATTCCTAAACCTCATACTCCCTTTCAATGGGAGCGGCAGATCTCCGTTGATGAGGCTTATGAAAAGATAAGGTTTATAAAAAATAGCCTTAAAGACCATTTTAAAGCTCATAATCCTAAACAAAGTTTGCTTGAAGGAGTCTTGGCAAGAGGTGGACGGGAACTTTTTTCTCTTTTAATAGAGGTCTATGGAAAAGGGGCACGCCTTGATTCCTGGAGTGATTATTTTAACTTCCAAATCTGGGTTAAATCTTCAGAGGAACTTAAAATTAATCTTGAAGATTATTTAAAGGAGCGCAGTCTTGAAGAAGCTTTACCCTGGGACCACATAGATCTTGGGGTAAAAAAAGATTTTCTTATAGAAGAGAGAAAAAAGGCCTTTCGAGGGGAATACACTTTTGACTGTCGTTTTGAAAAGTGTGTGAGGTGCGGAGTCTGCCAAGGAAAGATCAAAAACTATTTGAGCAAAGATAAAGCCAATAACATAGAGATATCAAATTCTTATGAAAGCGTAGAAATTTTTGGAGAGGAACAGGAGATTTGGTATGAGGTTTATTATAACAAAAAGGGTCCTTCTAAGTTTTTGTCTCAACTTGAGGTTCTAAGGCTTTTTGAGATGGTGTTGAGAAGAGAAGGGTTTAAACTTTCTTATACTAAAGGCTTTAATCCTAGGCCCAAATTTATCTGTGGTGAGGCCGTTGCCGTTGGAATTGAAGTTGAAAAAGAATTTTTAGGAATTGCCTTCAGAGAAGCCCTTCCCGAAGACTCTTTGCGAGGTCTAAAGATTTACCTAGGCTTAGAAATAGTTGAAGCCATAAGACGAGGTGAAAATAAACCCTCCTTACCTGAGAGAGAAGAGTTCTATCTTCTTTTTCCTAAAAAACCTCTAAATCCTGAGGAAATCCTTATAAAAACCTCGTCAGAAGTAATCCTTGCAATAGAGGATAAGAACCAAATTAGGGTTAAGCCTAAGAGCAAAGGCTTTTCAATTCTTAAATTTTTGAAAAAGCTCCTTGAAATAGAAAATCCCTTAGAATTTTTTAAAATTTTGAAGATCTATAATTAGAGAATTTAGTGGATCTTCTAAGTTACTTTTCCAATAAAAGTTCATTTTTAAGAGGTACGTTGGGATTTTTACTCAGCCATAAGAAAATTCTTTTTTAAGTTAAAGCATAGTTTTTGACAAAAAAGAAGAGGTTGAAAGTGATAGTTAGAGAGGGAGTAATTGAGGTCTTCTTGAGGCTTTGATAGGGGGATATGTGGAATTAAGCTTTATAGGGCCTATTTTTGATCTAATATTCCTTGAGATAATTGAGAGAATACATACTTCCCATTAAATTATGTGAGCTTTAATAGTTACAGCTATTAGCTTTGGGCTTGATAGATTTTTGACAGGGTATGCCTAATTTAAAGTTAGTAAGAAAGGAATGGGGGAAGGAGCAAGTTTTTCAGAATATAGTTTTTACCTTGAAAACTAAGGGAAACTGCTTTAAATTATGATAGGGCAGGGGTTAAGAGGCGGTTGCGCAAGAGGCTAAGCCCTCTTGTGAGGAAAGTCCGGGCTCCATAGGGGCAGGATGCCGGGTAATACCCGGAGGGAGTAATCCCTGGAAAGGGCCACAGAAAAGAGACCGCAAGTGCTTCTGCCTAATGTACTGGGTAGAAGCGCTTGCAAGGGTGAAAAGGTGGGGTAAGAGCCCACCGCAGGCTGGGGTAACTCAGCCTGGCACGGCAACCCCCATCCGGAGCAAGGCCAAAGAGAGCCCACGGGTGCCCCGCCCAAATGGGCTCAGGTAGGCCGCTTGAGGCGAAAGAGTAATTTTTCGCCCAAGATAAATAACCGCCCTGAAGGAGGTTCTCCTCCTTCAGAACAGAACCCGGCTTACTTAACCCCTGCCCTATCCTCAAACCAATTCTCTCCTAAAAACCTCTTCAAAAATTTCTCCTTACAAGTACTCTTTTTTAATTCAAAATAAAAAGCCCCCTCTTTAAGACTTTTCAAAATTAAAACCATAGCAAGATGAACCCCCTCTGTAGGATCAGGTTTATCTGAATCATAGGGTGTAAGCATGTACCCTTCATCTCCATAAGGTGATAGCTTAACAAAGAATCTCTGCCTTATTATTCCCTCCTCAACGAGTAAATCTAAGAGGAGAGATTCTTCGTTATAAAAAAGATCAAGAACCTTTATAAAGAGGAGCTTTTCTTTATATAGTTCAGCTCCCCTCAATTTGGCTACCCATTCTAAGAAATTTAATTTTGGCCTAATCTTAAAGATATTTACTATAGGCAAAGCTGTCTCCTCCTTTCTTATTTTCAAAAGAGGACACCAATCTTTTACCCAATCTGGAATTTCAATTTTTTCTCTTTTTTTAATACCAAGAAAATATATAGTTTTTCCTTGAGATAGCCACTTCCTTGCGTACTTTGTAGGATAAAACTCATCGATAGAAGTTTTTATATAATCTTCCCAGAGAGGAGAAAAACCCTCAAGGCTTTTTAGTAACGAATAGACTTCCTCGGCATATTCTGGATGATCCGTTGCCATCTGGAAAAAACCATCTTTTTTGAGTCTATCTGAAAGAAGATAAAGAAAAGCCAGATTTACTAATCTCCTTTTTTTATGCCTCTTTTTTGGCCAGGGATCTGGAAAATTCAAAAAGACACCATCTATACTTTCGCTTTCAAATAATTTTGCTAGGGCCTTTGTTCCTTCCATGTGAATCAATCTAACATTTGTAAGCCTATTTTCTTCAATTTTTGCCAAGGCCTTTCTCAGCACCTCTTTGGAAACTTCAACTCCAATAAAATTACTTTCTTTCATCCTTCTTGCCATCTCCACGATAAATTCTCCATTACCTACTCCTATTTCAAAAAACAAGGGAGCTTTTCTCTCAAAGATTTTCTCCCACTTAGGAAAAAAACCAATCTCTTCTTCTCTAAGTAAATATTTCAATCCACTCATAAACTTTTCCTTTTAAAAACTATGTCTTATATTCTACCAGGGAATTCCAAAGTGTCCTAAGGGGAAAGGTATGTTTAAGAGGGTTGAGTTTTTAAAGAGTGTCTATAGACTTGAGGATTTACCCCTTCCTGAATATCCAGAAATTGCTATATTAGGAAGATCCAATGCGGGAAAATCCTCTTTCATTAATGCTTTTTTAAACCAGAAAAAATTAGCCAAAGTTTCCTCAACTCCAGGATTTACTCAATCTTTGAATTTTTTTCTTGTGGACCGCAAGTTTTATTTAGTTGATCTTCCAGGATATGGCTATGCTAAAGTTCCCAAAGAGGTCTATGAAAACTGGCAAATCCTTATCGAGGGCTACCTTAAAAGCCCAAGAGATTTTTGCTTGCTGTTTCTTATCTTTGACATAAGAAGAGAACCTGATGAGCTTGATCAAACCCTTCTAAAATTTATATCTTATCTTAATATGCCCTACGCTCTTCTTTTAAATAAAATAGATATGCTTTCCAAAAGAGAAATAGAAATTCATAAAGAGAAATTCATAAAAAGTTTAAAAATACCTAAAAATAGGGAAATATTTCTAATTTCCTGCAAAGAAAAAATAGGTTTTGAACCTATAAGAGCTTTTTTAAAAAAGGTTTTAAAATTATCCATTTAAATGAGATGAGGAAAAATTCTCTATTATTAATCCTCCATTTTGATTAAAAATTCTACAATTATATATATCTAATACAAAGATTGTGAAAAATTTTTCTTTTTTTTGCAAATAATTTTTCGATATGTTAGAAATAGACTTTAAATTTAATGAAGGAGGTGTGAGATGCAAAGAGAAGAGCGGGTTAGTTTTAGGGAGGTGATCCCTGTAGCAGTGGTTGCATGGACAGGGGCACTCTTAGAATGGGTGGATTTTTATGTCTATGCCATTTTAGCCAAAACTCTTGCCAAGATTTTTTTTCCAAGCCATGATCCTTTAGCAGGTCTTTTAGCTTCCTTTGCAGCCCTGGCTATTGGATTTCTATTTAGACCTTTAGGGGCTCTGCTTTTTGGAAAAATTGGAGACCAATATGGAAGAAAAATAGCCTTTTTAGTTGCTATTTCTATGATGATGGTTGGAACTTTGGGTATCGCTATACTTCCCGGATATGCACAGCTTGGAATTTGGGCCTCAATCGGAGTCTTTGTGCTTAGAATCATTCAGGGACTTGCCTTAGGAGGAGGTTTTGGAGCAGCTATTACTTATCTTGGAGAATTTACCCCTGACCATAGAAGAGGTTTTATTACAGGATTTCTGTTCACCACTGCAGCTTTAGGTATGGCTATTGCAGCTAGTTTATCATCTTTCTTCCAAGGTCGTTTTGGTACCGAGGCTTTTGAAGCCTATGGATGGAGATGGTGTTTTGTGATAGCTGGTATTATTGTCTTTGTTGTAGCTTTAATTATCCATCTTCTTTATAGGGAAACCCCAGTTTTTACTGCTTTAAAACAAATAAGAAGAGTGACTAGTGCACCCATAAAAGAACTTTTCACCAATAGACACTATTTTTGGCTCTTTATTTTAGCTTGGATTGGTGTGATTGGGGCCCATGGTCCTATATGGTATACCAACCAGCTCTATGTGAAATTTTACCTTGGCGATTTGGGAATAAAAGGTAAGTTGCCAGATCAACTTTTAGCTTGGGCCACCTATGTAGTTATCTGGACCTATGTCTTCTTTGGTTGGCTCTCCGATAAAATTGGAAGAAGGCCTATACTTATACTAGGAATCTATGGAAATGCCTTGCTCTTTCCAATTACCTTTTATCTTATGAAAAACTATGTAAATCCTCCTGACACAACAGCTCTTTTCCTCCTTGTAGCAGCTGGAACTTTTATGAATGGAATTGGTTATAGTGGTGCTATGTCAGCCTATTTACTTGAACTCTTCCCTGCCAAAATTAGAACTACTGCAATTGGTTTTACCTACAATATGGGATACGGAGTTTTTGGTGGATTAACTCCTTTTATGGTCACTCTCCTAATTAAACTAACAGGAAATCCCTATTACTCAGTGATTGTTTGGTCAACCATTATTCCTATGATTATGGCTCTTCTTTATATTTTCAAAGGTTGGGAAACTAAGGGTGAAAGACTTTGGGAGGAACTATCTGCAGGGAAATTTTCCTCTAAAGCTCTTATTTTGCCTGGTAATATGAGCCTTGGTGAGGCTATGAAAACCCTGTATAGAGAAGGCCAAAGAATTGCAATTGTTACTGATAATGGAAGAGAAGACGGAAGATATCTTGGGATCGTTGAAGAAAGGTCCCTTCTTAAAGCCCTCGTTTCTGGACATAGCATTGCTACTCCCATAAAAGAGATAGTAATTGAAGTAGATGAAGTCTATGACTCTGCAAGAATTATCGACGCTATAGTCCTTATACAGCAATATGGTGTTAAAGGAATTGCTGTGGTTGATGAGAATAAAAAGGTACTTGGATATGTAGATCCCCGTTATATCTTTAATGAGGTTGCTTTAATTACAGCAGGTGTAAAGAAACCTTTCACTGAAAGAGTAAAAGTTGAGGAGTTTATGACATCTCCTTATACAGTGAAAGATAATACTCCTGTGATAGAGGTTGCAAAAATTATGGTTGAAAAAAATATAGGGTTTCTTCCAGTTATTGATGCAGAAACCTCAAAACTTGTGGGAGTTATTTCTGAAAAGGATCTTATGGGAGTTCTTTGCTGTGATGAGAATAACAAAAATAAACCTATTAAAGAATTTATGACTAAGGAGGTCATCACTCTCACACCCGAGAGCACCCTAAAAGAGGCTCTGGAAAAATTCATCGATCATAAGATAAGACATCTTCCTGTGGTTAAGGATATGAGAGTGGTTGGTGTGGTTTCTGTTAAGGATGTTCTAAAACTCGTCTAAAGATACTATTTTATAAAAATTTAAGGGGGCCTTTTGGCCCCCTTTTTTTATTTCTTCTTGTATTCTCTTTTTTATAAGTTATCATTTAATTATCATTTAACATTACCTAAAAGCATAAACTTGCTTGGGAGGACAAATGCTTAGCCTTAAAAAAAGTAATTTTTTAGGTTGGTTATTTCTTCTTATTATAATTTCGGGATTCATTTCATGTGCACCTCAAGAAAAGCCTCAGCCATTACCTCCAAGAATTTCAGAAACTTTAAAAACTATTGTAGTTATACCTTTTGATTATTATTGTCCTACAGAAACTCCTCTTCCCTTTGACTGTCCTGTTAAAGGGATCATTCCAGGTACAATAGAACCTGAAGCCAAAGAGATCATGAATCAACTTTTAAGGAGAGAGCTTCCCAAATTGGTCAATAAATATAATTTTATCTTCCTCAAGCAAACTGATTTTGAAACCCTTCTTGAAGAAGCCTTAAATACCTCTAAAAATCCCCAAGAAGTTATACGATTTATAGCTAACAAAACTGGTGCCCAAGGGGTCCTTTACGGAAAAATATTTCGTTTTAAAGAGAGAAAAGGTTTAAGCTGGAGTGTGGAAGAACCAGCCTCTGTAGCTTTTACTTTAGTTCTCTATTATGGTGAAACTGGAACTATTCTCTGGCAAATGGAATTTGATGAAACCCAGAAACCTTTAAGTGAAAATATGCTTAATCTCTCTCTATATGGAAAAATAAAATGGCTTAAAGCAGAAGAACTTGCTGAAAGAGGTCTTCAAAAGATTTTGAAATCCTTTCCTTAAGGTTTAAAAGATGCTTTTTATACCAGCCATTGATCTTAGAGGTGGAAAAGTAGTTAGGCTTTTTCAGGGTGATTATGAAAAAACCAAAATTTATGGTGAAAATCCCTTGAAATATGCCCAATTTTTTGAAACTGAGGGAGCCAAACGTCTTCATATAGTCGATTTAGATGGAGCTAAAGAAGGAAGACCCTGTCATAAAGAATTGATCAAAGCAATTGCCCAAAAGGTCTCCATCCCTATTCAAGTTGGAGGAGGCATACGGGATCTTAAAACTATTGAAGATTACCTGCTAGCAGGAATTTCCCATGTAATTTTAGGAACTAAAGCTATAGAATCAAGGGATTTTTTGAGAGAGGTAACAGAAAGCTTTCCCCAAAGAATAATAGTCAGTGTTGATGTAAGAGGAGATAGAGTAGCCCTTTCTGGTTGGCTCAGAGTCAGTGAAGTTAATTATCTTGATTTTTTAAAAGAACTTTCTTCTTTTCCCCTTTTTGCCGTTATTCTTACTCTTATTGAGAGAGATGGGACAGGTACTGGGGTTGAACTTGAGCGCTTAAAGCAGGCACTAAAGGTCTCTAAACACCCCATAATTCTTGCTGGAGGTGTGAGCACTCTTGACGATATAATCAAGTTAAAACCCTTAGAAAAAAATGGGCTCCTTGGAGTCATTAGCGGGAGAGCTCTTTATGAAGGAACAATAAACCTTAGGGAAGCTCTAATCATAGCAGAAAGTTAATCTTTACTATGTCCTTCGAAAGGCTTCTTTATCGAATAGTTGAGGTCTTCTACAAGGAGAAAATTATAACTGCTTATATTAAAGAGATCAAAGGTAAAAGACTTCATCTATTCCTTCCAACAGGAAGAGAAGAGCTCATAAGTCATACAGCCTTGATTAGTGTTAGTGAAGAAAAGTTTCAGCCAGAGACTTTGTCTTCCCTTGAAGGTCTTTTAAAAGACAAGCATGAAAAAAGGGAAAAGCTTAAAGAAGTTTTTAATTTAAGAGAACTATGGGAAGTGATTGTTGATGATTTAAGAGAGGCTACTTCATGGGAGCTTGTAGAACTCTACTTAGGAAGAAAGCCTAACTCGGATGAAGTTGCTGGCTTTATGCGAAGGATTCTTGAAGATAGGGTCTATTTTAGTTTTGAATGTGAAGATCGAGTGAAAATAAGAAGTCGTGAGGAGGTAGACCAACTTCTTCATCAGAAGGAAAAAGAACTTGAAAGGATTAAACTTTTAAATGAAGGCGAAATTTTTCTTTCAGGCCTTCTTCAGGGAAAAAGAGGGCTTATTTCTGAAGATAGAGAAAAATATTTTCTTGAAGGCTTAAAAGAATATGTCCTTTTTGAAGAGGGAAAAGAGAGAATAAAAGTTGTGAAAGAACTCCTTGAGAGGCATGGTCTTTCTGAACCTTTAAAAGTAGTTGAACTTCTTATAAAAGCCAAATATGTTGAAGAAGATTGGTTTTTCGAAATAGAGAAAATGAAATATCCTCAAGAATTCTCTGAAAGAGAACTTAGTGAGGCTGAAAGTGTGCAGAGAGTTCCTTTAAATTTTGAAGATAGAGTAGACCTACGACATCTTCATACCTTTACCATAGATTCTCCTGAGACAGAAGATTATGATGATGCCTTAAGTGTGGAAGAGAGACAAGAGAAATATCTTCTTTATGTTCATATAACTGATGTTGCCACCTTTGTTAAGCCTGGCACAGCTTTATGGGAGGGAGCCTTTGAGAGGGCCTCAACTCTCTATCTACCAGAAAAAGTCATTCCTATGTTTCCCTTTTCTCTCTCCCATGAAAAATTTAGTCTCAAAAAAGATGAAGATCGCTACGCTTTAACTTTTGTCTTTGAATTTACTCCTGAGGGAGAAATTTCCTCTTACCAGATAAAACCAAGTATTATAAAAGTAAAAGAACGCTTGAGTTATGACGAGGTTGATAAATTTCTTGTCGAGGAAAAACCATTTTGGAAAAAACTTTATGAATTTTTATTAAAACAAAAGGAAAAAAGAATTAAAAGTGGAGCCTTTGCAGTTATTTTGCCAGAGATTCAGGTTAAAGTATATCCTGATGGAGAGATTTCTGTTCAGCGCCTTGAAATGACAAAGGCAAGAGATCTTGTTTCAGAGGCTATGATCCTTGCTAATTATTATGGAGCTTTTTTTTTAAAAGAACGTAATATCCCAGCTCTCTTTAGATCTCAAAAAGAACCTTTTCAAATCTTTGAAGAAAGAGAGACCTCTCTTTTTTATCAGATTCTTCAGCTTAAATTTATGGCTAAATCTGAACTTACTCTTGAGCCTGGCTATCATTCAGGTCTTGGACTTTCCTGTTACACTACCCTTACCTCACCTATTAGAAGGGCTCTTGATCTTTTAATTCAATTTCAGCTTAAAGCTTATCTTTTTGGGGAAAAATTTCTTACTAAAGATGAAATTTTAAGAATTCTTCCTGACCTTCAAACTAATTTACAAAGAGCCCAACTTCTACAAGGAAGAAGAAAGAAATACTATTTACTAAAGTATCTCCTAAGATATAAAAAAAATGAACCTTTCAATGGTATAGTTATGGAAGTACAGTCTAAAAAAGCTAAGGTGTATCTTCCTGATTATAATCTTACAGGCGAGGTTTTTGGCTTTAAATATTCACTAAAGCCAGGCGAGGTTGTTACTGTAAAGCTTGAAAAGATAAATCCCCTTCAGGAACTCCTTCGCCTGAGGATAGTTTAAGGGATTCTTCATCCACTTCAAAGGTATTTCCTTCTCTCTTTTTGGCTTTATACATGGCTTCATCGGCCCTTTTTATTAAATCAGAGATACTTTTATCAAGGCTTCCTTTGTTTATTAATTCTGCAACACCAACAGACAGAGTTACTGGCTCAAAGCCAAGAGCCTCCCAATTTTTAAAAATACGCTCAACTACTCTAAGGGCTCCTTTCCAATCTGTGTGAGGTAGGATCACTACAAATTCATCTCCACCATATCTGCATACTTTGTCAACCCCTGCCCTGGTAGACGAGCAAAGAGTTTCTCCAACTCCAATTAATACCCTATCTCCTGCATAATGGCCATAATGGTCGTTATACCACTTAAATTTATCAAGGTCTATCATTAATAGACTTAAGGGATAACCCTGTCTTAAAGCTCTGTAAACCTCCTCTTTCAAAGCAATCTCAAAATATCTTCTATTAAAAACTCCAGTTAATGCATCTTCAACGACATATTTTTCGATTTTTTTAGAAAAATAATACTCCTTTAATAATCTCAAAAGCCTTGCCTTAAATTCTCCAAGAGAAAAAGGCTTGAAAATAACCTCATCGGCCCCCTTCATAAAGAGTTCTGAAATATCAATATCTTTATGAATATCAACCATACAATAAATCAGTATATCTTTGTTTAATTTTTTTACCTCGCTTATGATTTTGTCTTCAGCCTCTTTATCTTCTTCTATAGCCATAATTAAAATCTGAAAGTTCTTATAACCGATTTTTTTTAGGATGTCCTTCAAATTTGGGCCTGATTCTATTTTGAAATCATATTCCCTTAGAAAATCTCTTAAAAGTTCAAAGATAAAAGGATCAGGCTCGTAAAGTAAGATATTAATCTCCTCTTGAAACTCCTTTTTTAGTTTATAGAGCCAATCCTTTAAGTTCATTTTCCTTTCTTCTATTAAGATAAATTTTTAGAATGGAGGCGTGATCAAAGACCAAGTTTTGCCAAGGTATTTCATCGATTTTATAAACTTTTGCAAATTTAGCATCATCTTTTCCCCTAAGTTCTCCTTCCCCCTCTGCAACAAAAACTAAGGAAAGAGTATGAAATCTTGGATCTCTTTTAGGGTCAGAAAAATATCCAAGAAAGTATTTTAGCTTAATATCAAGGTTAGTCTCCTCTTTAGCTTCTCTTAGGGCAGCTTCTTCTACTCTCTCACCGTATTCTATAAAACCCCCTGGGAGGGCAAGCCCAAAAGGAGGATTTTTCCTCTCTATTAAAACGATTCCCCCCTGATATTCAATGATAACATCAACTGCAGGTAGAGGATTTCTAAAAGGCTTGAACTGTTCAGGATGTTTATCTTTAAGAATTTCTAACATTTCATCATGGATAAGCCCATTTGAAGCACAAATAGTGTCTTTAAAGGGGTCATAAGGTTCACCAAGATAGGTAGTAACCTCTCCACCGGCTTCTTTTACCAATAAGAGGCCAGCTGCTGTATCCCAAGGCTTAAGATAGGCTTCGTAAAATCCGTCATATCGCCCACAAGCCACATAAGCAAGATCGAGGGCAGCAGATCCAAATCTCCTAACCCCTCTTGTTTTTATCATAAATTCCTCAAAAGGAATCATAAAGTGTTTAGATTTCTCCATGATCTTTGATACGGGAAAACCTGTAGCAAGAAGACATTGGATAAGATGTGCTCGCTCTGAGACCTTAATTAACCTTTCATTCAGATAGGCACCTTCTCCCTTTATGGCATAAAAGAGCTCTTCTGTTAAAGGATTATAAATAATGCCAATTTCTGGACTAAGGTCCCTCATCAGAGCTAAGGAAATGGCAAACCAAGGAAGACGATGAGCAAAATTAGTGGTGCCATCAAGGGGATCAAGCAAAAAATATAAACCCTGGGGAGGTCTATTTAAGGCTATTGCACCCTCTTCTGCTATAAGAGGTATGTCAGGAAAGTGTTCCTTTAGAGAGTTTTTTATAAATTTTTCTACTTCAAGATCTGCTGTAGTAACAAGATCAATTAGTCCTTTGTAATTAACCTCAAAAGAGCCATAATAAAAATTTTTAAGAAGTTTACCTGCATCCTTAATAATCTCTATAAGTTTTGGAAGCATTGTGTCTTTTCCTATTTTCACCTAAATTAGGAGTTGCGCTACAATTAAACATAAAATTACTAAATTTCAAGCTTAACTTATGGGGTGTTTACTTTCAAATTTGAAAGGTTGCACTTTAATCCTATTTTTAAAAGGTTCTTAATCTGTTAATGGTCCTCTGATTATCTCTTTGGGAATGTCATAGCTCCCTTTATTATGACTAAAATATTTTGTGCTTTGGGGATAGAGATCTTGATTAAAGTAGGATTACTCAAACCTCAATGAAAGAAAAACGTTTATCTAAAATATAGCTTAACGAGCTAAAAGAAAGATTGATAAAATAGCCTATATATGGAGAGTAGGCCATACCTTTATAGATCTTCCATAGTTTCAATTTTACCTATGTGTTAAAATAAAAAATATGAATTTCAAGCTTTGTCCTCTTTGCCAAAAGGAAAAAATTTTATCTTCTGTCCTTTCTTTCTGTAGAGATTGTATTATCTCTGATTTTATTCGGGTAAAGCCTTTATTAGATAAAGTGCACAGAGAAACACGAAAGGCCTTTTCTTTACCAGAGGGAGTATCTGATAAAAGGGAAGGTTTGTCATGTAAAATCTGTTCACGGGAGTGCCTTATTGTTGAAGGAGAGTTTGGTTATTGTGGTCTAAGATCAAATTCTCAGGGAAGACTTCTTGGGCCTAAAGTTAATGAGGCTAAAGTTTCCTGGTATTTAGATCCTCTCCCAACCAATTGTGTAGCAGATTGGATCTGTCCAGGAGGAACAGGAGTTGGTTATCCTAAATATGCCTATCGTCCTTACGCAGAATATGGTTACTACAACTTGGCGGTATTCTTTGAAGCTTGTAATTTAAATTGTCTTTACTGCCAAAATTGGCATTTTAAATATGCTTCCTTGAATCGGCGCTATCGTACCTTGGAAGAATTTTTAGAAGCTATAACCCCAGTAGTTTCTTGTATTTGCTATTTCGGAGGCGATCCCTCTCCCCAAGCCCCCTTTGCAATTAAGGCAAGTTTTGAAGCATTAAAAAAATGCAAAAACCGAATTTTACGAATTTGTTGGGAAACAAACGGCCATTTTAATCCTCAGTTACTTGATAAGGTGATCGAACTATCTCTTATCTCAGGTGGGATTATTAAATTTGATTTAAAGGCCTTAACCCCAGAGATCTATTACGCTCTAACTGGAGGTGAAAATTCGGTTGTCCTTGATAATTTTAAAAGGGTAGCTCAATATATAAAGGAGAGACCCGAAGTTCCTCTCCTTACTGCAAGCACTCTTCTTGTTCCGGGTTATGTAGAAGAGGAGGAAGTAGAAAGGATAGCCAAGTTTATAGCTGAAATTAATCCTGAAATTCCCTTCAGACTTCTTGCCTTTTCCCCTCAGTTCTATATGAAAGATTTACCCTTAATCTCAAAAAAAACTGCTTGCTCATGCCTTGAAAGAGCTAAAAAGGCTGGTTTAAAAAGAGTTTCTTTAGGTAATGAACATCTTTTAAAATAATCTTTTGTTCCACGTGGAACTTTTTAATTAATTTTCTACTTAAATAGTAGAAAACTTCCATCACAAAATCCCTTTTTGGTCGCATATTCCTTAAGTCCTTCTCGACAAAGGGCATAGCTCTTCCCTGTTTTTTCAATCACCTCAATAAATGGAAGTAAGATCTTTCGCCTTATTTCCAAAGGTAAATATCTGCTTCCTCTAACGAAGATTCCCTCTTTAAGATAGAGCCTTTTTAAAAGGAGTTCCCTTTCCTTAAAGGCTTTACATAGCCTTTCTAAGGAATCAGCTTTAGCTTTATAGGTACTCAGGACAAAGTGATCAGCATAGGGTAAGCTCTCATAGAGAACTTCTTTAGCCTCTTCAAGATTTATCTCTGGGATGAGAGGATCAATTCGAACCACCGTTTTAAATCCCCTCTTTTTAATTTCTTTTAAGGCGTTAAGGCGTTTTTCATAAGAAGGGGCTCCTGGCTCAAGTATTTTTGAGAGGCTTTTAGAAGTTAAAGTTAGAGCAATTACTACCTCAAGCTTTGAAAGAATATCAAGGTCCCGTAAGATGAGGTCTGATTTTGTAATGATAAGAAGTTTTACCTTTTTGGAGGTAAGCCTTATAATAAATTCTCTAGTTAATCTAAATTTTTCCTCAAGGGGCTGATAGGGATCAGAGGAGTTAGAGAGACTAATTATAGAGTTCTCAGGAAGTTTTTCTAATTCCCTTTCAATTTTTCTAAGGAAATCCTTCTTTGGCCTAGGTTCATAAAATCTGGGAATGAAGGAGCTGGCATAACAGTAGAGACACCTATGACCACATCCTGTATAAGGATTTAAACTCCATTTTGGAGGACAAGTGCAAAGTTTTGACCCCCAAGGATCAAAGGGTTGAAGATAGGGCATACTACTTATAAATCTTTAAAAAAGCTCCATTTCCTCGAAAGAGCGAAATTTTTTCATTCTCTTCATTCGCCTTCTTCTTATTTGGAGTATCTTCAACACAATAACTCTTTGCTTCTTTTAGGCTAAAAAAATAATACCCTCTTCACGTTAAATAAAAGCTCTCAATGTTTTTAAATGAGTGCTCATAGTGTTAATTTAGCACTTCCCACAGAAGCTGTAACTTACTCAATTTTTAATTCATCCCAATTATTAGGAAGTAGTATAACAAATTCATTCCTTTTTAATGACTTCACCATCTGCCTTATGGCCATTTTAGTTATTTTACCAAAATTTCAGTAAATGTATTTAAGAACTTTTAATGTCAGAAGGTAAAGATCTTTGTTTTTAGAATGCCTTTTAATTTTATAATTTTGAGGAGTATTTTAGGCATAATTTCAAGCCGTAAATCATCTTAAGGCCCATTTAAGTAAGATACT
>PNIE01000094.1 GCA_002877875.1 Caldimicrobium thiodismutans
AGCGCCCCTGGAGGGACTCGAACCCCCAACCTGCGGATTAGAAGTCCGCTGCTCTATCCTGTTGAGCTACAGGGGCTTTAATGTAAAAAATATTTTAATACAAATCTTTATTTTGACAAGTAGACTTTATGGTAGTATAATTCCAATGAATTTTATGATTTGGTCTAAAATACTTCCAGACTTTTTTGAAAATCTTTTCGACGAAAAAATAGGAGGTCTTCTCACTGAAAATCCTCCCTGGGAAGTTTTAAAAAAACTTAAAGAAATTCTTTTTGAACTAGTTTTTGAACTTCCAAAGTTAATCCCCTTGGAAAGACCTCTTCCAAAGTCACTATTTTTAACTACAGATGGAGAGCTCATACCTTTAAAGGAAATAAAAAGGATTGAGGGAAAATATTATTTTAAAGATGAGGAAGTTAAAGGGGCCATTTTAATGGCTGGGGCTATTTTAAAGGGAAAAAAAATCTTTTTTGAAGAGGGAGTAATCGTTGAACCCTATGCTTACCTTGAAGAACCTTGTTATTTTTCAGCAGGAACTCAGATTAGGCACTGTGCTTATGTTAGAGGATCAGTTTATACCGGAAAGGGCGCAGTTATTGGACATACAACCGAGGTAAAAAACTCCATTTTTCTGAGTCAAGCTAAGGCAGCTCATTTTGCCTATGTGGGAGATAGTATCCTTGGTAGAGAGGTAAATCTTGGTGCAGGAACAAAACTTGCTAATCTTAAATTTATGAAAAAAGAGATTACTTTACAAATTGAAGGAGAGATTATAAAAACCGGTTTGAAGAAAATGGGAGCTGTCTTGGGAGATAGAGTACAAACAGGTTGTAATTCTATTTTACAGCCAGGCACTCTTATAGCTAAGAATTCCTTTGTCTATCCAGGGATTTCTGCTCCCTCTGGCTATTTTCCAAAGGGCAGTAAAATAAAAGTATAAAGGAGGATTTATGAAAAAAGTTCTGTGTTTATTTTTGGGGTTGTTTTTCGTATTTTTCTCAGGCAGGGCCTTTGCTGAAAAGATTATGGCTGAGGTTGGTCCTTATAAACTTACAGAGAGTGACCTTGAGAAACTCATCAAAGAAGATCCAAGGGTCGAGGAGATTCTTAAAGCTAATCCTTCTCTTAAAGCTCAGATTGAAAGAGGCTTGATAGAGAGATGGGTAAATATTACGCTTCTTTATCTTGCTGCTAAGGATAACAAAATTTTTGAAGATCCCGAGGTTAGGTGGAAGCTTTTAGAAACGGAAAAGATGATTTTGGCAGAGGCTTACCTTCAAAAGAGTTTACCAAAAATTGAGGTATCCGAGGAGGAAATCAAACAATATTATGAAACCCATAAAGGAGAATTCAAACAACCAGAGGGGATAAAGCTTAAGCATATTTTGATTTATGTGCCCCAGAATGCTGATAATAAAACTAAAGAAAGGGCTTTAAATAGGGCTAAACAGATAAGATCTCAGCTCGTAAAAGGGGCCAAATTTGAAGAGCTTGCAAGGATTCATTCTGATGATACAGCTTCAAGAGAAAAAGGAGGAGATTTGGGGATTTTGAGAAAAGGGATGACCCTCCCAGAATTCGAAGAAAAGGTTTTTAAGTTAAAGCCAGGAGAGATTAGTCAGCCTATTTTATCTCCCTATGGTTACCATATAGTTAAGGTAGAAAAGATAATACCTGAAGAAATTTTGCCCTTTGAGAAAGTTAAAGACCAAGTAAAAGAAGAGGTTAAACGAGAGAAGGAAAGGGCTGCTATGGAAGAGCTGCTTAAAGAGCTTGCCCAAAAGTATCAGCCCAAAGTTTATATAGAAAACAAGAATGGTGAGAGATAAGCTTAAATTACTGGAAACTTACTTAAAATTTCAAGATAAAGCCATATTTGTTGATATTGAAACTGAAGGCCTATCTAAGGAAAGAAATGATATTACTCTAATAGGAATTTGTAAAGATGGACGGTATTTTGCCTTTATTAAGAACTTAAATCTTGAAAAGGCTTTGAATTTTCTTTCTACAAGTCCTATTTGGATCACCTTTGGAGGAGAAAATTTCGATCTTCCCTTTATTAAAAAGACTTTTCAAAGCCTTGAATATCCCGAAATTCATTTGGATCTTTTCCACTATACAAGGCTTTTGGGTCTTAGAGGGGGGTTAAAGAAGATAGAAAAGGAATTAGGAATAGAGAGAAAGACCGAGGGGTTTAACGGCTATACGGCTGTTAAGCTCTGGAGAAAATGGATTGAAGAAAGAGATCGCTCCGCTTTAAGGAAGTTAATTCTTTATAATCGAGAAGATGTTCTTAATTTAAAAATTGTTTTGGATTATATTATAGAATTCTGCTATAAAAAGAGGTTTTTTTAATATAGAGGAGGGAAATTTATGAAAAGAGTTCATTATTTTAAAATATTTATCTTTCTTTTTATAGCCTTTGTGCTTGGTTTTGCAGCAAGAGAAATTTATCAGCATTTAAATATTTTTAAACCTACAGGGGGAATTGCAGAGGATGGTAAACTTTTAAAGGAAGAGGGTATTCAGCTTGCACAAAAGTTATCTGAAGCCTTTTCTAGCGTAGCTGAAAAGTCAGCTCCAGCGGTAGTTTATATTGAAACTGAGCGGGTCGTTACCTCTCCCCATGGTTTACCACCTTTTGATTTCTTTGGAGATGAATTTTTTAAAAGATTTTTTTCTCCACCCAGATTTAGAGAAAGGGGGGCTGGCTCAGGTTTTATCATTTCCAAGGATGGCTACATTGTAACGAATAATCATGTGATTGAAAAAGCCCAGAAGATAACAGTGAAACTCCTTGATGGAAGAGTTTTTCAGGGAAAGGTAGTTGGAACAGATCCCTTTTCAGATGTAGCCTTGCTTAAGATTGAGGGCAACAATCTTCCCACTTTACCCCTTGGTAATTCGGATCTAATAAAGGTGGGGGAATGGGTAATAGCCATAGGAAACCCCTTTGGCCTTACTCACACGGTTACTGTGGGTGTAATTAGTGCCAAAGGAAGAAGTGGTATAGGAATAACAGATGTTGAAGACTTTATTCAAACAGATGCCGCCATAAATCCAGGTAATTCAGGTGGGCCTTTGCTCAATATAAAAGGAGAAGTCATAGGCATGAATACAGCTATATTTTCAAGATCAGGCGGATACATGGGAATAGGTTTTGCCATTCCTATTAATATTGTAAAATCTGTAGTTGAACAACTTAAAACTAAAGGAAGGGTGGAAAGAGGTTGGCTTGGAGTAATTATTCAGGATCTTAATCCTGAGCTTGCTAAAGAATTGGGCCTTAAGGTCACTGAGGGGGTTCTTGTTACTGAGGTAATTCCTGACTCTCCTGCTGCTAAAGCAGGTCTTAAAGAAAAGGATGTAATCGTTAAAATCAATGGAAAGCCTGTTAAAAGTGCTGCAGAATTGAGAAGTCATATCCTTATTCTTAAGCCAGGAGCTGAGGTTGAGCTTGAGATCGTAAGAAACGGAGAGAAAAGGAAAGTAAAAGCTGTGATTGAGGCTCCAAAAAAGGGCTATTTGACTTCAAGAGCTGAACTTCAGGAATTGCAAGATCTCCTTCAGGAGTATGGTTTAGTTATTTCCGATTTATCCCCTGATTTGGCTAAAAGATTTAGGATTCCCCCTCAAATTAGTGGAGTTATTATTGTAGAGGTATTGCCGGATAGTCCTGCTGACTTTGCAGGGCTTTATCCCGGAATAGTGATTGAAGAACTTTATGGAAGAAAAATAAAAAATTCCCTTGAATTCTTTGAAGTCTTAAGAAACCACAAAAACAAAAAATCTTTACTTCTTGGTATAAGGACTGGGAAAGGAAGACAATATGTTACTCTTCCTCTTGAATAGGAATTTTTTACAGATGAAAAGAATAGGCTGGCTCGTTTTAATTCTCTTTTTTGTTAAAGTTTCCCCACTTTTTGCTGAAAAGGTGGTCAATAAGATTGTTGCTGTTGTTGGAGATGAGGTTTTAACCCTTTATGAACTTGATAAAATGGCAGAACCCTATTATAAGACCTTTTTCAAACCAGGAATGGATCCTCTTGAGATAGAAACTTTGAAAAAAAGAATTAGAAAGGAGATCCTTGATCAGTGGATTGAGGATACTTTAATAGGGCTTGAAGCTAAAAAATATAATATCAAAGTTTCCGATGAGGAAGTAGAAGCTTACCTAAAGGAAACGCTTAAAGGTAATTCCAGCTCCACAGTGATTAATAGGGCTTTAAAAGATAGGCTTAGAGATCAGTTAAGAAAGATTAAGTTAATCCAAGTTATGGTTCGTGATAAAGTTGCTATCCCCGAAGAGGAATTAAAGGAAGCTTATAAAGATTTTGTAAAAAATTACGATCCCGAACCAAAATATGAACTTGAAATCTTGGTGATTAAAGAAGAGATTCTTGTTAAAGAAGTTTATGAAGAGGTTTTACAGGGAAAGAGCTTTAGGGCTGTGAAGGAAGCTTACAAAGATCAAATAAACTATATAAGGGAAGTGTTTAAAGAAGGGGAGCTTGATAAAAGCATCCTTTCAGAACTCAAAAAATTACAACCCGGTGAGGTCCTTTCGCCCAAAAAAAGTGGGGAGGTTTTTCAGATAATAAAGTTAGTGAAAAGAGAGAGTGGGACGCCTCCTACCTATGAAGAGGTTAGAGAGCAACTTTATGAAAAACTTTTCCAGAAAAAAGCCCAAAGCTACTTAGAAAAGTGGATAAAGGAGCTTAAAGAAAGTAAGTTTATAAAGATCTATCTCTGAGGTGTTATTTTCTCTTCCTGCCCTTGTTCTTGATAAGGTTGAGAGATATGAGATAGATCTACTTGTAACTCTTTTAACCCCTGGGGGTAAAATAAGAACCCTTGCCAAGGGTGCTCAAAAATCAAAAAGGCGGTTTCTTAATCTTCTTGAGCCTTTAACCTATCTTAAAGTTCATTTGAGAAAACCTCAAAAGGGAAAAACTCTTATTCTTGAGGGTGCAGATCTTTTGTATCTTCCTGAAAGTCCAAGAAGAGAAATAGCCAAATTTTATTTTTTTTCTTATCTTACTGAAGTTCTTGAATTTACTTCTCCTGAGGCTTTTAAAAGAAGGGATTTTGAATGGCTTGTAGAGTTTATTAAAGAGCTGGAAGAAATTTCCAATATAAAGGAGGCCAAAACTTTTTTTGAACTTAAGTGGCTTCAAATTTGTGGGCTTTATCCGCAGGTTTTTGAGTGTGTAAGTTGTGGCAGGGAGCCTAAAAAAATTTATTATTTTTCCATTCCTTCAGGTGGCCTAATGTGTTTTTCCTGTAAAGATGAGACCTCTTTTCCGTTGAATTTAAATCAGATTGAACTTTTGAGAAAGATTGTTAGAATTAAAAAACTCAAAGAAGGTGAAACTTTAATGCAGGGGCAATCAGCTGTTGAAAGATCTTTTTTAGCCCGTCTAATAGAAGAATTTTTTCTTTTTCATCTGGATTGGGAGCCAAGATCTTTAAGAATTTTAAAAGAGGGCCTTTAAGATGGCTGAGGATCTAAGAAATCGGTTTTTAGAGGAAAAGCAATATGTCCTTGAAGGCTTACAGGCCAAAGAGTCGTGGAGACTTTTTAGGATTTTAGCAGAATTTGTAGAGGGCTTTGAAGTTTTGCCAAAGGTATATCCTGGGGTTACTATCTTTGGATCTGCCAGGACAAAACCTGATGAGCCTGATTATCAGAAGGCCTATGAATTGGGGAAGCTTCTTGTAAAAACTGGTTTTTCTGTGATAACCGGAGGTGGGCCAGGAATTATGGAGGCTGCTAATAAAGGAGCTGCAGAAGCTGGTGGATATTCTGTAGGACTTAATATAAAACTCCCCTACGAGCAGGAACCTAATCCTTATGCCAATATAAAACTTGAATTCCGATATTTCTTTATAAGAAAGGTAATGCTTGCCAAATATTCAAAAGCCTTTGTATTTTTTCCAGGTGGCTTTGGCACTATGGATGAAATGTTTGAAATTTTAACCCTTGTGCAGACGCGCAAAATAAGGCCTGTTCCTATAGTGCTTGTAGATAAAAACTTTTGGAAGCCTCTTTATACCTGGTTTACCAAAACCTTAGTTACCACAGGAAAAATCTCTGAATCTGATCTGCAAATCTTTACGATCCTTGATGAGCCTCAGGAGATCGTAAATTACATAAAAGAAAAATTGTGGATTTAAAAATGAAGCATCTTTTAGATATTTATAGTCTTTCCTCAGAGACCATAAAGGAGATCTTAGATCTTGCAGAAAATCTTAAAGAGGTTCTTGAAAGACCTATACCTAAAGTACCAACTCTTAGAGGAAAATTAATTCTTCTTTTATTCTATGAGCCTTCAACTCGTACTAAGTTTTCCTTTGAAAGGGCTTGCAAGGTTTTATCAGCAGACACTTTGAGTTTTTCTACCAAGGGAAGCAGTCTGGAAAAGGGAGAAACTATTCTTGACACAATAAAAACTCTCTATGCCCTTGGAGTTAATTTACTGATTATAAGGCACAGCCTTTCAGGAACTCCTCATTTTTTAGCTAAACATCTCAAAATTCCTGTGGTCAATGCTGGAGATGGAATCCATGAGCATCCTACCCAGGCCCTCCTTGATATGCTTACTGTTAGAGAGAAACTTGGAACTCTATCTGACTTAAAAGTTGCCATTGTGGGAGATATAAAACATAGCAGAGTGGCTCATTCGGATATTCTTGGTTTCCAGAAAATGGGGGCAAAAGTTTATGTTACTGGGCCTGCCCATCTTCTGCCAGACCCTAAGGAAGCTGAATTTTTTGAAGTAAGGAAGGGGTGCTTTAAAGTTTGTTATAAAATGGAAGAGGCTCTTAAAGAGGCTGATGTAGTTATTGCTCTAAGGATTCAGAGGGAAAGACATGGGGAACCCTATATTCCCACCCTTCAGGAATATGCAGAAAATTTTGGGCTTTCCCCCAAGCATCTTGAATTAATAAAAGAAAAGGCTCTTCTTATGCATCCAGGGCCCATAAATTGGGGAGTTGAGCTTTCCTATGAAATGGAACAATATCCCTTTCAGGTTATTCTTGATCAGGTGAAAAATGGAGTAGCTATAAGAATGGCAATTTTACTTAAATTGCTCTCTGGAGATTAAAGGATGAGGATTCTTTTGAAAAAAGGCCGACTTCTTGACCCAACTCTTGGCCTTGATTTGGTGGGAGATCTTCTTATTGAAGATGGAAAAATCAAAGGTTTTGGAAGAGAAATCATAGTCTCTGGAGAGGATATAGAGGTTATTGATTGTCACGGGAAGTTAGTTTTCCCAGGGGTTGTTGACATTCATGTTCATCTTAGAGAACCAGGAGAAGAATGGAAAGAAGACATTGAAAGTGGAACAAGAGCTGCCCTTTATGGAGGAGTTCTAAGAGTTGCCTGTATGCCAAATACAAAGCCTGTCAATGATTCCCCCGAGGTTACTGCCTATATTTTAAAAAGAGCAAGAGAGAGGGCATGGGTAACGGTGTATCCTATAGCCTGTATCACTAAAGGGCAAGAAGGAAAGGAACTTACTGAATTTGGAAGATTAAAAAAGGCTGGAGTAGTTGCCCTCTCAGATGACGGAAAATGGGTGGCTAACTCTGCTCTTATGAAAAGGGCTATGCTCTATGCTAAAAACTTTGATTTACCTATAATCTCTCACTGCGAAGATCCCACTTTAAGTTATAAAGGTCAAATCAATGAAGGAATAATTTCTGCTAAACTCGGGCTGAAAGGAATCCCTCCCTCAGCAGAAACTATTGCTGTTCTAAGAGATCTAGTTCTTGCTAAAGAAACGGGAACTTCGGTGCATCTTGCTCACCTCTCTGTAAAAGAAAACCTTCCTTTTCTTAGATGGGCCAAAGAGGAGGGAATCCCTTTTACCGCTGAGACCTGTCCTCATTACTTCACTTTTACTGAAAAGGAAGTGGAAGGATATAATACGCTGGCTAAGGTAAATCCACCTTTGAGAATGGAAGAAGATCTTGAGGCTATTAAATTGGCTCTAAAGGAGGGGCTCATTGAGGTTATTGCCAGTGATCATGCCCCTCATAGCCCTTTAGAAAAAGAGGTGGAGTTTGAGCTTGCAAGCTTTGGAATGATTGGGGTGCAGTTTTTGCTTCCCTTAAGTTTTAATCTTGTGCGAGAGGGCTTGCTTTCAGAATTAAAACTCCTTGAGTATTTAATTAATAATCCAGCCAAGGTCTTAAAAATAGAGCCTCCAAGTTTTAAAGAAGGGGTTAAAGCTGAAGTTTGTGTTTTTGACCCCGAAGAGCGTTATACCGTAACTGAAGACCTTATTCAATCCAAAAGTAAGAATACTCCGCTTCTTGGAAGGGAAATACAAGGAAAAATAAAAACAGTTATTGTTGGGGAAAAAAGGTTTGATTTTTAGCGAGCTGAGAGTGTGTAGTTTTTTACACAGGTGTGCAGAAAAAAACACACATCTTTTTTAAGCTTTTTCAGGAAATTTCCTTAGGGTTCAAAATTTCAAGGCTTTTCTTAAAAATACTTTTTTAGATCTTGGGCAAAAATTTTGCTAAACAAATAAAAATAAAAAATTGAAGGGAGATTCCGTGGAGTATCAGAGAACTATTGCTAAGCCAGTAAGCCTTGAAGGGAAGGGAGTTTTTACAAATAAAACTATAAAGATAGAGCTATATCCGCTATTTGAGAACGAGGGCATTATTTTTGAAAGGGCTGATCTTCCAGACACTCCTAGGATTCCTCTTCATATAGATTATGTAATTGGAGCAGAGGGGTCAACGGTTCTTTCGGATGGGAAGGTTTCTATTTATCTGATTGAGCATCTTCTTTCGGCTCTTCACGGTCTGGGTATTGACAATCTTCTGATAAGAGTCTACGGGGAGGAGATTCCTCTATTTGACGGATCTGCTCTATATTTTGTCAGAAAAATAAGGGAGGCTGGTTTTAGAATTCTTCCTGCGCCGAGGAGAAAATATCGTCTTCTTAAGGCCTTCTCCATGGAAAATGGAAAAGGAAGAATCACCTTTTTACCCTCAAGAGAACTCAGAATAAAGGCAAAGATAGAATTTTCTCACCCCTTGATTGGAACTCAAGAATGTATATACTCTCATAACCCCTTTCATTATCTCCAGGAAATTTCCTTCGCTAGGACTTTTGGTTTCAAAGATCTTCTTGAGGAGAGAAAAAGAAAAGGTATCCTTAAAGGAGGAGATTTTTCCAATGCCATTGTGCTTGATGAGGAGGGCATATTAAATCCTGAGGGCTTAAGATGTAAAGATGAATTTGTTAGGCACAAGGTACTTGATCTTATGGGGGATCTTTATGCCCTTGGTTTGCCTTTAGTAGCAGAGGTTCAGGCTGAATTCTCAGGGCACAGGCTTCATATAGAAGCTTTAAAATCTTTATATAAAGCTGGCCTCCTTGAGGAGTTTGAGGAAAGGGCCCTTACTTTTTTATGCATCCTTAACAAAAAAAGAGCTTTGTTTTAAAAGATTTCATTCTAATTTTTTAAGAATCCCAATTTTATGGACTAATCCATCGGGATTTTCTAAAATTTTGTCTACTGTTAAAAGATCGATTCTATAGGTAAAGCCTTCAGGTATTAATTTTTCAATCTTTTTGATAATATAAGGAAAAGGATTTTTAATACGCTTTTCTATATCTGGGAAGGCCTGAAGATAGAGAATATTTCCTTCAAGGGCAACTTTATAGGGTTCATAAATCACATAAACTGGAGTTTTTAAGGAGACTTGATTGTATAAAAATTTAATGTCTTCAGGATATAGTCTGATGCATCCATGGGTAGTTCTTCTTCCAATGCTATAGGGCTTGTTTGTGCCGTGAAGAGCATATAATCCTCTATCAAGATAAAGGGCATACTCTCCCATGGGATTATCAGGACCAGGAGGGACTATCTCAGGAAGATCGGGATCTTCAGCTCGAATAGAGGGAGGAGGAAACCAGAAGGGTTTTTCTTTTTTTCTGGCAATGTAATAACCCCCTAAAGGGAGAAGCCTCCCTTCGTCACCAATTCCTATAGGAAAGGTCATGAAACTTTCCCTATCAAAAAAATAAAGCTTCATCTCAGGAAGATTAATAAGGATATAGGTTTTTTTGTTAAGGATAAAATCAGAGGGGATAAGGATTTTTTTGGGGATGATGATTTTTGTACCTGGAGTAGGTACCCAGGGATCAACCCCTGGATTAGCAAGTAATAGGGCCTCATAGCCAACTTTAAATTTTACAGCAAGATCCGTTAGAGTATCGTTATCTTTAATGGTATAAAATTCGTCTTGGAAATAAATGAATTTATCTTTTTTAAGGGGGGTAAAGGCTAAAGCTTGAGAGTAAAGTAAAATGATATAGAATAAAAAAATTCCTAAGTAGGAGGCTAATTTATGCGGTTTCATAATATTCTGCAAAAGATTGGTAATACTCCAATAGTTAAACTAAATAAACTAAAAGTCAAGAGGAATATAGAAATTTGGGGGAAACTTGAGGGGCAAAATCCTGGTGGCTCTGTGAAAGATAGAATTGCCCTGGCTATGATTGAGGAGGCAGAAAGGCAAGGACTTTTAACTCCTGAAAAGATTGTAATTGAGGCCTCAAGTGGAAATACAGGGATTGGGCTCGCCATGGTGTGCGCAGCTAAGGGTTATCGTTGTGTGATTGCTATGCCAGAGTCTGCCTCTCTGGAGAGAAGGAAGGTTATGCAAGCCTTTGGCGCAGAAATTATCTTAACTCCTGCCTCCAAAGGAACAGATGGAGCTATTGAGTTTGTTTATGATTTAGTTCGGGCAGAACCGGAAAAATATTTTTGTCCCGATCAGTTTAATAATCCAGCCAATTGGCAGATGCATTATAGAACTACTGGGCCTGAGATTTGGGCTCAAACAGAGGGAAAGGTTACTTTCGTGGTGAGTGCCCTTGGAACCACAGGAACTGCTATGGGAATTGCACGCTATGCTTTAGATAATAAACTTCCCTTTAAGGTGGTAGGCGTCGAGCCCTATCCTGGTCATAAAATTCAGGGCTTAAAAAATATGAAAGAATCCTTTCCACCGGGAATATTTGATAGAAAGATTTTGCACAAGGTTATTAATGTTCACGATGAAGAAGCCTACGAGATGGCAAGATGGCTTGCAAAAAATGAGGGTATTTTTGTAGGCATGAGTTCGGGGGCAGCTCTTTTTGGGGCTTTAAAACTTGCAGAAGAGATAGAGGAGGGAGTAATTGTAGTAATTTTCCCAGACCACGGAGAAAGATACCTTTCAACTCCCCTTTGGTCCTTTGAAGTAAAAGAAGAAGAAAGGGAGCTTTATCTTTTTAATACCCTTACTCAGAAGAGAGAACCCTTTGTTCCTAAGGAGCCACCCCTTGTTAAAATTTATACCTGTGGGCCAACTCTTAATATAAGACCTCACCTTGGGCTCTACAGAAGACTCCTTACTGCAGACATTCTTAAGAGATACCTCAAGCTTTATGGATATAAACCCTTTCATGTGGTTAATCTTACTGATTTTGATGATAAAACCATTCAAAAAGCACTGAAAGAGGGAAGACCCCTTAGGGAATTAACTGAAGAGGTGGAAAAGGCCTTTTATGAAGACCTTGAATTTTTAAAAATTAAACGGGCTGATGCCTATCCTAAAGTAAGTGAGAATCTTGAGGAGATGAAAGAGCTTGCCTTTAAGCTTTATCAAAAGAACTTGGCCTATGAGAAATTTTCTGCCCTTTATTTTGATGTTTCCCGATTCTTTGATTATGGGAGGCTTGCTAAGGTAGACTTAAAACATTTAAAAGCTGAAATTACCGTGGATGAGGAGCACTATGAGAAGGAAGAACCTTATGATTTTGCCCTTTTAAAGAGGGTGCATATTCTTGAGATGAAAGCCGGCTATTTTTTGGAAACACCTATTGGGAGGGTTAGACCAACTTGGCACATTCATTGTGCTTGTATAGCTTTAAAATATCTTGGAGATAATTTTGATATTTATACCAGCGGAAGGGACCTAATCTTTCCCCATCATGAAAATACAAGGGCTGTGGCTAAGGCTCTTACTGGAAAAGAACTTGCCAATTACTGGGTTCATACAGAACTTGTTTATTATGAAGGAAAAAAGCTTTCCTCAGAGAATAGAATTACTATTCCAGATATTAAAGAAAGGGGCTTTGAGGGAAGAGTTTTAAGACTTTACCTGCTTCAAAGTCACTATAGCAGCCCCCTTAATTTTTCCTGGAAAGCCCTTGAGGATGCCAAAAGGCTCCTTGAAAAGCTGGAGACTTACCTGGCTTATATATCTTTTGCTCAAGAAAAGATCTTACCTGAGATGGAAAGAGAAGCCCTTTGGGAAAAGCTTGAGGCCTTTGAAAGGAGTTTTAAAGAGGCCTTAAAGGAAGATTTAAATACTCCTCGGGCTATCTCAGAATTGACAAGTATTCTAAAGGATTTATATCGCCAAGCAGAAAAAGGTTTCCCTCCGGGATACAAAGAAAAACTCTTTGAAGTTTTGAAGAAATACAATGAAGTTTTTGAATTTCTTCGTTTTCCCAAGGTTGTTAGAGAAAAGGAAATTCTTGAGCTGGCTGAAAAAAGAGATAGAGCACGAAAAGAAGGAAGATATGAAGAGGCTGATGCTATTAGGGAAGAGCTACTGAGAGGAGGATTTTATGTCTTTGATACCCTTTATGGGACAAAAGTTGTCAGATTTGAAGAGGAAGAATATACTTCTTGAAATCTTTGAGAGGCTTTTTCAACATTTTGGTCCTCAGAAGTGGTGGCCTGCTGAGACCCCTTTTGAAGTTTGCGTAGGAGCGATTCTTACTCAAAATGCCAGCTGGAAAAATGTGGAAAGAGCCATTGCCAACTTAAAGGAACGAGGACTTCTTCATCCTTTGAAACTTTATCATCTTTCCTTAGAAGAACTTGCAAACTTAATAAAACCTTCTGGCTACTATAATATCAAAGCCAAAAGACTCAAGAATTTTGTTAAATTCTTAGTGGAAAATTATGAAGGTGATCTTGAGAAAATGAAAGAGGAGGGGCTTGAGACTTTGCGAGAAAAACTTCTTCAAATCCGAGGGCTTGGGCCTGAAACAGTAGATTCTATCTTACTCTATGCCCTTGAAAAACCCGTATTTGTAGTAGATGCCTATACCTATAGAATACTTTCAAGACATAATCTCTGTCCTGAGGAGACAACCTATGAAGAATTACAAAGCTTTTTTTATGCTCATTTGGAAAGGGATATAGAGCTTTTTAAGGAATATCATGCCCTTTTAGTTGCCTGTGGAAAAACCTTTTGTAAGAAAAAGGAGCCTCTTTGTGAGGGCTGTCCTCTTTCAGATCTGAGATAGCCTTTCTATGCTCTGGATCCTTTACGCCATTCTCTCAGGCTTTTTCGTAGCTCTAAGTGATGCCCTAAGCAAGAAATATTTTGCCAAAGAAGGTTTTATTGAAATGACTGTGGCAAGAACTCTTGGTGCCTTTCCTTTTTTATTTCCCTTTTTTCTTTATTTTCTTATCAACAAAGGCGCTTATTTTTACTTTACACCCAACTTTATTTTCGTTACTCTAATCTTGCTTTTTCTTGAGATTATAGCCACCCTTTTTTACACCAAGGGAATTGAGATCTCGCCTCTTTCTGCTTCCCTACCCTTTTTATCTTTTACTCCGGTTTTTATCATCTTTACAGGGTTTTTTTTGCTTGGTGAGAGAGTAAGTGTAGCAGGAGCTATAGGAATTTTCCTTATTGTGGTAGGGGCCTATTTTATTCATCTTCCCAGAATCAGTAGGGGGTTTTTAGCTCCCTTCAAAGGAATCTGGGAAGAAAAGGGAAGCCTCTATCTTCTCATTACTGCCTTAATCTACGGTATTACCAGTGTGCTGGGGAAAATGGGTCTTATTCTCTCAGATCCCCTTTTTTTTGCAGCCTTTTATTTTTCCCTCCTTTCTCTGGCAACTCCCTTAACATTGAAAATCTTTTATAGGGTTCAAGTGTTTTCTTTTTGTAGGAAAAGGTTAAAAGAGATATTTCTTGTAGGAGGCACTCAAGCTCTTATGTGCTTTTTTCACATGCTTGCCCTAAATCTTGTGGAGACAGCCTATATGATTGCCCTAAAGAGAACGAGTATCCTTTTTGCAGTAATCTTTGGCTGGTATTTTTTTCGAGAGAGACACATCGGGCTTCGTTTAGGGGCTGCCTTTTTAATGTTTTTAGGAATCTTGCTTATTGCCTTTTTTAGATAAAGTTAAATAAAAATGAATACACGGTCTCCTTTCTTTTTGATTATATTACTTGGGGTTGTTAGTCTTTTTGCTGATCTGACCTATGAAGGGGCAAGATCTATCATAGGGCCTTACCTTGCAACCTTAGGTGCCAGTGCAACTCTTGTGGGATTTGTGGCTGGGTTTGGCGAGTTTTTAGGATATCTATTGCGTTTTCTATCTGGTTATTTTGCAGATAAATTGAAAAGATACTGGGCTCTTACCTTTATAGGATATTTCATAAATCTTCTCTCCGTTCCCGCTTTGTATTTTGCTAAAACACCTTTTCAGGCAGTAAGTCTTATTCTCCTTGAGAGAATAGGGAAGGCCGTAAGAAGCCCTGCGAGAGACACTATCCTTTCTTATGCTACTGCTAAGATAGGAAGAGGGATAGGCTTTGGCATCCACGAGGCTATGGATCAAATTGGAGCTTTAGCTGGGCCATTATTCATCTCTCTTATTTTATTTTATACCCAAAAAGATTATAAAACTGCCTTTGCTTTTTTGTTGATCCCTGCCTTAGTAGCCCTCTTAATTCTTGTAGGGTCTGCGCTTTTATATCCTGAGCCTTCTAAGTATGAAAAGTATGAAGATAAGCCATTAAAAGAAGAGGGCCTAACAAGGGCCTTTTATCTTTATGCCATCTCTATGGGAATTTACGGAGCAGGTTATATTGATTTTGCCCTTATAGCCTATCATTTTGAAAAAAAGAGGATCTTTGAGGCCTCCTTTATCCCTCTTACCTATGCTCTTGCCATGGGAGTTGATGCCTTTTCATCCCTTATATTTGGTTATCTTCTTGACAAAAAGGGTTTAAAAATTTTATTTGTCTCAATTAGCATTTCATCTGTCTTTTCTTTATTTGTCTTTTTAGGCGATTTTAAATTGGCTCTCTTGGGAATGGTTCTTTGGGGGATAGGAATGGGGGCTCAGGAGTCAGTTATGAGGGCTTCAATTTCTTTCTTTGTGCCTAAAACTATAAGGGCAACAGGTTATGGAATTTTTAATGCCATTTTTGGTTTTTTTTGGTTTTTGGGAAGCTTTTTAATGGGAAGGTTATACGATGTTTCCCTCTATGCCTTGGTTATAGTTTCTATAGTTCTGCAGTTGTCTTCATTAGTTTTACTAAGAAAAGCTTTGAAATCTTGATTCAGAGGATTTGATGCAGTTTCAGGGCCTAACCTTTGAAGAGGCAAGAAAGAGGCTAGCAGCTTATGGTCCAAATGAACTTGAGGAAGGCAAAAGGCTCTCTCCCCTTAGAATTTTTCTTTCTCAATTTTTGAATTTTCTTGTGCTTATTTTAATAGCTGCAGGGCTAATATCTTACTTTCTTGGAGATAAGATTGAGGCCCTGGCTATTTTTGCTATTGTGTTGGCTGCAGGGCTTCTTGGCTTTTTTCAGGAGTATCAGGCAGAAAAATCCCTTCAGGCCTTAAAGAAATTAATTACTCCTACGGCCAAAGTCATAAGAGAAGGAAGACTGGTGGAAATTCCTGTGAGAGAGATTGTTCCAGGGGACATAGTCTTTGTAGAGGCAGGTGATATAGTCCCCGCAGATGGGCTGTTGCTTGAAGGTGTAGATTTATATGTAGATGAGGCTGTGCTTACAGGTGAGTCCTTTCCAGTAGAAAAAACTCATAGACCAAGTTCACAGGAAGATGAGGAAAAGAGAAATATTCTGTTTATGGGAACCTATGTAGTGAAAGGAAAGGGTTATTTTGAAGTTTCTGCAACAGGCAAGAATACCGAATTTGGAAAAATTGCCGGCATGCTTAAAGAAGTAGAGGAGAAGAAAACGCCTCTTCAAAAGAAGATCGAGGTTTCCAGCCGAAAATTAGGGATAATCATTCTTCTATTGAGTGCCTCTATTGCCTTTGTGGGGGTTTTAAAAGGGCATCCCCTTTATGAGATGTTTATTTGGGGAGTTGCCTTAGCAGTGGCTCTTATTCCAGAGGCTCTTCCAGCTGTTGCTACCATTACGCTTGCCTTAGGTGTAAAGAGAATGGCTGAAAAGAAGGCCCTGATTCGAAAACTCCCTGCAGTTGAGACCTTGGGTTCAGTTACCTACATCTGTACCGATAAAACCGGGACACTTACCAAAAATGAAATGACAGTGAAAAGTATTTTTGTTTCAGGAAAAATACTTGAGGTTACAGGGGTTGGCTACGAGCCCAAGGGTGAAATCCTCTGGCAAGGTCAACCCTATGCCCCTGATAAGGCCTTAGACTTACTCCTTAAAGTTTCTCTTCTTTGCAACAATGCCGAGCTTTTTTTTGATGAAAAAGAGAGACGGTTCAAAATTAAAGGTGATCCTACAGAAGGAGCTCTTATCACCCTTGCTTATAAAGCCGGCCTAAACGAAGAATTAAGAATTAAGAATCCTCCTTTAAGAGAAATACCCTTTTCCTCGGAGAGAATGAGGATGACTACCCTTCATCACTTAGAGGGTAAAATTTATGCCTTTACTAAAGGGGCTCTTGAGGTGCTTCTTGAAAGGTGTGCTTATCTTCTTACAGAGGAGGGGCTTGAGTTACTAACTGAAGCTAAGAGAGCTGAAATCTTGGAGGTAGCCCATGAATTTTCTAAAAGGGCTTATCGAGTTCTTGCTTTTGCTTTTAAAGAGGTTAAAGATTCGCATCTTCCTGAGGAGGAGATCGAGAAGGAGCTTATCTTTCTTGGATTAGTGGGGATGATGGATCCTCCGAGAGAGGAAGTAAAAGAGGCTATAAAGATTGCTAAAGAGGCTGGAATAAAAGTAGTTATGATTACTGGGGATAATAAAGAGACAGCCCTTTCTGTAGGAAAAGAGATTGGATTATACGAAGGAGGACTTGTGCTTACTGGAAAGGAATTAAGAGCCCTTTCTGAAAGAGATTTTGAAGAAAAGGTGCTTCAGGTAGAAATTTATGCAAGAGCTATGCCTGAAGATAAGCTAAAAATTGTAAAGGCTTTACAAAAAAGGGGGCAAATTGTTGCTATGACAGGGGATGGGGTAAATGATGCTCCTGCTCTAAAACAGGCAGATATAGGGATTGCTATGGGTATTACTGGCACAGAGGTTGCCAAAGAGGCCAGTGCTATGGTTCTTTTAGAAGAAAACTTTGCAACCATCGTAAGAGCTGTTGAAGAGGGAAGAACTATTTTTGCTAACATAAGAAAATTTTTGACTTATCTTATGACAGGAAATACAGCCACAGTCACCGCCCTAACCCTTGCCCTTTTCTTAGATTTGCCCTTACCTCTTACTGCAGTGCAAATACTTTTTATTAATCTTCTTATGGATGGCTTTCCAGCTATTGCTTTAGGGCTTGAACCTAAGGAGCCATATATTATGAAAGTCCCTCCAAGAGATCCTAAAGAAGGTCTTCTTCCCAAGGAAAATCTTATTTTTATCTTTTGGATGGGGCTTTTTATGGCCTTTCTTGCCTTTTCTCTTTATTACTATATCTTATGGAAGGATGGTCCTGCTAAAGCAAGTTCCATTTTTTTTGCTTCAATTATTATTTTTAGATTAATAAATGCCCTAAATTGTAGATCCCAAAACTATAGCCTTTTTGAAATTGGGGTATTTAGTAATAAGTGGCTAACCCTTTCCCTCTTCTTCTCCTTTTTACTTATGTTGCTTGCGATTTATACGCCTTTAAATAAACTTTTTCATACTCAAAGTCTTCATATAAAAGATTGGATCCTTATATTGATTGCAGGGTTGCTTATTTGGCTTGTTGATGAGTTCTATAAATTTATAAAAAGAAAAAACTCTATAGAAAATAAAAAACCCTTGAAGAAATATTTATAAGGGCTTATCATATATGCTATGACTGAGGCTATGGCAGAGG
>PNIE01000041.1 GCA_002877875.1 Caldimicrobium thiodismutans
CCAGTTAAAAGAGCTAATAGTTTTTTCATAATATCACCTCCTTTTTTTATTTTTTGCTAGCTTCTGCAAAGGCCTTCTTAATATCCTCATCCTTTACAGACTTGTGAAGGGCTTTCTTTGCAGATTTGTTTCTCAAGAAATCCACAAACTCGTCTGCACTTTTTACACCACTTTTCTTAATGTATTCAGCTACCTTGTCCATGCTCTTGTGACACTTTACACAGGACTCTACAGCAAAGGCAGAAGAAACTGATGCCGCAAAAATTCCACCCATTAAAATGGCTACTAACTTCTTCATAGCTCCACCTCCTTAATAAAGTTTATTTTTTATTATGTAGCCTTTTAAAAGTTTGTCAAGTCTATTAATTACATTCAAAAATTGTGCCCAAAGAATTTCTTCTCAGACCTTGAAAATTAATCTTCAAGAATCAAATCTTCTACAATTTTGTCGAGCATAAAGGCAAATTTGTTTTCTATCGACTAAAAGCTTGTGGTTTAGTGATTGACTCTGTTTAAGCAATGCAATATATTTAAAATTGTTATGCTCCTTGAACTAAAAATTAAAAACTTTGTTCTAATTGAGGAGGCTTCTTTTAGTTTAGATGAGGGATTGACGGTCATTACAGGGGAAACAGGGGCTGGTAAATCTCTTCTTGTTAAGGCCTTAAAAGTGCTACTTGGAGAAAAAGGGGAGGCAGGCTATATAAAAGGAGGGAGTGAATGGGCTGAAGTTGAGGCCCTAATTTATGGAGGAAAGGCGCTCTCTGAAAAACTTAAGGGACTGGGATACCCTCCAGAGGAAGAGATTCACATTAAACGGATTATAACTAAACAGAGAACTAAGGCTTTTTTAAATGGTTCACCTATTACCTTGGCTGAACTTGCAAAGGTAACTAAAGATTTAATCTCTCTGACCAGTCAACACGAATATTACATCTTTTTAAACAGAGAAAATCAGCTAAACTTCCTTGACGAAATTCTTGGAGTTAAATCTTTGGTTAAAAGATATCAAGAGAAATTTTATCAATATAGAGACCTTAAAAAGGAGCTCTTAGAACTAGAAAATAAGATAAGCGAGGCTACTTTAAGAAAAGATTTTCTTCTCTATCAAATTTCTGAAATTGAAGAATTAAATCCCGATCCAGAGGAGGAGGCAGAGCTTCTTAAAAAGAGAGAAAGATTGAGACATCTCCAACTAATAAAGGACCTTCTTTATTCTCTTTCTTCAGAACTGGATGAGATAGATCTTCACCTCTCCAAGGCTTTAGGTTTTCTTCAAAAACTCTCTCGGTTTGAGACCTCTTTAACAGAAAAAGAAAGGACCCTACAAGAATTCTACTATGAACTTAAAGAGCTTCAGAGAGATCTCTCAGGGCTTTCAGCAGAGCTACCAGAGGATGAAAGTTCTCTTGAGGAGATTGAGTTTAGGCTCTCAAGATATGAAAAATTAAAGAAAAAATACGGAAAAGATGCTCAGGGCTTAAAGGAACTAAAGGAGGAGTTAAAGAAAGAGCTTTCCCTTATAGAGACAGGAGAGGAAAAATTGGAAAAACTTTTGAGGGAAAAGGAGAGGCTTGAAAGGGAGCTTCTTGAGATGGCTTTAGAAATTAGAAGATTTAGAAAGGAAGGCATTCAAAAGCTTAAAGATCTGGTAAAAAAGGAGCTAAAAGATCTTGGGATGAATTGGGTTGAATTTGAGATCAATTTAATGGAGAAAGAACCTAAGGCTGAAAAACTGACTATTTATGGGCTTGATGAAGTGGAATTTCTCTTTTCACCTAACCCTGGTCAACCACTTAGACCTCTTGAGAAGATAGCCTCAGGGGGTGAGCTTTCAAGAATTTTTCTTGCCTTCAAGACCCTACTTAAGGAGAAAAAAGACTTTGGGACTTTAATTTTTGATGAAGTAGATACTGGTATTGGTGGACAAACAGCTCATAAAGTAGGCGAAAAACTTAAAGAACTTTCTGAGAATTTTCAAGTGATTTGTATTACTCATCTTCCCCAAATTGCTCGTTTGGCTGATCATCATTTTGTAGTAGAAAAGCGTTTAAAAGAAAATGAAACAGTTACTTTTTTCAAGAAGGTTGAAGGCGAAGAGCGTTTAAGAGAGATGGCTCGTATGCTTGGAGATATAAATAATCTGGAATTAGCCAAGAAATTTCTTACTGCCTCTTATGGCTAAAGTCCTTCTCCTTTTTTCAGAAGGTCTCGATAGTACCTTAGCTGGGCTTATTCTCAAAAGAGAGGGAATTGAGGTTATAGCTGTTCGCTTTATTACTCCCTTTTTTGGTTGGAAATACAAGAAAGAACCCCAAGCTTTTGTTGAAAAAATAAAAACTCTTGGCTTTGATGAAGGACTTGTGATTGATGTTACCGAGGAATATCTTGAAGTACTTAAAAGCCCTAAGCATGGCTATGGCCATTATGCCAATCCCTGCATTGATTGTAAAATCTTTTTTCTAAAAAAGGCAAGAGACCTTATGAAGGAGCTTTCCGCAGATTTCTTAGCTACAGGGGAGGTCTTAGGACAAAGGCCCATGAGTCAAAGTAAAATGGCAATGGAGATTATTGAGAAAGAAGCAGGTGTTGAGGGTTTACTCTTGAGACCTCTTTCAGCTAAACTTTTAAAGGAGACCTTACCAGAAAAAAAGGGCTTGGTAAAAAGGGAAAATCTGTATGGACATAGAGGACGAAAAAGAACTTTTCAACTTGAGCTAGCTCAAGCCTTTGGATTAGAAGAAATTCCAACACCTGCAGGCGGTTGTTTACCCACAGATCCAATTATAGGTACAAGAGTTTTAAGAGTTTTAAAAGAAAAGAGAACTTTTACCCCCTTGACTTCTCTCCTTTTGACCTTTGGACGACATCACTTTGATGAGAAAATCTGGATAATTTTAGGAAGGAATGAAGAGGAAAACAAGAGACTAAAAGAGATCGTAAATTCAAGCTATCCACTTTTTACTCTCAATGAGCCTTCCCCTCTCCTTGCTGTTATTGAGGGAGCTCCTTCTGAAGAGTATTTAAAGAATCTTCTATTACAGTATTCTAAAAAGGCGAGAAAAAAGTTAGAGGAGGGGGGAAAGATTGAGCTTATTAGTATTTGAACCAAGAGGTGTTGTTGCTTTTTTTTCAGACTTTGGAGTTAGGGATCATTATGTTGGAGTGGTAAAAGGAAGGATTTTAAAGGAGCTTGAAGAATGGGATGGGCACTCTTTGGAGATAAAATTTATAGATATAACTCATGAAATACCACCTCAGGATGTAAGAAAGGGAGCCCTTCTTCTTAAGTTCTCTTATAAGTATTTTCCTAAGGGAACTATTTTTCTTGGAATCGTCGATCCGGGGGTTGGAACTGAGAGAAGGGCTCTCCTGATTGCCACTCCAAAATATCTTTTTGTTGGTCCTGATAATGGCCTTTTTACCTTTGTTTTGAGAGAGCAAGAGCCTTGCTATGCTTATGAAATTGATGTTAAAAAGGTTATAAAATTTCCCTATAGTTCCACCTTTCATGGAAGGGACCTCTTTGCCCCAGTGGTAGCTAAACTCCTTTTAAGAGAAAAAATAGAAACCTTTGCCAAACCTATAGAAAAAGAAAAATTAGTTTATCTCGATTTCCCTTATCCTTTAAAAATTGAGGAAGGTTTTAGATTGTCTATTTGGTATGTGGACCATTTTGGGAATCTAATAACCAATTTTTCTAAGGAGCTGGCAGATAAGCCCTTTGAGGTATGGGTAAATAATAAAAGGGTAAGATTAGTTAGTACCTATGCAGAAGGAAGGGAAGGGGAAATAGTTTCCCTATTTGGGAGTGAAGGTTTACTTGAGATAGCTATTAAAAATGGATCAGCCTTTGAAGTTCTTGGGTATCCTGAGATAGAAATTAGATATTCAAAAGGATTGTAAAAATTTTAAATAATGGTATATTGTTAACGAATTTTATCTTAGAGGAGGGATAAGCGTGCCAGTTAGGATTAGACTTATGAGGATGGGAAGGAGAAAAAGGCCCTTTTTTAGAGTAGTAGCAGCAGATTCAAGGGCTCCAAGGGATGGAAAGTTTCTTGATATTCTTGGGTATTATGATCCTTTGAAGGAACCCTATGAATTTAAAGTAGATCCAGAAAAGGTGAAGATTTGGCTTCAAAGAGGAGCAGAACCGACAGAGACGGTTAGAGCCCTTTTAAAAAGAGCAGGTCTTCTCTAAGGGAAAATAGAAATCTATGAGAGGAGGAGAGAGATGAGCAAGCTGAAAGATCTTGTGGAGCAGATTGCTAAAGTGCTGGTAGATAAGCCAGAGGCTGTTCAGATTAACGAAATTGAAGGAGAGCAAACCTCTGTGATTGAATTAAAGGTAGCTAAAGAAGATTTGGGAAAAATTATTGGTAAAGAAGGAAGAACTGCCAAAGCCATAAGAACCATTTTGGGGGCAGCAGGAAGCAAACTTAAAAAAAGAGTAGTTCTCGAAATTATTGAATAACTTTTCCATTGGAAAAAAAGAAGTATCTTCCTCTTTTTAAAGTTCTCTCAACTCACGGCTTAAAGGGTGACCTCAAGGTCGCCCTTCTTTCTTTTAATCAAGATGTAATTAATAATTTGCAAACTCTCTATCTCAAAAACAGATGGGACGAACCGCTTGAAATAATTCAAATAAAAAAGGGGCCTGGTTTTAATATTTTTATCCTTAGGCTTAAAGACTTTGATTATGAAAAGTCAAAGAAACTGATTAATAAGACTCTTTATATAGACTCTTCTTTTCTTCCTCAACTCTTTGAGGAGGAATTCTACTACTATGAACTTGAAGGATTAGTGGTAAGGGATGAAAAAGGGAGAGTTTGGGGTGAGGTGGTTGAGGTTATGCCTATGGGGGAGTATGAACTTCTCTTAATAAGAGATGAGCAAAAAAGAGAATTTTATCTACCACTGGTTGAGGAATATGTGAAAAAGATAGAGCCCAAAGAAGGATTAATCCTTGTTAAGGACATCGAGGCCTTAGTTGAGAGCCAATTCTAAAAATGCATTTTCACATTCTTACCATTTTTCCGGAATACTTTGAATCACCTTTAAGAGTAGGTCTTTTAAAAAAAGCCCTTGACAGAGGGCTTATCAAGGTAAATATTCTTAACCTCAGGGATTTCTCGGAGGATAAGCACAGAGTTATCGATGATGAACCATATGGTGGTGGAGAGGGAATGGTTTTTAAACCCGAACCACTCTATAAGGCTCTTACCTTTCTTAAAGAGAGATATCCTGATATTCATACTATCTACCTTTCTCCCCAAGGAAGGCTCTTTAATCAGGAAGTTGCAGAAGAACTCTCAAAAAAAGGAGATCTTCTCTTGATCTGTGGGAGATATGAAGGAATCGATGAGAGGATTAGGAGATATTTTATTGAGGATGAAATCTCTATAGGAGATTATGTAGTTTTTGGTGGGGAAGTGGCTGCCCTCGTTATTCTTGAGGCAGTTTCAAGATTGATTCCTGGAGTTGTGGGAAAGAAGAACTCTGTGGAAAAGGAATCTTTTACCTCCAAGCTATTAAAATATCCCTGTTATACACGTCCGGCTGAATTTATGGGTTATAGAGTGCCTGAAGTGCTTCTCTCCGGAGATCACAAAAAAATAGAAAAATATAGAAGAAGGGAGTCTTTAAAACTTACCTTAGAGAGACGACCAGAATTGTTAGGTAAGACCTCTTTAGAGCCAGAGGATCTTGAGATAATAAGAGAATTTCTTGAGAGACAGCGCCTATATCTCTTTCTTGTACATTATCCTGTCTACAATAAAAAAGGAGAAATTATTGCCTCAGCTATAGCCAATATAGATCTTCATGATCTTTCTCGCCTTGGAAGAACCTACGGAGTAAAAAAAATTTATGTAATTCAGCCCCTTGAGGATCAAAGAGCCCTTGCTCAAGAGTTAATTTCTTATTGGCTTGAGGGAAGGGGAAAAAATTATAATCCTTTAAGGAGTGAAGCTCTAAGGCTTTTAAAAGTAGTTCCTTCTATGGATGAGGCCCTTTCAGAGATTGAAAAGGAGGAAGGGGAAAGACCTATTCTTGTAGGAACCGATGCTTCCCCCAAGAGAACCTTTATAACCCCTGAAGAATTAAGGAACCTTCTTTGGATAAAACCTATAGCCCTCCTTTTTGGAACTGCTTGGGGCCTAGAAGAAAGTTTTCTAAAGGAGTGTGATTACTTCCTTGAACCTATATGGGGACGAAAGGATTTTTATAACCATCTCTCAGTAAGATCAGCAGCTTCCATTCTTCTTGACAGAATCTTAAAACCCTATCTCCTTTTTAAAAAACCCTTAAAATCGGACCTCCTATGAAAGAATTTGTTGCTGAATTTTCTAGTATAGGCCGAGTTTTTTCTTCTCTTAGAAGAAATTTTGAAAATTCAGACCTCATTATCCTTAAAGAGGAAGCTTTAAAAGATTTTAGTTTTTACACTTGGTTTTCTAAAATATGGTGAGAAAATTTATAAACTCTTGCCTTAGGAAAGTCAATTTTATGAAATAAGACATAAAATCCCCTACATAGGCAGGAAGGCTTTTTGGGAATAAGAATGGAATTGACTTTTTTAAGCTATACTTTAAAAAATTTAAAGACCTCACCTTTTGCAAAGATTCTCAGTTTTCAAAAAAACAAGGAGAAAAATTTATCTAAAAAGGGGAGAAGGCAATCTCTTTAAGGGTTAAGTTGTCAGAAAATTATCTCTTGTAAACCTTATAGACGCTTTAAAGCTAATCTCTGTGAAAGCTTTGCTTTCTAGACCGGGCTTTTATGAGAAGGTTAATGCTTTGTTTGTTAAACTCTCTCTTCCAATTAGCCTAAGGTTAATCAATTTTTATACAAAGTATCTCCAGAATCCTTGTTTTTCTGAACCTTAAAAAACCGGAATCAGCCATCTTCATCTTTTAGAAAGGCTTGCCAAAAATTTAAAGGGTAAAGGAAGGGCTTTTTAGGATTAAGTCTTTAGTTTGACAAAAATGGCTGCAGTTTTATAATATACTTTTAAAAAATTTAAATTAACCTTAAAATTCTGTGGAGGGAGGTATGAAAAAAAGACTTGGGTGGATTCTTTTAAGTCTTATATTTTTATTTCCCCTGATGCTTTGGGCTGAGGAAAAGGTTGAGGTTGTTACCCCTGAGAAAATCGAGGTTAAAAGTGACATTTCTTACCCTGTACCTAATGTTCCTGTGTTAAGTGATCTGAGTTATCAACCTGAGGAGAGCGCTCTTTTAAAAACTGGTAGTTATCTTACGGGAATACTTGTTTTCAAAGGAAATTATAATGCCAGTTCCTTAGTTGAATTTTATCGTGTCCAGATGAAATCTCTTGGTTGGCAGGAGATAGGAAGTTTCACCTCTAAAGTCAATTTCCTTGCTTTTAAACGTCCTGAGGGCCAGGCTTTTATCAATATAAAAGAGGGCTTTTTCCAAACAGAATTAAGAATTATTGTTTTTCTCACCGGTGTTAAGTAAGCGAAGAATTCTCCTTGGTATTTGTGGAGGAGTTGCTCTCTATAAGGCCTGTGAAGTTATTCGTCTTTTGAAAAAAGAGGGCGCAGAGGTAAAGGTAGTTCTTTCAACAGGGGCAGAAAAGTTTGCAAGTCCTCTTCTTTTTTCCGCTTTAACAGGAGAAAAAACTTATATTAATGAAGACTTTTTTGAGGCCTCAGGGGCTATCCCCCATATTGAACTTGCAAGATGGCCTGAGCTAATTCTTATTCTTCCTGCAACCGCTTCCTTTCTTTCAAAATTAAGATGTGGGCAGGCAAGTGAACTTCTCCTTGCCCTTCTTTTGGCCACCAAAGCACCAGTTTATCTTTTCCCTTCAATGAACACTGCCATGCTTGAACATCCAGCAACCCAGGAAAACATAAAAAATCTTCGTTCTTATGGATATTTGGTCTATGAGCCAGCAAAGGGAGAACTTGCCTGCGGTGAAAGGGGAAAAGGAAGACTTCCAGAGCCTGAAGAAATCCTTGAACTGGTTAAGGCTCACTTTAAGCCGAAGGATCTATTGGGAAAAAAAATTCTTATAACAGGAGGCCCAACCAGAGAATACCTTGACCAAGTAAGATTTATCACTAATGCCTCATCAGGAAAGACTGCTCTTTTTTTACTTAAGGAAGCCTATTATAGAGGAGGGGAGATATATTTTATCTGGGGTGGAGGGCAAATTAACTTGCTCCTTCCAAGACTTGATTATACACATAATATTCCCTATCCAAGGATTATTACTGTGTCCACAACAGAAGAGATGCTTGAAAGGGCAAAAGAAATCTTTCCTGAGGTAAATATAGCTATTTTTGCAGCAGCCCCTTGTGACTTTAGGCCTAAAAAAATTTATCCAGGAAAAATTAAAAAGAAAGAAGAGATGGAGCTATCCCTAGAATTAACCCCGGATATCGCAAAGACCCTTTCTACTTTAAAATCTCATCAATTAACTGTTGGCTTTGCCCTTGAAGAAAGAGAGAAACTTTCTTTCTATGCTCGAACCAAGAAAAAAGAAAAGGCCTTTGATTGGCTTATTGCTAATCCTATTGAAACTATAGGGGCAGATATCTCAGATTATTTTATCTTAGGGCCAGATTTTGAAAGGGAATATAAGGGTATCTCTAAGGAGGAACTGGCTAAAAAGCTCTTTGATTTAATACTTGAGATTTCTTAGGCTGATAAGTGCAAAGAGGTTCCTCTTCAAGATAGTCTCCTGTAGCTTCATAAGCCCTTGCCCTACATCCACCACAAACCCTTATGTATTCACATCTACCACACTTTCCTTTGTAAAGGCTGAAATTTCTTAAATTATTAAAGACTTCAGAATTTTCCCAGACCTCTTTGAAGGTATTTTTACGAAGATCTCCACAGGGAATTTCAAGATATCCACAGGTCTGAACAATGCCTCTGTGGGAGATAAAACAAAAACCAACTCCTGCAAGGCAACCCCTGGTTACAGCATCAAGCCCAAAAGTTTCATAGGTAACTTCTTTACCCTCAGCTCTTGCCCTCTCTCTCATGATTCGATAATAATGGGGGGCACAGGTAGCTTTTAAATGAAGGCCTGATTTTTCCCTCTGATCATAAAACCAGTTAAGCAAGGCTTCGTATCTCTCTGGTGAAAGACTCTCTTCTGAAAGCTTCTTTCCTCTTCCCACAGGCACAAGGAGAAAAATATGATGAGCTACTGCTCCTAGCTCCTTAGCAAGGGAATGCACCTTAGGAAGTTCATCAGCATTGATAGCTGTGATAGTGGTATTTATCTGAAAAGGGAGGCCAACCTCTTTTAAAATTTGAATACCTCTTAAAGCTCCCTCAAAGGCACCAGGCATCTTTCTAAAACTGTCGTGAGCTTTGGCATCAGCACCATCAAGACTTATACTTACCCTTGAAATACCAATCTCTTTAAGTTCTTTAGCTATCTCTTTGGTAAGTAGAGTCCCATTAGTAGCAAGCACAGGTTTTAAACCAAGACTTACAACTTTCTTGGCTATCTCAAAGAGATCCTTTCTTAAGAGAGGCTCTCCACCTGTAAGAATAATCACAGGCTTTGAAACTTCCGTAATCTCCTCAAGGATACGAAAAATCTCTTCAGTGGTAAGCTCTCCTTCATAGGGACCCATGGAAGCAGCAGCTCTACAATGTACACAATCAAGATTACAGCTTCGTGTAAGCTCCCAAGCAATAAGTCTTGGAACGAATTTATTTTTCTCCACTTTTTAACCTCTTTTGAGAATTTTTACAGGGTCTCCTACTCTTAGAATTCCTCCTTTTAATACCTTGGTAAAGATTCCCCGGTTTCTCATTTCACATTTTCCCACTCTTTGGAAAATGGCACACCCATGATGGCATTTTTTTCCAATCTGAGTTACTTCAAAGAGACACTCTCCTGCAGAGATAAGGTCTCCCACTTTTACTTGAGATAAATCCACATCAGTAGTTACATTTTCTGCAAGCTCGCCATAGGCAAGAGGCCGCCCAACTATTTCCTTCATCCATTCAAGGGTATAAACATCAAGAAAGCTTACCTGTCTATGCCAGAGGCCAGCATGGGCATCTCCTTCAATTCCAAAATTTTCAATTACTCTGACCTCTAAGATATTTTCTTTAGGAACGCCTTTTTCTTTGCTTATGGAGAGAGCAAGGACCTTTCCTTCAAGCATCTCTTTCTCCTTACATTAAGGCCTGAACATAATTTCTCAAGACTCCAATACCTTCAATTTCAACTTCTACCGTATCTCCTGGATTTAAAGGGCCAACCCCTGGTGGCGTCCCCGTAGCAATTACATCTCCTGGAAGAAGAGTCATAATGTGAGAAATAAAATAAACAAGTTCCACAGGCTTAAAGATAAGCTCTTTGGTTGAGGAACTTTGCACAACTTTTCCATTAAGGCGGGTCTGAATCTTTAGATCTGAAGTATCAAGATCCTTCACGATAAAGGGACCAATAGGGGCAAAGGTGTTAAAACTCTTGCTTCTTGTCCATTGCTTATCTTTTCTCTGGAGATCTCTCGCAGTAACATCATTAAAACAGGTATAACCAAGAATAGCCTCCTCAGCTTCTTTATAACTTCTTGGCCGATAAATCTCTTTACTAATCACAATAGCAAGCTCTCCTTCATAATGAACCTCTTTTGATTCTGAAGGTAAAAGAATATAATCCTCAGGGCCGATAATAGCTGTGGAAGGCTTGATAAAAATTAAAGGTTCCTCAGGAAGAGGCATCTTTAATTCTTCTGCATGATCTCTGTAGTTTAATCCCACTCCTATAATCTTGCTAGGTAAAGTTGGTGGAAGAATCTGTAATTCAAAAAGCTGATATTTCTCTGAAGGCCCTTGGCTAAGATCATAGACATAATCTCCTGTAATTAATCCAAAAAAGACTTTTTCCCCTTTTTTAAATCTTCCAATCTTTATGGGAAAGGCCATTTCAAGAAATTTCCTCAAACTTGGGTCATAAGTAAATTTAAATCAAGGGGTCTCTGACTAAGTTCTTTATCAAGATAAAAGAGAGGCTGTGGGTCATTCTTAATAAGTCTTAGTTTATTAAGAATGCTTTTAAAAGAGGCCTCTTCCTCAACCTGTTCTTCTACGAACCATTGGAGGAAGTTTTCCGTAGCATAATCTTCAAGTTTTTTAGCAAGGCTTACCAGTTTGTTTATTCTTGAAGTAACCTCTTGTTCGTGGTGATAAGCATATTCAAAGGCAGCCTCAGGAGTCTCCCACTCACTAGGAGGCTTAGGCATTTCTTGAAGTATAACCCTTCCATCTCTTTCAAAAATAAACTTATAAAACTTCATAGCATGCATAAGCTCTTCAGCAGTTTGAGCCTTCATCCAATGGGCAAAGCCCTCAAGGCCCTTATCCTCAAAATAAGCAGCCATTGAAAGATATAGGTAAGCAGAATATAGCTCCCATTTCAATTGCTCATTTAAGGCCTCTTCCATTTCTTTACTTAGCATTTTAAAACCTCCTTTTAAGAAATTATCATTTTAAAATTAATTTAATCTTAATCTGCCAAAAAGCAATCTTTAATTTTTTTATAATTTAATCCTTGACTTAAGATTTTAAAAGACCTATTATAAATTTTATGAATGAGGCTCTGCTCTATGAGAAACTGGAGGGTAAAAAGGTTCGTTGTTTTCTTTGTAATCATCATTGTCTAATTGAGCCTAACAAAACCGGTCTTTGTGGAGTTAGAATAAATAAAGAAGGACTTCTTTATACCCTGGTTTACGGAAAGGTTATAGCTGAAAATGTAGATCCTATTGAAAAAAAGCCTCTTTATCACTTTTTACCTGGCTCCTATTCCTATTCTATTGCCACAGTAGGTTGTAATTTTCAATGCTCCTTTTGTCAAAACTTTGAAATCTCTCAGTATTCAAGGTTTTATCCCGGTGGAATCCCAGGCAAAAAGGTAACTCCTGAAGAGATTGTTAAGCAGGCTCTAGCTACTAATTCTCAGAGTATTTCCTATACCTATACAGAGCCCACTATTTATTTCGAATTTGCCTTAGATTGTGCCAAATTAGCTGTTACTAAGGGTATAAAAAATGTCTTTGTTTCTAATGGTTATATGACCAAAGAGGCTCTGGATTTGATAAGTCCCTACCTTCAGGGAATAAATGTGGATCTAAAGTCTTTTAAGGAAGATTTTTATCTTAGGATTTGTAAGGCAAAGCTTAAGCCAGTTTTAGAAAACCTTAAGTATCTTAAGAAAATCGGAATCTGGGTGGAAATAACCACCCTTATTATTCCCCAATTAAATGATAGTGAAGAGGAATTAAGGGAGATAGCCCGTTTTATTAGAGATGAACTTGGGCCAGAAACACCTTGGCATATCTCTCGTTTCTATCCCCAATTCAGGATGCTTGATAAACCGAGAACTCCTGTGGAAACCCTTGAGAGGGCTTATGAGATAGGAAAGAGTGAAGGATTATATTTTGTATATGTGGGAAATGTTCCGGGACACGATAAAGAAAATACTTATTGTCCCAAATGTGGAGCCCTGCTTATAGAAAGATATGGTTTCTCTGTGCTACAAAATAGATTAAGAAATAGTGCCTGCCCTGATTGTGGCTTTCAAATCGCAGGAGTTTGGAATTGAAAAATGATTTAAGACTCTTCTTCTTAACTGACCGCAGGCTGCCGAGATCTTAAGTCCTTTACTTTTTCTTATAGTGGTAAGGATACCCTGCGAGAGAAGATATTTTTGAAAAGCAAGGATTCTCTCTTCTTCAGGACGTTCATAAGGTAATTCTGGATGAGGATTAAAAGGAATAAGATTGATTTTAACAGGCATCTTTTTAAAAAGATTAGCTAGCTCTTTTGCGTGAATAAGAGAGTCATTTATGTTTTTAATCAAAATATATTCAATAGTATGTCTTCCATTTTTGACCCTTGGAAAATCTTTTAGAGCTTTTATTAAGACTTTAAGAGGGTATTTTTTAGCGATAGGCATAAGCTTCTTTCTTAGTTCATCATTGGGGGCATGAAGGGATAAAGCAAGGGCTGTAGGAAAATCTTTTGCTAGCTCATACATCTTTTCCACAAGCCCTGCTGTAGAGACGGTAAGGCGCTTCCTTGAAAAATTAAAGCCCCTTTTATCCTCAAGAATTTTTAGAGCCTTTACTAAGTTTTTATAGTTAGCAAGAGGTTCTCCCATTCCCATAAAAACTATATTTCTTAGTGGAAGCTCTTCACCCTTTTCTTTAAGGTATCTTTTAGCAAGGACTACCTGAGAGATAATTTCATAGACCTTAAGATTTCTCTTAAAACCTGATTTTGCTGTAAGACAAAAGGTGCACCCTAAGGCGCAACCTACCTGGGTTGAAACACACAGGGTAAAATGGTCTCTCTCTGGGATTAAAACACTTTCAATGATTTCTCCATCCTCTAATTTTAAGGCAAATTTAGTGGTTCCTTCCTCATCCCTTTGAAGTTCAACTAATTCAGGGAGGGAAAGACTAAAGGCTTTATCAAGTTTCTCCCTTAAAATTTTGGGAAGATTAGACATCTCGTCAAAGGAAATAGCTGCTTTACAGGTAATCCAATGATAGACCTGATCTCCTCTATAAGGTGGCTCTCCAAGATCTTTTAAAAAATTTCTTATCTCTTCAAGGTCAAAGTTTCTTAAATTGGGCTTCATTTTATCTTACAATTCAAGGGGTTTTACTAAATAAACAGATTGTTCTTTATTTAATTCTTCTAAGGCCTCCTTGGTAGGTGGTTGATCAAGGCTTATAAGAATAACATTTCTCTTTTTCATAGGATCTTGCCCTACATACATACGGGAGATGTTAAGGTTGTGTTTTCCGAGAATGGTTCCAATTCTTCCAATAACTCCAGGTTTATCTTCATTAAAAATATAAAGCATGTGGCCCTCAGGTAAAGCATCAAGCCTAAAACCATTTATTTTTACAATTCTTGGTTCCTTTTTGCCAAAGAGAGTGCCTTCAACCAGGGTTTCCCCTTCTGTATGTTGTACTCTTATACTGATGAGAGAGGTAAAATCCTCAGTTTCAGCCGTTTTAGCTTCAAGAACTTTGATATTTCTCTCTTTAGCCCTAATCAAGGCGTTTACATAATTTACATCTTCCTTTAGGAAAGGAGTCAGAAGGCCTTTGACTATAGCCAGGGTTATAGGTTTAGTATCAAGCTGGGCAAGTTCACCTTTATAGGTTATCTCAACCTCTCTTATGGCACCTTCACAGATTTGGGCCAAAAGAAGAGCCATCTTTTCTCCTAGGTTTAAAACAGGCTGGATAATCTTTAGTGTTTCAGCACTAATTGAAGGAACATTTACAGCATTCCTTACAATTCCGTAAAGAAGATAATCTACAATTTGCTTAGCAATCTCTTCAGCCACTATCTTTTGAGCCTCAAGGGTTGAAGCACCAAGATGAGGAGTAGCAATAACTTGCTCCAGTTTTAAGAGAGGGTGTTCAGGATCAACCGGTTCCTTTTCAAAGACATCAAGGGCTGCCCCTGCAACTTTCCCTGAAACAATAGCTTCATAAAGGGCCTCTTCATCTATAATTCCACCCCTTGCACAGTTAACAATGTAAACGCCTGGCTTCATTTTTTCAAAGGCAGATTTATCAATAAGGTGATAGGTTTCCTTAGTTAGCGGCGTATGAATAGTAATAAAGTCAGACCTTGCAAAGAGTTCATTAAGGCTTACAAGTTCAACACCCTTTCCTGCTGCTACTTCTGGGGTCACAAAGGGGTCATAAGCTATGACCTTCATTTTTAAACATAGAGCTTTTTCAGCTACTATACTTCCAATTCTTCCAAGTCCAAATATTCCAAGGGTCTTCCCATTTAATTCAACTCCCATAAATTTTTTTCTTTCCCATTTACCACTCTTTACAGAAAGGTTGGCTTGAGGAACTCTTCTTGCAAGAGAAAAAAGGAGGGCAAGAGTATGTTCTGCTGCAGAAAGAGTATTCCCTCCAGGAACATTCATCACCACAATGCCCTTTTCATTAGCTGTTTGAAGATCAACATTATCAAGCCCTGTTCCAGCTCTACCTATCACCTTTAAATTCTTTCCTGCTTCAATAATCTCTCGAGTAACTTTGGTTCCACTTCGGATAATAAGGGCATCAACCTTTGCAATTTCCCTTTTTAATTCCTCTGGAGAAAGTCCAGGTTTGTAAATAACCGTAAGACCAGCTTCTTTTAAAATATTAATCCCTTCTTCCGAAAGGGAATCCGAAATTAACACTTTCATAATAGGGCCTCCTTATCAAGGAAAATTTAAAGTGGAGCTAAATTATTATAAAATACTTTTTTAAAAGGAAAAGAAAAAGGCAAAATTTGATAGGGTTATAAAAGAAAGACCTTTTAGGCAGCCTCGCTCTGAATATGGATTTCCATGGCTTTGGTTATGCAAGCAGAAACACAAAAACCGCAGGCTGTGCATTTTTCTGGATCAAAGATTACCTTGAAGGTATTTCTATCCACCGAAAGAGCTCCAGTTGGGCAAACAGCTGTGCAGGCCCCGCAATGAATGCAAACTTCCTCATTTTTTAAAACTTGTTGACCTAAAGGTTGAATTTCAACCCCCATTTGTTTTAAAAATTCAAGACCCTGTTCAAGACTTTCCCTATTGTCGCCCATCAATTCGAGAATCATAATACCCTCTTTCCCTGGAGTAATTGTTGCCTTAAGGATGTTAAAAGCAAGATTATAATCTTTAACTAAACGATAAACTATAGGCTTCTCAACAATTTCTGGTGGAAATCTTAGATAAAGACCTTTTTTTAACATAAGCCCACCTCCTTGAAAAATTAATTTTTATTTTGAAGAATATTTTCACAATATTCAAGACCCTTTTTGGCTATAGTGAGATTAGGATCCAGGGCTAAGGCTTTTCTAAAAAAGATCTCAGCAGGAGGAAGGAGATTAAGGGCTTTAAGACAATATCCTGCATTAGCATAATCAATAGCAGAAGAGGGATCAAGCTCGGTTGCTCTCAAAAAGGCCTGAAGAGCTGAGGCAAAATCTGATTTTTTGTAAAGAGCCCTTCCAAGGAGGTTGTAAAGCTCTGGAATTTCTCCGAGATTTAAGGCCCTATCACAAACCTCAATGACTTTATCCCATTCGCCTCTCTTGAAATAGGCATCAGCAAGCTGGGTAAAAAGGGCAACCATATCTGGTACCGTTGGTTCAAGAAGAAGAGCTTTTTCATAAGCTATTATGGCTTCATCGAACCTGAAAAGGGCCTTTAAAGCATTTCCATAATAGGCCCAAACATAATATTTGTTATCAATCTCCTTTAAAATTTCTTCAAGAATCTTAAGATTCTCCTCAGCAGGAAGATAGAGGGATAGGGTTCTAACTAATTGATAAAGATAGGGAATTACCGTTCTTTCTCTAAAGAGGATTCCAGGAATTATAGCATAAACGGCAGGAAGTTTAAGATTTTCCTCTTCAATGTCTATAAGATAAACTTCATAGCCTCTTTCTTTCATAGCCTGAGAAAGTGCTATTAATTCTTCTAAATGGTTATCAGAGGATAGATTGGGAAGATCAGAGAGATTAATTTCATAGGTGAAATCTGTTATCACTTTGGCCTCATCAAGATTTGCAAATTTAGGAAGACCACTTTCTACATATTTTCCTTCCGTATCAAAATCCCCTGCAAGCTGAGCTACTTCAGTTAAGGCCCTTATAAGAGCCCTCTCGGGACTAGTAGCAGTTCCTGCGGCATAGACAATTTCGCTTCTTTCAGGAAAGGTTGAAGGATCCATAGCCATAACCGCTATAGTGGGAACAGGCATCCCATAAGTCATATCTCTAATCCAAAGATGAATACCAACCCTTTCATAGCACTTCAAGAGTTCTTCTGAAGGCCCTTTAATTGACTCCCTTTTTATTGCAGGCATAGGTTGGTTTATCCTTATGGAGAGGGCATTGGTGTGCCTTTCTATAAGTTCACAAATGGCCTGAACTGATGCCTCAGGATAGGTATTGCCCCCTGCAGATCCATTATATTCATAAATGAGCCAAAACCAGTGGAAAGGAAGATATTTCACCTGTTTTGTGCGAACTTCAAGGGCTGGAACAAAATAGAAGGGGACTTTCTTAAGGAGCTTTAGAGAGACTTTCTTTGTCTTTTCGTCTTCTTGGTCTTCAACCGATTGAAGAAAAATATCCCAGGGGATGGCCTTATCTCCCAGTTCTTCAAAGGTTGAAAGGATCCCCTCATCTTTTGCCCTTCTATGAAAACTAAAAAGGGAAAATCTCTCCACAAGTTCCATTAAGGCACTTGCCTGGGAAAGGATATCGCTTACTCCTTTCCCCATCTGCTTGTAATTTCCTGTGATTGCTGTTCCTTCAACATCATAAAGACTGATATAAATGGGAATTCCAAGCCTACCCTTATCAATTCTTTGAAGTCCTCGATATATTTTCATCTGACATTGCTTAAGCCTCTCTTCCACTTCTTTTATAGTCTCTTCAGGATATTTAGCCTTATCAGCTATAACCTTCTTTGAAGGGGTAAAAAATTTTTTAAGAAGCGCCTCCATCCCTACCTCCAATTATTAGTAAATAAGTAAAAAATAATTTAATTGGTTTTTAAAAATTTACAATCCCTATTTAACTCCCCATCTTTTCCGAATTTTTACAAATTTTATTTTTTAATTTTTCTGAATTTATACCAAATGTTGACAACCTCTGTTACTACTATAAACTTGTCACCTCTTATTACTTTTTTGAAATCTTACGTATACCTTTACCTATTTATCTGAAAAATCTCTTCAAGATCTACTAACTCTGGTGGTTTTCTATAAGCACTGTTTAACCTCCTTGTATAGGTTTTATTATCAATCTTTTCTTAAGCTTAAGGTTAATTTGCCTTTATAAATTTAAATTTCTACATTTTAGCCAACTCCT